>JABDFB010000006.1 GCA_013286765.1 Deltaproteobacteria bacterium
GAGATGGTCATACTTCAGCAATATCTTTGAGAGACGCTTATCTCAGTGGAAATAGCGTCATGTATTCCACTTTAGGTTTTACCACCAAACGTGTGATCGAAAACGGAAAGAATAATGCCGTTGTGAGCAGAGTTTTCGACAAGTTTTTCCGTGAAAATTCTCCGGTGCTAGCAGGTGACGTCATTCTTTCTATAGATAATAAAACGCCGGAAGAAATTGTTGCGAACGAAATTATTAAATCACGTAATCTGGGACAGGATGAGAGTAATTTGACCGCTGGATTTTCAGCACTGACCACCAGAAACAATCTTCAGTTTGCAATTCTTCCTACGGGTGAAGCCACGGTGAAATTCAGCAGAGGCGGGAAGGAGATGACCGCGGTTCTGCGTTGGTTGAAGGTCGACCCGTCTGAACTAGTTTCAAATAATTCAAACGGTGCGGGACTGTTTCAAAAGAACTTCACACAGGTAAATGGTGATGGCACTTATTTGGTAGAAGAGAAACTAGAATCTGATTGGAGTGTGGATCGATTACCAAACATGAATAGGGCTATAGCTAACAGTACGCAACGCATGCAAATGGCCTATTCCATGGACGTTTTTCTTGGTGAACTTCTTGATGTCGAGGTGGGCCAAGATTACCCTCAAGGTGGCAACGTTACGTTCAACGATATGAATTTTAACCTTCGTCAAACCTCAAAAGGTCTGATTGCTATCTATCGCATCGAAGACTTTATGTATAGCAGACTGGCCTGCAAGCCGGTAGTTCAGACGGAAACAATCCGAATGTCTTTTTGTAGCGAATTATCGGAAGAAGACTATGCCAGAGCATTTAAGAAACTGAGGGATCTTGGCGTAAAGGCTCTGGTTCTCGATCTGCGGCACAATGGTGGCGGCATGATCTCTACTGGATACAAGCTTTTCCGGGCTTTTGCGAAGGGAGATGTGAAAGCAAATCTGGCTTCTTTGCGGCTAAATGAGGAATGGCTAGGAATGTTGAAGGTTGGTGCTGAGCAGATTCATAATGCATCCGTGCGTGATTTAGGAAAGAGAGTGTATAGTACACTTCTGAAGGATGTGGATCGTCATCAAAGATATTCTACTCCTATCTATCCATTTGGAGAAGAAACTTTGCGTGGTGCTGAAGAGCCGTGGAGCGGCAAGACGTTCATCTTAGCTGACGAAATGTGTGCCAGCATGTGCGATATCTTCATAACCCTGATGCAAGATTATCAGTTGGCGACTTTCATAGGAAAACAGACGATGGGTGCAGGCGGAAATGTTATTTCTGTGCCCCCCACTCCGCACACCAAGATTCGTATGAATATGACTGCATCTCGTATTTTCAGGCTGGATGGTTCGACGATTGAAAATGAAGGTGCAAAACCAGATATTTCAGTGTCTTCTACCACCGGACCTGATTTCTGGAACAAGGTGCAAGCAACCGTCGAAGCTGCACTATAATTTAGCTATTATTTAGCCCGTCGATCCCCCGGTATGTTAAAAAATGCCGGGGGATAATTCGTTTCGCAATTGGAACTCTCTATTTTTTTAATTTGGATGGAAGCCATTTTTTCAAAACTCTTTTGAGTTCTTCCACTTCAATTGGTTTAGACAAGTAATCGTTCATACCCACAGCAAAGCAATTATCGCGATCCTCTTTCATGGCATCGGCCGTTAAGGCGATGATAGGAATGTCCTTAATTGTCTGTTTTTCATGTTTCCTAACTGCTTGCGTGGCCTGATAGCCATCCATTTCGGGCATTTGGCAGTCCATCAACACCAGATGATAGGAAGTACGATTGAGGGCCTGTACGGCCTCTACCCCGTTAGAGACAATGTCAGCCATGTATCCTTCGTTGGCTAACATTTTAACGGCCAATTTTTGATTAATCGCATTGTCTTCTGCGACTAAGATTCGAATAGTCGAATCTAATGGCGACAAAGATTTTTGCTGTTGTTTCCCAGATTCAGATTGCAGGCTATTGGTTAAGAGAGATGTGAGACAGTCATATATTTTGGACCTTCGCGCCGGTCTGGGTAAAATAGCTGCAAAGACTTGTGCAGCGCTATCTAGTTCGGGACGGTCTTTGGGAATAGCCAGAGCAGCTATAGGTATCGATTTGAAGTTAGAATCTGATTTGAGATCATGAGCAAATTCCGAGGCCTTCATGTCCGAAGTTTTGGTGCTGAAAAATATCAAATCATAAATTTTATTTGAGATTTGAGCCTCTTGAAGATATTTACGGGCTTCCCTTGCAGTACTGGCGCAGGTCCCATCTAAACCCCAACCTTTGAAATGGGAGAGAAATAGTTTTTGGTAATTGGTATTGGGTTCTACGACTAATAACCGTTTATCCTTAAAAGCATTGCTCTTCGGATAATCTTCGGAAGCCTCACTCCTTTTAAACCTCGCATCGAACCAAAACGTTGAGCCTTTTCCAACATTGCTATTAACTCCTATTTTGCCTCCCATTACGGTCACGAGCTGTTTTGAGATGGCCAAACCTAACCCTGTACCTCCATACTTTCGAACGATTGAATTATCAGCCTGATTAAAGGGTTGAAAAAGAGCGGTCTGTGCGTCGGGGCTAATCCCGATTCCGGTGTCACTGATTTCAAAGTGAACAACTACTTCTTGAGGACTTTGTTCGATCTCACTAATTCGAACCAGAATTTCGCCTTTCTCCGTAAATTTTGAAGCATTGCCCAGTAAATTTGTGACAATTTGACGCAATCGTCCCGGGTCACCCTCGAATGCGTCCGGAACCTTCTCGTCAATATCATAGGAAAATTCCAAACCTCGTCCCTGAATGGCAGGAGCAAGCAAATCAAATATATCTTCCATGATGGTACGTAAAGAAAACTTGATACTTTCCAATTGTAATTTGCCAGCTTCAATTCTAGAAAAGTCCAAAATGTCATTAATCAGTGACAAAAGAATTTTTCCGCTGGTCTCAATTGTTTCAGCATAATCTCTTTGAGTTGGATCTAGCTCGGTATCCAAAATCAGGTTGGTCATCCCGATAATGCCGTTCATGGGAGTTCGAATTTCATGGCTCATCGCTGCTAGAAATCGGGATTTCGCTCGAGCTGCCGCGAGGGCCTCTTCCGCCTTTTTCTTTAGTTCCGATTGAGCTTTTTCAAGGGCTATTCTTTGTTGAAATAAGGCTGAAAATACTCCTACTTTACTTCTGATCACAAGAGGCTCTACCGGTTTTATCAAAAAATCGACAGCACCTTTTTCGTAACCCTTGAACATGGTCTTTTGATCAGCCAGTTCTGCTGTGACAAAGATAATGGGAAGATTTTCCAGCTGCCGATCTCGTCGAATACTTTCAGCTACTTGGAACCCATCAATTACAGGCATTCGAATGTCTAGTAAACAACAAGCATATTCGTGCTTAAGCAGCAATTTGAGCGCGTCCATTCCGCTTGTCGCCCTATGAATTTCATAGGGATCGGAATTGAGTATTTGTTCCAAAACATCGAGATTCTCTTTGCGATCATCCACAATCAGAATCTTAGTGCGTTCGTTAAGTTGCTCCTGTTGTCCCTGATTCATTCATTTATTCCTATTCTACTCAGGGCTTTCGCAATTTCATCAAGCCGTAAGATATTTTTCGTCTTGGTTAACGTGATTGCCGATGAGGGCATTGTTTTAAACTCTGCCTCTTCAAGAGACTGTACCATGATGAGGCCGCCCCTCTCCTTTATTCGCAATAGGCCGCGAGCCCCGTCGTCGCTTGCTCCAGTAAGAATAATGCCAATAGCTTTATCTTGAAATACTTCTGCCGCCGACTCAAACATGACATCGGCGGAAGGTCTCGCATAGTTCTCTGGATCATCAGCCGAAAGACTGAGAGTATGGTCACGCTCGACTAGTAAGTGATAGTTAGGGGGTGCGACATAGACAGAGTTATTTAGAATAAGTTCCTTATCATCTGCTTCCTTAACTTGGAGATGAGTCCAAGTTTGTAAAATAGTGGCCAAATTCGAGGTCCTGTCTTGGGGAAGATGCTGATTGATCAACGTAGGGAAATGGTAGTTTTTCGATAGATTCTGTAAGAGTGCTTTTAAAGCCTTGAGGCCTCCGGCTGAAACTCCAATAACAACTAAACGTTCAACGGTATTCTCACTCGAGTTCATTGATGGTGCCTCGTGAAAGCTTTTGATAAATTTTTGTTCTCGGATCTACTACGATAAATTGTTTTTCAATGGATGCACCTAAAAGACTCTCTTTAGACCCCAAGCAGAGAAAACCACCGTCCGCTAAGCAGGAATGAAAGAGTTCGAGGGCTCGATTTTGTATACTGGAGCCAAAATAGATAAGAACATTTTTGCAACAAATAGCATTCATTTCTCCAAAAGCGCTATCAGTTACCAGGTTATGTTCCCCAAAAACAATCTTCTTTAAGAGTCCAGGTACGAGTGTACGAAATCCTTCATGAGGTATCCAGTATTTCTCGAGAGTTTCTTTTCCCTGGATAGTCGCGTAGTTCTTTGAATCACGCTGAATAACTCGCTCGAGTACTTTCCCCGTTTTTGCTTTCTCTACCGCGTAGGTATTGATATCGGTACCATAGATTAGGGCACGATCTAAGAGCCCCTGTTCGGACAATAGAATTGCTAGAGAAAATACTTCCTCCCCGGTAGAACAACCCGCATGCCAGATTTTGAATTTTGAGAGAGTCTTCAGATAGGGAACAACCCGATCTCTGAAAGAAACAAAGAAATTTGGTTCTCGAAAAAGCTCAGTCGTAGAGATTGTTATATCATTTAAAAAATCTCTAAATGAAATTCTATCGGTCGTCAATTTCTGTATTACTTCTGCGACGGTTAATCCAGAATGCTTTCGGCCATAATTCGCCATACGTCGCTTAAGCGAAGATCTAGCGTAATTCCGAAAATCATATCCATACCGATCAAAGATCGCCCCCAAGATGCGATCAATTTCATTATCTTCGAAATCGGGGGCATTCATCTGATATTTGAGAGCCACACTCGAAGCAATGAGATGAGCTCTTTCACATTGACAGGCTTGGAGAGATAGTCACTGGCCCCGGCTTCGAGACAATCTTCCTTGTCTTTTTTCATTGCTTTGGCGGTAATAGCGATGATGGGAGTGGATGTGTATTTTATATTCTTTCTAATGATCTGGATTGCTTCCAGGCCACTCATTTCGGGCATCATCACATCCATAATAATTAGATCGATTTGTTCCCCCTTATCAAGTAGGTCCAGAGCTTCTTTACCAGTGTTAGCGCTCAGCACTTTAGCCTTTGTTGGTAAGATCACTTCGCGCAAGGCATAGATATTGCGAATGTCGTCGTCTACCACTAAAATTGTTTTCCCATCAAAAAGGTCCGCTGCTAAAACTTCAGCCCGCTTTTGTTCTTCATAGGTAAGGGGAGCTGGGGTATTTTCCGTCTTGTGAATAGTACGACTTATTTTGTTGTTATTTATTTCTTTTATTTCAGTGGGTATTTTGCTGTCAGGTAGGTAAACAGTGAAAGTACTTCCTTCTCCTGGTTTGCTTTGAACATGGAGTTGTCCTCCCAGCTGTCGTGCTAGGTTCAACGAAATTGTTAAGCCCAATCCAGTACCTTGATACTTTCTGCTGACTGAGCTGTCGAGTTGTTTGAAGGATTCGAAAATCGTCTTTTGCTTATCTATAGGGATTCCAATGCCCGAGTCTATGACAGAAATTCCAACCACTGGAATGGCGGCCAGTGGTTGAGGCAGAGGGTGACTGGGATCAGGTCGGAAAAATAGGATCTTAATTTGGCCCTGTTCGGTAAATTTAATTGCGTTCGAAAGTAAGTTTCTCAATATTTGTTCGACTCTTCTGAAGTCAGTGGTCACTGTAGACGGGGTATTGTCTTCAACATCAATCACGAGGGCGAGATTCTTGGCTTTTGCTTGCTGTTCAAAAAGTTCTCCAATTCGACGAACGAAATCAGAGATTGTGCATTTTTCTGGAAATATTTCCAGTTTACCTGCTTCAATCTTCGAGAGATCCAGGATGTCGTTTATTAGGCCTAACAAGTCCCTTCCAGCAGAGTAGATCGCTTGAGCATTGTTGATCTGCTTTTCATTGAGATTCTTATCCTGATTTTCCGTCATGAGTTGTGAAAGAACCATGATGCCATTGAGTGGCGTTCGTAGTTCGTGGGACATGTTCGCTAAGAACTCAGACTTGTGGCGGCTGGCTTCCTGAGCCTCTAGTGACTTCGCTAAAGCTTCATTTTTCGTTTTTTCGAGTTCAACTGTCAACATTTCAAGCTTTTCTTTTTCTACTTCGAGAATTGCTCTCTGTTCTTCGAGTTCTTCATTGGCTTGTTGAAGTTCTTCTTGTTGTCCTTGAAGTTCTTCATTTGAAGTTCGGAGGGCTTCTTCTTTTTCTGTAAGGGCTTTAGCCTGGTTCTGTGTTTCGCCTAGCAATCGCTCCATAGTTTGGTTGTTGATGGCAGACTCAATGGCAATGGGTAAATAGTCTCGAATAAAATTAAGAAATTCGCCGTGAGGCTCGGGCCAGGGTGAAAATAGTGCTAGTTCCAATACTCCAGTCGTTTTTCCTAAATACCGCAGTGGCGATAGGATGAGTGTGTTTGGGACCGCATGCCCCAAACCTGAATGAATGGACCAGAAATTCGAAGGTATCTGTTTAATAATCAGAATTTCGTCCTTGAGGGCAGCCTGCCCTACGAGACCCTCTCCAGGGTGGAACCCGTGAGGTGGTTTGCCGGGAATTTCTAGTTCAGGCAGCGCATAGTGGCCTAATAAGTTTAGAATTTGGCCTTCGGTATAGTAGAGAGCGGCCATTGGAATGCCTAAATGACTAGCAACAAACTCTAGAGCATGATTAGCGACATCACTAGGATTTGTTTTGCCGAAAAGTTCTCTGGCGAGCCCAGCCTGTCCTTCTCGTAGCCAATTGTTTCTCTTGCTTTCAAGGGACAGAACCTTGAGCCGGTCCGCCATTTGATTGGCCAATTGGCTTGTTACTGCAATCTCATCATGGGAATTAATCGGGATTGCGTGATCGAAATCACCTTGGCCAAATCGCTCAAATCCTTTGGAGAGAGCGTTTAGCGAGCGAATAAGACTTCGACTGAAAGCGAAAGAGAAGATGAGTAGGATAATTACCTTCGAAATACCGATAATAAGATTATTGCGCGACGCATGTTGTTGTGCGTTGCTGGCAGCAAGAAACGCCTCAGCTAAGCCCATAGGGTCGTATGACAAGAGGTCTGTGAGAAGTTTATCTATCTTCGCATGTTTGGATTGCATCGACACTGTTGCTTGTGTGACGGCTGGTCCCGATTCTCTATTGAGTATACGGTTAGATACCTCGTATGCAGTTTCCCAATATTCTTCAAAAGCAGTTTTTAGCTGAGCTTCTGCGTCTTTGGGAAGGGAACTATTATTTTTGGAAAGATCATTTAAGAAGTTTTCCTTAAATCCTTTTGTTCGCTCAAGTGTATCTTTATCGGACGCAGTAATAGCATCTTGTAGGGTTCTTCCTACGCTTTCAAAACTATTTCTTAATTTGGGCCCAAGAATGATTTTGGGAATATAGGAGTTTTGAATTTCATCGAGTTTTTGTTGTACCTTACGCGATTCCAGGCTAATTGAAACAAGGTTGACTGCAAAACCAATAAAGATAAAACTGAATATGAGAAGTAATTTAGCTCGTACAGTCATTTGTGAATCACTCTCATTCTATTTTTAATAATTTAGCGGTGTCTATATCAGCTCCATCGGAAACGTAACCTACTGCATTCTTGTTGCTAATGACATATTTGATCACCGCCTGCTCTGATCGCAATTCGATAGGGGGTAGGTCACGGCCAGAAAAAATCATCTGTTGCCAATAATTCTTCACCGCATCTAAAGGACGATCTAGAATTTCTTTCGAAAAAGCTTTGCGTGTAGACGAATCCATGGGTAAGTCTACCGGATCTGCTGGTTGCCCGTCGTCCCAAAAAGCGGCTTTCTTTAGAAATAGGTCGGCTAGAAATTTTCTATTTACTGTTTCGGCTGGATTGTCTGGATTTACTATGATCTTAAATTTCCCCTTTTCTCCTGAGTACGCTGGGTTTAATGAGACCATGATCCAGAATAGCGTAGTTAAAAGAGTATGCTTCATAATATATGTTAGTCTATCCATAAATTTTAGAAATACCCTGTTGCTCTTAGAAGAAAGGCGCCCCAATTTGGTTGCAGAGTACTTATAGCCTGACCATTGTTGAGCGTGGAACTGAGACTTGCGGTCCCGTTAATGTAATGTCCTTCGGCCTTTAAGATCCAATTCTGCGTGAGGTCAAAACGCAGGGCTAACGTTAGGTCTCGATTATGATTTTGTGTCAGACTCCGATCCGTACTAGTGTTAGGATAATAGATAGAATAATAGATTTCCGGCTGAAACCATTCAGTGAATCTGTATGCGGCTAGTGCATACATTCTTTCGCTAATTGCAGTCACATCAAGACTAATTGGTGAAATGGTGGATCGCTCTTGATTCCACTTGCTGTACTCAGCAGCAAGGAGAAGACTATCATGATTGTATTCAACTGAGGCGACCCATAGCAAAGCTGGAAGATTAACATAACTCTGAACACCCGAGGAAGAGGTCATATTATATTCTAAACGAATTGATTGAAGACTCACGCCGGCTTGTAGTCCTGCCACCGGAGTTTCCCACATAAGTCGTCCACCATACAAATAAGGTACGTTAATGTTTGAAAATAGAGTGGCAGTAGAATTTACATTAATAGTGTCGATAAAAATAGTTCCCAAATAAAGGCGCAACTCAAGTGCTCCAAAGTCATTTAAATTCTGATATCCGTAGAGTTCGACACCATCCTGCGCCAATAGAAAGTTACGATTTGCCGCTGGATAGATCGATTGAGGCATTAATACATTCGCTCTAGCCGAATCTGTATCGTTTATTTCGTTGTAAAGACCAAAAGGAATTTTCGTACGGCCAACGCGAATCCCGTAGTTACTCAAAAAGCGATAGTTGAGGTAGAACCAATCTATCTTTGCATCGAAATCTCCGTTTGATCCCAGTCGTCGGGTGAATAGTTGAATCCCTGTACTCAAATGATCCGATAACTTTTTCGTAAAATTCAGCCCTACCTCGGTTAAATCGAAACTTCCATGTTTAGAACTGAGAGAAAAGAGATTATTACTAGTAGTATAAATGTAACCTTGACTACCAAATCCGTGTATTTTGATGGCGTACTCGTCACTTGAGTCTTCGCTAGCCATTACCATCGATGAAACCAAATTTAAATATGTAAAAACAAAAATAATTATTCGAAAAAACAGTTTCATTTTTCTTATGACGATTTGCATTTGTAAGGCAATCCTATCATCATAATTTCTGACGTCAAATTATCTTCGCACTATGGGGTTTTCGACAAAAAAAAGTATTTCCCAATTAACGTGGACGTTGGCGTCTGGATGGAATAAATTATATTTGAACTATAAACGAATAGATGCGTCGAATTAGTCTAGATCCGGGAAATTCGACGTGAGACTCACGCCAGCGCTGAAAACAAACAGCAATTTGGTTCATGTGGCCATTAGTGGTTTACTCACCTATTTGCAGTACTTTGGCTCCGCTTACTTCAGTCCCATCGGAAACGTAACCTACTGCGTTCTTGTTGTTGATGACATATTTGATAACTGCCTGATCTGTCTTCAATTCGGGCGGTGGTAGTTCTCTTCCAGAGAAGATCATCTGTTGCCAATAGTTCTTAACTGCATCAACGGAGCGGTCCAAGACTTCGTCTGAAAAATCCTTACGAGTAGGCGATTCCATCGGCAAATCCACTGGAATTGCTGGTTCCCCATCTTTCCACTGACTGGATTTCTTTAGGAATAGGTCAGATAGAAATTTCCGGTCTATTTTCCTAGTCGGATTCTCTGAATTTATCACGATCTTGAATTTCCATTTTTCCCCTGAGAACGCCGGATTGAGTGAGACCCCAATTGAGAATAAGGTAGTTAAAAAAATAGTACGTTTCATATTATGTTTTAGTCTATCCATAAAGTTTAGAAGTACCCTGTTGCTCTAAGAAGGAACGACCCCCAGTTGGGTTGCATGGCACCTATAGCCTGTCCATTGTTGAGTGCTGAACTGAGACCCACCGTCCCATTAACGTAGTGTCCTTCGGCTTTCAAAATCCAATTTTGCGTGAGGTCAAAACGTAGAGCTAATGCCAGATCTTTACTATGATTTTCTGGTAAGGTGCGATCAATACCAACACCATTAAAAAGATATGAGTAATAGATTTCGGGTTGAAACCAACTGGTGAATCTGTATGCGACCATTGCATACATTCTTTCAGAGACGACGGCCAAATTGAAATCGATTGGTGTAAAGACCAAGAGCCTTTCGTTCCATTTACTGTACTCGGCAGCAATGAGAAGATTGTCATGATTATATTCAACGGATCCAACCCAAATCAGGGCAGGAATGCTGTCGAGGCTCGTGCCTCTGAGTATACCAGAGGGAAGGGCGGCATTAAAATCCAGACGGAGTGATTGCAAACTTACGCCAGTTCTTAGTCCTGCAACGGGAGTTTCCCACATAAGCCTGCCACCAAATAAATAGGGTACATTGATGTTTGAAAATGTAGAGGAGGTAGAGCTTACAGTGATGGCGTCTAGGAAAATAGTTCCAGCATAGAGACGCAGTTCTAGCGCTCCGAAATCGTCTATATTTTGATATCCGTATAGTTCAAAGCCATTTTGCGCTAAGAGAAAATCGCGATTAGCTGCTGGATAGATGGATTGAGGCATGAGTATGTTCGCTCGGGCTGAATCTGTGTCGTTGATCTCGTTGTAGAGTCCAAAAGGAATTTTAGTTCGCCCTATTCGCATTCCATAATTATTTAAGAATCGATAATTAAGGTAAAACCAATCCACCTTTGCATCGAAGTCTCCAGTTGACCCAAGTCGTCGCGTGAATAGTTGAATGCCGGTACTCACTTGATCCGATAACTTTTTCGTAAAGTTCAGTCCTACCTCAGTTAAATCAAAACTTCCGTGTTTTGCGCTGAGAGAGAAGAGATTATTACTAATACTATAAATGAACCCCTGACTCGCAAATCCATGTATTTTGACGGCGTACTCGTCATTTGAATCTTCACCTGCGTTCGTAATCGATGGAGTGAAACTCAAACAGAGAAAAGCAAAAAGTACTAGTTGAAGAACGAATTTTATGTTCCATCTAAAGATTTGCATTGTAGAGCAATCCTAACATCATAATTTGGGACGTCAAATAAACTTCGCAGAGTGATTGGTTTGTCAAAGAAAGGAATGCTAAAAATAAAAGCGAACGACTTGTTCCTTAAGGAGAATAAATTATATTTTGACTATGAGCTGAATTACGACAGGTCTCGTAATCAGACCGGACGAGTCACTGTAAATAGACTTCAATTTATTTTTTTGCATGTCGTGCTTGAACCTTATTCTTATTCGGTTTAAGCCATTTATCCAGAATCGCTATCAGATCCTCAATAAGAATAGGTTTAGATAGGTAATCGTCCATGCCTGCATCTATGCACTTTTGACGATCTTCTTTTGAGGCTTCGGCAGTGAGTGCAATAATGGAGGCCCGCTTTGTTTCAGATTTACGTATTATTTGGGTTGCTTGGTAACCATCCATCTCTGGCATCTGGCAATCCATAAATATGACGTCATAGGGGATCCGAGCTGCGGCTTCGACTGCTTCAACTCCGTTTGCGACGGCATCTGCTGCGTAGCCCTGATTTTCCAGAATTTTTAGCGCTACCTTCTGATTAATTTGGTTATCTTCGACGACAAGAATGCGGATCCCTTTGGAAATGGAAACCACAGCAGACTTACGGGGTTTATTGCTCTTTCCTAACAATTCATCACGGTTCCCTACTAATAATAAATTGAGACTATTGAAAAGTCGAGAAGGACGCAACGGTTTCTCCAATATAGCAGCAAACTCTTGATGGGAACTGCGTACCGTCGCACCAGGACTAGAATTAGTAGCATCACTTGAAAGATCAGCGCTGAGGCTGGCGGTATGACCGATGCTGGGGCTCAAGAGGACGACGGGGATGCTCTGTCCGCCATTTTTCGATTTGATCTTCTGACAAAAAGCGGAGGCATTCATGTCACTCATCTGAATTCCGGTAATTACTATTGCAAAAGGCTGCTTTTCTCTGAAAGCCTCATCAATTAGTTCAAGTGCTTTTTTCCCATTTTCCGCAACAGAGGGAGTCATCTTCCAAGAGGCGAGGTGGGCAGCAATAAATTTTCGGACAACATAATTGTCTTCAACCACCAGAACACGTCGGTTAGCCAACTCGTCCCCATTTGATTTTTGTGGCTTGGTTTGATCCGATTTTTTCAGTTTAAAACGTGTAGTAAATGTGAAAGTGGATCCTTTTCCCGGCTCACTTTCCACCTGTATAGAGCCGCCCATTCTTTCTACGAGGTCTTTGGAGATTGCTAATCCAAGTCCTGTTCCTCCATATTTATGAGTTATCTGCGCATCGGCTTGATTAAAGGGTTGAAATAGCGAAGAGATGGTCTTTTGGCTCATTCCGATACCGGTGTCTTTAATACTAAATGAAATACCGAAATCGCCCTTTGTACCGGTTTCGAAGGGTTTTGCTTGAATCAGAATTTCGCCTTTTTCGGTAAATTTTGAGGCATTGCCGATGAGATTCATTATTACCTGTCGCAGTCGCCCTGGATCTCCGTGAAGCGTATCAGGAACATCTTTGTCGACTATATAAACTAATTCTAGTCCTTTTGCCTGAATTCCAGCGCCCAAGAGTTCCGCAACCTCTTCTAAAATGGTACGGGGTGAGAATGGTATAGACTCAAACGTCAGTTTACCTGCCTGAATTTTTGAATAGTCAAGAATATCATTAATCAGTGTAAGTAATATCACGCCCGACGTATGGATAGTCTCCATGTAGTCTTTTTGAGAGTCGGTGAGGCCGGTCTGCAGCATGAGCCTGGCCATTCCTATCACTCCGTTCATCGGAGTGCGAATTTCATGACTCATTGCTGCGAGAAAAGCGGATTTCGCGCGTGTTCCGGCCAGCGCATCTTCTCGAGCCTCGATCAGTTCTGAAATTTTTGCTTTTAACTCGTTTTGGGCTTTAATGAGTTCACTATTTTTTTGTACTGTTGCCTCGAACGTTGACAGTAGAAGATTCAGAATTTGTGCTCGATCTGATTGGATGCGGTATTTATTCCCGCAATAAACAACTTCTACTCCATCTTCGCGTTCGTCGCTTACGAGATTCTGATTTGAAAGCGCCCAACTAACTCTTGAAAGCAGTAGCCCGACTTCATAGGGTTTTGTAATAAAATAGTCTGCACCGCATTCAAGACCTTTAATCACGTCCATCATTTCAGAAAATGATGTCAAAAGAATCACAGGAATTTTGCTCCACTGCTCATGGGCTTTTACACGCTTACAGAATTCGTACCCGTCCATCTCGGGCATATTGATATCTGAGATAATTAAATTGGGTCGAACCGCAGCTACCTGCTCCAAGCCTTGGACGCCGTCGCGTGCAAGAAAAACTTCATAAGTACTTCCAAGGTTGAATTTAATAAATTCCGCCTGAGTAGCGCTATCTTCGACCACCAAAATTTTTTTCGCGTTTCCCGTTCTCATCGTGTAGCCATTCAGTTACTTAGCCAATTAGTCAGCTAATAAATCTTTAAGGTTGGAACTGAGCTTTGTTAAATTCAACGTGGCTATTTCCACCTGTTTGGTTCCTGCTACGTTTTGACTGGTTGCTTGTTTAATATTTTCCATAGCCATTGCTACCTGATCGATTCCAATCGTTTGCTGCTGGCCCGATGCTGCAATTTGGATCACAGCCTGCGCTGCCTCAGAAATGCTATCTGATAGAGTACGGATAGCCTCCCCGGAAGCCAGTGCTTGTCGCATCCCCGCTTCCACGACCTTATTGCCCTGTTCGGCTGACATCACCACCGCGCCTGTCGCTTTTTGAATTTCATTTAAGAGAGTCCGTACCCGGATAGTGGATTGCTTTGATTGTTCTGCAAGAGCTTTTACCTCCTGAGCGACCACAGCAAAACCCCGGCCTTGTTCCCCAGCCTTTGCGGCTTCGATTGCGGCATTTACGGAAAGTAAATTTGTTTGTTCCGCTAGATCGCCAACCGTGGCAATAACTTCTCCAATGGCCTGGCCCTGCTCATTTAGCTTCATGATATTCTCGCCGATCGAGTCCATCTGTTTTTTTATTTCATTCATTCCTTGAATAGTAACATCGACTGACTTTCTTCCACTGACAGCAACCTCAGTTGCTTTCTTTGCCGTCTCAGAAACGCTTTTTGCTTTTTGACTTGTGACTTGGGTGGTCTGTTTAACTTCTTCTACAGTAACCGTAGTTTGACTGACTGCTGTAGCTGTTTCATTGGCACCAGCAGACATTTGACTGACCGATGCTAAAATTTCGCTTGATGAACTGTTCAGAACGTTGGTGGTCTCTTCAATCGGGCTAATTACTCTTCTTACACTAAAACCATAGAGTGCAAGTAGGCCACCCAAGCCAAAGAGAAGACCTGTCAGTAGAATAACGTAGATTGTCCGAGAGGCTTGAATCTCTTGCGTTTGACGTTGATCCAAGAGATCGCGTTCTTCCGATTCCATTTCGGTGGCGATTTTCCGAATTTCGTCCATGAATAGCTTACCTTTATTAGAGCGGACAAGTTTAAGCGCATTTTCGAGACCCGATTTTCGAAGTTCGATCGTCTCCTTAAGTTCTCCTATTTTTTCTTGGATGAGCGGCTCCATTTGATCTAGTCGCTGCTGCTGATGAGAATTATCGCTAGTCAGGCGCCGCAGTTCTCGAACGACTTGATCAATTCGGTGCAATGAATTGTTATAAGGCTGAAGATAATTGTCATCAGCAACAAGAAGATATCCCCGTTGTCCTGTTTCCAAGTTAGTCATTTGTAGCAATACTGCTTCGATTGTTTGAAGCACCTGGTGCGAGTGATCCACTTCTTTCATCGTTTCGATGAATTTTGCGGTGCCAGCATAGCTTATGATGACTACAACAGATAACAAAAGACCGATTAATCCTAATGAAATACTTACCCATTTTCTTAAGGAAATTCGCATTTCATCCCCCTTAGACAGCATGCGCCACTTATCAGATCATTTTACTCTTTTTCGTTTGGTTGACACAATATTTTAATATCTCCGCAATTCCATCGGGAGGAAGGACGTAATTCGCTGCTCCAAGTTTAATGGCTTCCCCTGGCATTCCAAAAACTGCCGATGTATCCTGATTTTGAACAATGGTGACTGCACCCTTCTCTTTCATTTCTTTTAATTCCTCAGCACCATCTTTTCCCATTCCAGTCAGAAGAATTCCTACCGAATTTTGACGAAATATTGCCGAAACGGATCGAAAAAGGAACGAAACCGAAGGACAGATGCCTTCCTTTTGGGGGTTTTGTTTGAGACAAATAAATCCTGTGCTGTCTACTCCAAGGTGGTAACCGTCTGGTGCTAAATAGACGTGTCCTGGTCGGAGTCTTTCCCCATTTTTTGCGATGTGAACATCCAGTTGACACGTTTTACTCAGCCACTCGCAAAATCCTTCCACAAACCCTCCCAACATGTGTTGAACAACGAGTATGGGGACCGGAAAATCGGAAGGAAGCGCAGATAGGATGGTCTTTAATACCGGGGGACCTCCTGTAGAGGCGCCTATCGCCACTATCTTGATGTCTCTCGGATGCCCATTAATCGCAGGTGAAGGACTCTTCGCAGAATTCATCCAGTCTGCACCCCAACGTCTGACGACTTTAATTTCTGAAATAAGTTTAACGGTTTGGATGAGTTCCGCTGCTGTTTTTTCAAATTGCGAATGACCGATGCCTTTCGGTCTTTCCATTACACTAATAGCCCCTGCCTGAATTGCATCAAAAGCGACATCCCTTTCTTCTGTATTTAAACTACCACTAACGATGACAATAGGGGTCGGATGTGTACTCATAATCGCTCGAGTAGCTTCAATTCCTCCGAGCTTTGGCATGTGAATATCCATAGTAATAACGTCCGGCCTATTTTCGCTGACCGCCTCAATAGCTTCTTCCCCATTTTTTGCCACGGCTACTACACGAATGTGGGGATCAGAAGAAAGAATGTGAATAAGGAGTTGTTGGACGGTAGATTGATCCTCAACAATGAGGACTCTGATGGGATTGCGAAAGTTGTGGCCTGTCGGGCAGTCTGTCATGCGGCCAGCCTTCGAATGATCTCCAACAAATTCGTCTGATCAAAGCGGCTTTTCACAATATAAGCATTGGCTCCTACCTCAATGCCTTTTTCTTTGGTTTCACGTGCCTCATTTGCAGTGACGAGAATAACCGGCAGTTCACTTAAGTGTTTGTCCGCGCGGATCTTCGCAGTCAAGTCGAGCCCATTCATCCCTGGCATATCAATGTCAGAGACTACTAAGTCAAAATTCTCAGTGCGCAAAGCCGAGAAGGCTTCCAATCCGTCCTTCGCTGTTTTTACCATGTACCCCTCTGATTCGAGAATGTTCTTAAGAAGAGTACGTGATGTCACGTTATCTTCCACAACCAATATCGATTTAATTTTTGTTCCTTCGTCTGAAATACCACCGCCACCATTATCAACAATATTGCCGGATGAGGCTTCGGATACCCCGACCATGAGATCGTTTACATTGAGAATAGGTACGACTTGTCCATCTCCCAAAATCGTGGCGCCGGCGATATTTCGTACCCGCTTGAGCTGAGGCCCCAATTTTTTCACTAGAATATCCTGATCGTTCCAAATACGATCAACTAGAAATGCGACGCGTTTTTCTCCCACTTTGGATATTACCATAGGAAAATACTGGTTACTTTCGGAAAAAGACTGACCCTGGCGGACTGTAGGTTTTTTTTGGGGTATTTTTAAAGATGCGGACAACGAAGCCAAGGAAATTGTCCGATTTTCAAAGACGATGGTGTCCTTACCTTCTACTGTTTTTATGTCGCTCTCCTTTTGTCGATATACTCGTTCGATATTTGCAGCGGGAAAAACAAATTTTTGATCAGCCACGTCTACCAAAACGCCTCTAAAAGTCGAAAATGATAAAGGCAGCTGAATTCTAAAACTAGTTCCCTGATCCGGGGTGGTTTCGACTTTAATTGTTCCACCTAAAGCGTCTATTTTTTCTTGCACAATGGCCAACCCGAGACCTCGGCCCGATAGTTCTGTAATAAGAGGAGCCGTTGATATTCCGGATTTAAACATCAGCTGAATCGCCTGTTCAGCGTTAATTTGATTAATCTGTTCTTTCGAGATCAAACCCGTCTTGTACGCGCTAGTTGCAACCCGCAGAGGAACAATACCTGCTCCATCGTCTTTAATTAAAAATTCAACAGCATCTTCATTCTTTGGTGAGACGGTTATTTTTATGGTTCCAATAGCTGGTTTCCCTTTTTTGAGTCGGATCCCCTCCGGTTCAATACCGTGGTCAGCGGCGTTTCTCAGGAGATGAATGAACGAATCTTTAACCTCTTCTAAAATTCGGCGATCAATCTCAATATCGCCTCCTTCGATAATGACATCGATCTTCTTTCCCAAGTCATGAGACAAATCCCGGACTAGTTTCGGAAAGATTTCGAGCAGGGAAGAGCATGGGCACATAACGGCTTTCCGCATATCGTCAAGAAGTGTATTCAACATGGTTCGGCAGGAGCGATATTCACCTTCCGTTGCCTTACGCAGGCGTGAAACTCTGTCCTGGACCGCTTTTTCGGTTTCCCTAGATTTTAGAAGCTCTTCAAGTTCGCGCAACTCTAGCGCCCGCTGTTGAATGCCAAGACCAATTGCGCGCATTTCTTCTGCCTGAAGGAGAATCGACAGAAGCCGACTTACTGCAATGCGAACGGTCTTGGAGCTGTGTTCTGGCATTTCAACATGCTTTTGCGGAGTATTTCTACTGTCGTTGTTGTTGCCGCTGTTTCCACCGGCTACGGTTATTAATCGTACTTTCTCGGTTGTTTTATCGCGTGCTTTTTCAAGTTTTTGGCGAATTTTGTGGTCTGCCTGATGGCCAGGGCCTTGATCCGATATTTCAGAGCTAGTTAAGCGTGTTATTAGGTTAAGAATTTCAAGATGGTCCTTGGATCCTTCCCTTTCATCCTTTACGGGGTTAGCAACCGTCTGATTTATTTGTTCTAGGTAAGATAGCGTCTTATAGAGAATATCGTAACTATTTGAGGAAAGATTCAATTTATCACTTTTAATAGCTATAAAGACGCTTTCCAGGGCCTGGCAGATGGACTCGATGCGCGCTTCGTTTATGGTATTGGCGGCACCTTTAAGGCTATGAAGTTCCCGGAGAATGATTTCAAGAACAGGCGTTGCAGAGTTCTTGTCTCCTTTTTCTAGATTCATTAAAGAGGATGTGATTTTTTTTAAGTGCTCTTCAGCTTCTTCTTGAAAGGTTCCTAGCAGTTTTGCAAGTATTCTATCATCCACATTTTTCATACTTTTTCATCCACCGACAATAATGTCTTTATTTCTAAGTAGTTTTTCCAAATTGAGAATAGTAATGCGGTCTTGTGTTACACCGGAGAGAAACTCACTCTGTCTTCCGGTTAAGGAAGGTAATGAGGTTTCAAGCTCCGTTGTTTTAATTCTTTTGATCCCGAATACCGAATCGACGAGAATACCGAGTTCGAGCCCTTCTGTTCGCGCCACGATTACCTTCCGATTCGTGTCATCGGAAGAAGACCCATTTGTCAATGGCAGTTCGAGAAATCTACTCAAATCAAAAATGGAGAGAATTTGACCACGTAGATTCATTATGCCGAGAATAAATGGAGGCGTACCCGGCAACGACGTATACATTCGAAGGGGATGAACCTCATTAGTATTCTTTGTTTCGAAGCCGTACCGTTCGTTTCCAAGTGCAAATTCCAGGACCTCGATGGTTTGATCCGCGCCTATATCCTCTGAGCGGGGCGTTTTTGCTAGCGCTAAGGCTCTAGCTCTCAAAATATCCTTCTTTTTATCGTCCAACGCGCACCCGCCTTTTTTCTGCTGTTTCTGTCTGAAGGAGGGAGGAGAGTAGTTCCCGGAGATAACCGACACTCATTCCGTCTGATTCCGGTAAAACGAAATCAATGTCTAAATCCTTAATTAATTGAAATGCTATTCTTAAGTGCCGATCTGCTTCTAATAATTTTTGTTTATTTCTCAAAAGAGAACCCAATGAAAAATGGGCAAGAACGAAATTTTGGTCCAAATAAAGGGTATGTCGCAGAGATTGAATTGCTTCTTCGATCTGACCTCGCTCCAGAAGAATACTGGCGGTCAAATAATGAACACTCGCATCAAGACTATTTACTTGAATGGCTCTTTTGCACCACTGGAGTGATTCATCCATTTTGCCAAAATTCGCACAGAGTTTGGCCATGAGCTTCTTACCTTGAACGTCATTCGAATTGACCGCTAGGGAAGCAGCAATCGCTTCACACCTATTATAATCATTTTCGTGAAAGTATTTTTCAGCTAAGGCGTAGGGAGCC
Organism: Deltaproteobacteria bacterium; assembly: GCA_013286765.1. The sequence goes on from JABDFB010000006.1 coordinate 19,605, forward strand.
ACTTCTTCTTCCTGCTTTTCTACCTGAGCTGGTTCTATCGGTGGGCTTTCTCTCAAAGGTAAACCTACCGCTTCTACTTCGTGACTGAGCCGTGCTGGGATTTCCGAATATATTGGAACTGCTGATATTCGTTCTTTCTCTTGCTTTGCTATTCCCGTTATTCTTCGATAAAGAGTGGTCCCCTGGAAGTTGACAGGCGTAAATTCAGAGAAGAGAGTTTGCGAAACTTCCGGGGCAGCAACAAATAACCACCCGCCTTCGTTCAGACAATACCAAAATTTTTTCACTACCTTTTTTGCCAGCTCGGGATGGAAGTACATTAATACATTATTGCAAAAAATGATATCGACGCCATTTGTCTCATTGATAGGCGAAGGAAATATGTCATCAACCAGATTGAGAAAGAAAAATTTTACCATTCCTCTAATTTCACCGGAAAGTTCAAAGTAGTTTTTGCCGGACTGTTTGAAATAGGTCTTCTTAACAGCGGCAGGTGTCCGCCTAAAGGCCCATTCATCATACTTTGCACGGAAGGCTAGCTTCAAAAAATCAGAATTGATATCGGTACCAAGGAGAGTCAGATTCCACGAATTTAAGTCTGGAATAAGTTTCTTTAGAATCATGGCAAGGGAATAGGGCTCTTCACCTCGACAGCAGCCCGCACTCCAGATTTTTAGAGCTTTTTGACCGCCTGTACGGGACGCTAGGATTTCCGGGATTACGTATTTCTTAAAAATCCGGAGACCCCTTGCATCTCTAAAAAAATAGCTTTCACCCACCGTCAAATATTTGGCTAATATCTGAACATACTTTGAATGGAATGGTGAGTTATTCAATTGTTCGACGAAAGTTTGCACGTCTGCAATTCCGAGCTCAGCACTAGCTTCCAAAATTCCACGCTCCAAATCGCTTAAGCGTTCCTGAGGAAAAAGTAAACCCAGTTTCTGACTGATTGTTTGGTTGGCTTGGTTGAGAAGGGGTTCCGGTATAGAGAGTTTTCGAGGCGAAGATTTAAATGGAAATCCCGATGTCATTGGAAGACCTCTTCCAAATAGCGGACTACATCAATAAGATATACAATCTTTTCATTCAGCTTCATTGCTTTATCACTGATTCTTTTGGTAGTTGTAGTAGCCAGTGTGTCTATAGAAATGAAATCAGTATCAACCGTCTCAACAATTCCAACCACGAAATCGGCCCAAAGGGCGACTTTTCGTTCTTTAATTTGAATAATGATGAATTGATCAGAAAGTTGGACGTCTTGGTGAGTTTGGAGGAGAAGTTGCCGCATGTCCAAAACTGGAATTAAATCGCCGGATAAGTTGATAAGTCCAGATATCGTCGTCGAAGAATCCGGTATAGGGGTAATCTCGGCAGCAGGTACAACCCGCTGCACTAGGTCTAACGGGATAGCATACAGGCATTCTTGAACAGATAATACAAGGGCTTGCTTTTCGAAATTACCCATTAAGTGCTCTCTATCGCCTACATTGATTGACGTATATAAGTGTATAAATTTACGTATTTATTCTCGGTATAAAAGCTATAAATCTTAATAGGATGCGTAAAATCATCGGTTTGGCTTACGGTACTCTTTTAGGCGTCACTGTTAAGCTATATTGTGCGTTGCGTTTTATTTCCGTAATTTTCGCAGTATTATTGAGTTTGGTGATTAAAGCACAAGTGCCGATTTGCTTGTGCAAGTTAGATTCTGAATTTTCCCAAATGTCAGCGCTAATTTTAACGGTTTTTGCACCCTTTTCAGTGAGAACCAGTTTTATCGTAAAATCCTCTAGAGAGATGGATGTGGTTTTGTCTTTTTCCACTGTAATGGCTCCGGCTAGGGGCTTAGTACTTCCTACTTCCAATAGGTAATTAATCTTATAGCTATTGGCGAACGCAGAATGCATCGAGATGGCCAGCAACGGAAGCAACGCTATAAGCTTTTTCAAAGGACCTGGCCCTCTTCTTAAAGTGATGATTTTATGTTTTACCTATTCTATTAAATTAGGCAAAAAATACAATAATAACTACAATTTCTTTGTTCTGAACTTTTACTATTATAATGATGCAGGATGGGGCGACTAAAATCGACGCTTTATATAATTAAGAGTTGTTTGTTTCATATGGTGTTATTTATATATTATTTAACATTATTATGATTAAGTTTGCATTGATACTGGGAAATCGGGATTTTTCTCGGAAACCTGTATAACTATATGGAACTATTGCTATTTCTATATAAAACTAGCTTAGTTTACGGTTTATGAGTCATTTTCTACACATGTGCTGAAGGGAATTTGGGCATTCTATAATAAGAGAATGAATAGAAATCTTTCTAATAATTCCGTTCGTAACAGGAAGAAGCAAAGCACTTCTAGTGCTAGTGACCGGAATAGCAGTATTTCGGGTATTGGCTCCCGTCAGGATGCCGGAAAGGGTCCAAAACTATCTCGAGACGTACTTAAAAAAATTCTGAACAATATTAGTGAAGGAGTTGCCGTTGCGAATGCGGAAGGCAAACTAGTTATGTTCAATCTCGCTGCGGATCAACTGACGGGGATTGGAAAGCTGCAGAAAAATGTCCATTTGACCACACTGAATCGTGAAAAGTTTCTAGATCAGATATATTTGGCAGATCAAATAACCCCGTATCCCGTTGAGGAACTACCCCTAGCCCGAACCCTCCGAGGAGAAAAAATGAAGGATGATCTCGAATTTTTGAGAAGTCCTAGTAGACCAGAGGGTGTCTTGCTCAGTGTGAGCGGACAACCGCTTTTAAATGAGAAGGGCAAAGTTCAGGGCGGCATTGTGATTTTCAGAGACGTCACATTTGAAAAACAAATCGAACAAAATCTCAAAGTAGCAAAGCAAGCGGCTGAGGTAGCCGAGCGCGCAAAGTCGTGTCTTTTGGAAGCTATGAGTCATGATGTTCGAAACCCAATGGCGGGTCTTGTTGAGATGCTTGATATAGTTCTTAAAACGGATCTCACTCCAGCACAGCGCGAATATGCTTCGTCGATGCGAAATTTGGCGGAAAACTTGGTATCCGTAATTGCCAGTATGTCTCAGAAATTTGAGACAGAATCGAGAGAAACTATGTTAAACGTTGATTTAATAGACTCGATAACTTCAACAGACGAGATAGAGGAGTCGAAACTGTACAAGGAAAAGGCCAACAAACCACAGCCCCACCATTTTAAAACTTTCAACTATGAGAAGGCTTTGGAACGCCTTGGTGGTGATCAGAATTTCCTAAGAAAAATATCGAAGATGTTTGCTACAGAGGAATGGCCGCAGTTCAAGGTTCAAATAGAGGGTGCTTTCCAGGCCGCGAATCCAGCAATGCTGAGAGCGGCAGTGCATTCTCTGAAAGGATCTCTCGCAAATTTCTATCCGAATGACGTTATGAATACAGTTCAAGAACTTCACGAGAGGGTTCGCAACGGAGAAATTGAACGTGCGAAAGAAACATTTGCTGTAGTAGTAGTCCAGATGGGAACTCTCGTGTCTGAGCTCGAGCTAATCTGAGTCAATACAGTTGCAAAAGACATGGCAAACAATCATTTGATCCTTTTGAGTTTCTCTTCAAGTGCAGGTAATGTAATCGGTTTAAGAATATAATTACTGACACCGCCTTCAATCGCTTTTTGAACCTCTTCTTTTTGTGATTCACCGGTCGCCATGAGTATGGGCAAGTTTTGGAATCGTTTGGTGGCCCTAATTTTTTGAACCAATTCGAGTCCTGTTAATCCCGGCATGTGCCAGTCGGATATGATCAAACCAATATCTGACTGTCTATTCACGGTTTCCCAGGCTTCTTTTCCATCTCCTGCCTCGATGAAATTTGAAAAACCCAATTCTTGTAAGAATTTGATAGTAATTTCGCGGCTGGTGGGGACATCATCTACAATTAGGATTTTTGAATCGAATTTAAATCTACCCAAACCAAGAGTTAAGCCGGGACTAAATACAAGATTTTTAACATTGGAGTTTAGATGAATCTCGAGATGAAAAGGGCCGATGTCTGACCCAAATGGAAATACGTAGATAGGCAACTCGGAGCCATAAATGAAGGACATTTTTTCACCGACGGCTACCTTCGAGAATCCGCTTTCGAAATGCTCAGTTTTGTCTAGAATAGGTTTCGACGCTGTCCGGGTAATGAGGTCGGTTATTTCAGCAATAGTTGCGTGAGACTCCTGAGTGTCTGTCAATTTTTTGCCGAGAGATTTTTCCATGAGAGAGGAAAATGTCGTTTTCGGTAAACAAAGAGAGAATAAACCTTGTGTTCCACCTATGCTAAACGTACTGGTTCCCGAGATGTCAAAAGGCCGAGATTCTTTTCCAGCAACCCGATACGGATGCAGTAACTGACAACGGAGTTGTGCATGCGTCCTTAACACCTCTATTGTGCTTTCAAGAAAAGCCTTTAAAGCCACAGTTGCTAATTCCTCATTGAGTACATTCACCAGAGCCCCCCTTCCTATGACTTGTAAGCCAAATCTGTGCCCTATTAAATCGTGAATGGCAAGATTAGATACATAGTATACCATTCGCCGTTTGATTTTCCATCGATACTGTTCGCTTTAGCGTAACTAGAGGTATCTACTCCAGCCGAAATATCTATCATCAGGCCCTGTGGAATGGTCAGTTTAATGCGCCCACCTACTCTGGAAGCGAGATTATATATTAGATACGCACTTCCATCTGAATTGTGAATAAAGGATCGATAAACTCCGTAAAATGGGCCGAAAGATAAGATAGGGATGGGTTTGTATCCGGCATAGAAAAAATATTTTAGAAAGTCTTGAGATGGGAGAGGATCATTTTTTCTAACGGCATGATAGTAGACTAGTCTTGCTTCGGTATCGACGAATTGATTGCCGTACATCGCGGCTAGGCTTGGGCCGATGGAATCCATAACTTTGGGAGGACCCGATGCGGCTGAGGCCAAAAAATTCCCGTTGGATTCAATCAATCCAGCAGAAACATAGAGACTATTGTTTAGAAAGAGGCGATCGTAGCTGACCTCTAAGGAACTCGGTGTTGGTCCGGAGGTAATTCTGCCATTTATGGTTGAAATTCCGCCTAGATTGGGGCTTGTATAGAGAACAATATTAACATTCAGGCCTGATTCTTTTGTCAGCATGAACCGAGCGCCACCATAGCCAGTAAATCCAAGCAGAACGTCCTGGCCAACTCCGAGGTAGTACTGCGTTGTTTTCGGAGTGAGAAAGCTAGCCTCGGATTTCGCTTCGGCCTCCGATTTCGATTCTTCGGCTTGTTCTCGTGCCCAACAGAGGGAGTCTAAGGATAGAATGAGTGTTAGGATGGTTGTGGTAAGAACCGAAGAAGACCAGAACTTAGATATCATCGAACAATAGTAATGAAGTATTAGTATTGTTCAATACGAAAAAACCGATCGGCAATAACCCGGGTGATTTTCTCTTAATAAATATAGGTCCCGACTAGCTAAGAGACTATGTGTTAGAGAAGACCCACTTCAGTTCATGGATTGCTTATTCCGATAAGCACACGTGGGCAAGTATAAGAAAAGTTCTGTAATCGCCCCGATAGGCTACCTCCCGTATATAGACGGGTTAAGGGCTCTAGCTATCATATTTATTCTATTATTCCACTTTTACCCAGAAGCATTTTCCGCCGGATTTATTGGGGTAGATATATTCTTTGTTATATCCGGATATTTGATAACATCCATAATTTCAACTGAATTAAAAATCGGCTCAATCTCGCTATCTCTATTTTACGCTAAACGAATTCGAAGGATCCTGCCTGCACTTGTCTTAATGTTGACTACTGTTTGGGTGATAGGTCGGACCTTTTTCCTGGCGGATCAGTTTATCTACTTGGGTAAACAGATATTAGGTAGTGCACTATTCAGTTCCAATTTTATTTTTTGGTTGGAAGGAGGCTACTTCGACGTTTCTGTTGTTGAAAAGCCACTCTTGCATCTCTGGTCGTTGGCAGTTGAGGAACAATTCTATATCGTGTGGCCTCTTCTATTTACTTTCCTATATAGAAAGGGACTTAAAGTAAAAGGTACTTTCGTCATTGTCATTCTATCTGCTGGTCTCTATGCTATTGCACAGTTTATTCATCCCGAAACAGCATTTTATCTGCTGCCATTTAGAGCGTGGGAAATTGGTATGGGATGCTTGATTTCAGTACTGAGCGATTCCGGATTCATCTCTCTGACATCTCAAAAAATTCATTTCGAAAAGTCTGCAATCGCAGCGCTGGGTTTAGCTCTTCTACTCATGGCAATGCTCCTGTCGTTTCTACCAATTCCGATAGCTACTGCTATGGCTGTAGTGGGAACTTCGTTAATTATATTAGGTGGTGTCTATACTGATTTAGCAAAAATTTTTTCCTCCCGAGCCCTTATTTTTGTTGGACTTATCAGTTACCCACTCTATTTATGGCACTGGCCCATACTTAGTTTTAGAGCCGTTTTGCGAACAGGGGGAATTCTCACGGGATGGCAGGGAGATTTTCTCTGTTTTCTTCTATTAGCGATCCTATCTATTTCTACTTATTATTTTATAGAAGTCCCCATTAAAAATAGAATAAAACTGTCTCCCATTCATGTTAGAAAGCTTCTTTTCGGTGGAATGTCGATTTTGATTCTTCTTGGCATTCTTGGGTATTTGACGTTTAACGGGCTTCTGTTAACCCAGAAGCAACAATTCATCAAAGGTTTCGCGGCTTATAGACATTATCAGATCGTTCCTTTTAGGGGAGGAGGCTGTTTCGGCGATTCTCCAGATAAATTTTCCGAGGATTGTCTCGCAAAAGGTAGTCAAAAGACACTTCTCATCTGGGGAGATTCCTTTTCGATGACGCTTTATCCACATTTAGAAAAAATTACGAAAAAACTTAAGATAGGATTATCAACGTTCAGTTCAAGCCGGTGTCCGCCGCTTCTGGATCACGTTCAAGAGGATAGACCGAACTGTAAGGCTAACAATGACTATATATTTTCAATTGTAGAAAAAGCAAAGCCCACGGCTGTTATGCTCATGTGTAACTGGGTGGAGTACGATCGAGTTGAAATTCTTAAATACCTCGTCTCGACCATAGAGAAGATTAAATCTACCGGCGTGGAACACGTTTTTCTAGGTGGACAAGTTCCCTATTGGCGAGCACCTCTCTTCCAATTGATGGAGCGGCATTTGCTTGAAAAAGGGTGGCCTCTTCCTGAGAGAACTTCGGATGGAATATTGGAAAATATTTTTAGTGTAGAACCATTTCTTCAGCATATTGTGAAGTCTTCGAAAACCCCCATCGTCGGACTTTTAGGTGAAGTCTGCCACGAAGGAAAGTGTTTAACTTATTTGAAAGATAAAGATAAAAGTATCGGTGCAAGTGATACCGTCTTAACGACGTTTGATTACGGACATCCAACTCCGCCCGCTGCGGCTATCTATGCAAAGGCAGTTAAAAAGATAATACAAACAATGTTTAGGTAGTCGCAATCCTGTCGGATTCCGAGGCGATTTCCAAGTCGAGTTTTTTGGCAAGTTTGAGAAGGTCGGGGGAAATTTTGACGGAGTATGCTTTTTTTGCAGGTCCTAGGTGAAGCAATTGGGACGGCAAACTCTCGAGTTGTTGGGAGACGTAATCACGGATCTTGTCTACGGAAATGGAATCGCTAAGTCGCTTTCCGTTTCGAATAAAAGGTTGAAGGAGAGGTGTAGAATCAACTCCTGGTCCAAACCAAGGATCAGGTTGATCAATCGACGTGAGAACATCATAGATCCACTTTTTTTTGATTCGATTTCGATGTCTATAAACTTGTTTTCTGCCGGGCCAGGTAGCTTTTCCTTCAGATTTCTTCCGCCTGGCACGCCCTGCATATTCCTGAAGTTTATATACAAAATCGAGATAAGGTGCGTCCGCCGAAGTTGATAATGCGGTCCCAACTCCAAATCCGTCAATGGGTGCTCGGGCTCGCAGAAGTTTTTGGATTTCCTGTTCGTCTAAATTGCCACTGGCAAAAATTTTCGTCGACTTTAAATTTCCTTTATCTAAAATTTTTCTGACCTTTTTTGCATGGATCTTGAGATCCCCGCTATCCAGGCGAACCCCGTCCACATGGATTCCCTGCTTAGCCAGTTTTGCGGCCAAGTCGACTACTTTTTGCGCTGCTCTTTCCGTATCATATGTATCAATAAGCAATGTAATATTTGTGGCGTTTCCTTTGTCGTGCGAAAGTCTGCGACTAAGGGCAAAATGTTCAAAAGCGAGACTCTCAGTATCATGGGCTTGAATAAAAGAATGCGCCATGGTGCCGAAGACAGGAATTTGAAAAGTCTGACCAGCCAGCATAGTAGCCGTACCTGAGAATCCACCGATGTAACTTGCGCGGGCGGCAAGCAAGCCAGCTTCTGCACCATGCGACCTACGCAATCCGAATTCTACTAAGCTCTGGTTCGACGACACTAGTCTGACTCGTATCGCTTTGGAAGCGATCATTGTTTGGAAATGGATAATATTAATCAATCGGCTCTCGACAAGTTGAGCTTCTGGGAGAGGAGCCATAATGCGAATTATGGGCTCGTTTGGAAAAAAAACCGTGCCTTCTCTCATTGCATCCAAATCGCCGGAAAAACGGAAGTGCCGTAGATAGTCCAAAAATTTCGGTTTGTATTCGTTAGTCGACTCAAGCCAATTCAATTCTTCTTGCGTAAAAGAAAGAGACTCGAGATAGCTAATTACTTGCTCAAGGCCCACCGCAATCAAGAAGTTTCGATTCTTAGGTAAGCGACGCACAAAGAGTTCGAAGACCGCAGTTCCCGTCATTTGGTTTTCCAAATAGGCTTGCATCATGGAGAGCTGATAACTGTCAGTTAGTAAAGCAGCGTTCCTTGTTAATAGAGGGGCATCGGTCATTTTACCGGGTTCTAGCACAGTTTGTTCTAAAAGGCATGATTAGTGCTAAGCCAATCTGGGATATCAAATGCAACAATTTAACAGGAGAAAATTATGAAGAAGGTTTTGTTTCTGTCTACAGCACTGGTTTGTTTTTTGAGTGTATCACAGGGCTTCGCATTTAGCGGATCTGATGATGTCTCGAAACTCATTGTAGATCCTCCTTCGTCAGACAAAGAAGTGAATTGCGTTAATTTTTCGGGAGAGTGGAAAGGAAGTTGTGTACGCCAATCTCCAACAGGTGAGGCACCGAAGAGTTCTGACTTAAGTATTAGTGTTACGCAAAGAGATTGTCGGTCGATAGTTGCAGGGGGTGAACACTATTATATTGGAAGTCCCAAAACAGTTGTCCAAGATTCCCAGAACAATCATGGCGGCTATTCCTACACGCTAGTCTATGATTGGAATGCAGATAAAACTGAACTCAATTATTCGAATGCTATGTCGATCCGCAGCTACGACCAAGGGTCCAAAAGCATGAAGAGCATCCCAGCGTTACAAAAAATGCACGTGAAGTTAGATCAAGAAGGCAAGCTCCATCTAAAATCTAGTTCGCATATGATGGGGAAAACCAGTCTGAGCGATTGCGTTCTTTCCAAATAGTAAGTTTTAAAAGAAAGAAAGCGATAGAAAGTGGCTTATCCGGTGATGGATAGGCCACTTTCATTTTTTAAAATTTAGCGTTCTAGATCTAATTTTGAATTAACAGTTTCTTCTTATTTTTTTTGTAATATTCAATGGTATTTCGAATAGACATGCAATGCATCCCGGACGCCGAGAAATTTGCCTACTTTGATGGTTTTGTTTGGATTCTTTAGGTGCTCGAAATTCCCAGTAAGGATGGTGGATCTTCCAGCAGTGTGGGTCTCGCGAAACCTTACTGGGAATTCATGCGACTATTGCGTTAGAGTTTTTTTGCTCTTAAGCCGAGAAATACTCCATCTTCGCCTTCAACGTTATAATTCGGCACATTCCATTGTGTAAGGCCGATAAACTCATAGCCTGCTCCACAGATTTCTTCAATCAAGGGGTTTGAGTCTGTAACAAAAAGACGTCTTACTCCGTCATCTCCCTCCACAACTGGACCTGATGGCGTATTCTCAACGGTCTTTCCTCTTTTTTGAAGGGCATCACCAAACCCTTTGAATGAAACACCCAATATTCCACCAGGGCTCTGAATTCGAAAAAGATGGGTATACAAATATTTACGTTCGGTCGGTGTCAAAAAATGAAGAACCGAATTCGCGTAGATCCCATCTAACTTACCGTTTTCCATGCTCTTTGCGTAGTCGAAAAGGTTTTTTTCAATAACTTTAAATCGCACGGAATCCTTAGCTGTCGCTATTCGTTGCCGCATCAGGGCCGTAGCGGTCTGACTGCTTTCTACAGCTGTGGTGTCAAAACTCTCTGCTGCAAACCTTAAGGAATGGTCGCCGGAACCTGCACCGAGTTCTGCTACCGTGGGCTGCTTTCTTCCGAGCTTTTTCATTTCTTCAATAAAAACTTCGAGAAACGGAGTTGTATAAGCTCCCATCGTATCTTTGCTAAACCCTTGATACGTGCCGCTGCTCCAAACCTTTTCAAATAGTTTTGCCATGATCTGGTGCTGCGCAGATGACTGATTCTGTTGATCGATTGATTGATGCTTCATAATTCCTCCTGGTCCTTGTTTTAATCCCGATTGTCAAAGAAAGAGTAATACTATATCACTGATACGATTGACGATCATATTAGGTGTGTTCATAGGAATTATTTCTGGTTTGTTGGGAGCTGGGCCCTCAATTCTTACTATTCTCTTGTTGATGCAAGTAGTCGGGATGGAATTTAGATCGGCAGTGACAACTTCTCTTGTTGTTGTTGCTGGAATGAGTTTTGTAGCTCTGATTCCTTATATAATTACCCGAGCTATTGTTTGGAGGGCTGGATTCACTTTTGCAATTGCATCGATGATAGGAGCCTTAATAGGGGGAGAAACTTCAACTCTTATTCCAATATTTGTACTGAAGCTGATTTTTTTTCTCTCTATTATTATCGGGGCGGTAGCTATGCTCTGGAGCCCTCGCCAGACGACAGGATCTTCTCAAGCTACTGTGATAAGTCCAGTCGCCGCGATGTTGGTTCGCATTCTGGTAGGGATGTTAACTGGACTAGTAGGTCTTGGCGGCGGTTTTGCTATAGTTCCTTTGTTGATCGTTCTAGATAATACTCCGGTCCGGTCGGCAATCGGAACGTCCTTATTTGTTGTGGTATTAAATACTTTGGTAGGGCTTGTGGGGCATTTTCCTAATCCGCCGATCGACTGGTCAGTGGCAATACAAGTTGGGTTGGCGGGATCCTTGGGTAGCCTTTCGATTGCTCCCTTTGCACGTCATCTTAGTGCTAAAACACTCAGACACACATTTGCGTGTTTGATGTTAGCCATTGCTTTTTTTCTATTGGGCAGCAGTTTTTTGCAGTTCGAGCATCGTCGCAACGGCACGCGCATGGAGGATCGTATTTCCAGCGAGGATGCCGGTTCTAAGCACGAGGTCCGGACTGGAATAAAAAATAGGAGTTCCAGTCAAGTCCGTAAATCTGCCACCAGCGGCTAATAGTACAGCTTCTGGTCCACACGCGTCCCAGCGTTTGGTTCCCGTTCCGTGCACGTAAAGGTGGGCCTGGCCGAAAAGTAGTCGGATTACTTTGACGCCAACCGAGCCACATTTAACAACCTGCTTTGCATCGAAGCCTTTTTTCAAGTCTTCAAGGAATGGCGGTCGATGCGAACGTGAAATAATAATTGTTTTATCATCTGGTATCTTGACATCATTTATGTAGATCGGTCTTCGCAAACCATTTGAGTCCTCGACAAAAGCAGATGATCCGACTCGACCGGCAATCACTTGTCCACTGAGCGGCATTGCTAGAACACCAAGATTTGCGCGACCAGCGACTGAAAGTCCAATCATGACAGCAAATTCTTCAATGTGCTCCGTAAATTCTCTAGTTCCGTCTACCGGATCAACAAACCAGACTCGGGAGAAAGCGACGAGTCGAGCAAGATCGTCGGGATTTGTGGGAGCACTCTCTTCAGCTATGATGGCGTCTCTTGGGAAGGAGACACTGAGGGCATTGCAAATGAGCTCGTTCGCCTCGCGATCGGCACGGGTAACCGGGTCGTCTTTGCCTTTATAGTCGACAGTAAATCCGGTTTCATATACATCCCGAACGAGTTTCGCGGCTTGACGGGCAATTCGGATGACTTCTTCTAGTTCGTAGTCTGTGTTCATAAATTCCTATAGGCAAGTTAATGCCATTCCGATCTCTGACCGCGCGAGCTCAAATTTTGCATATTAATGCTTTCATGGTATCAGTTCGCCAGACACTTGCACTTACCCTTGATGATCATTGGAGCCAGTTTCATGCCTTTTTAAGGAAGTGTCGGCAAAAACCCAAACGAGGCTCCGTTCACGATTTAAGAACAAATGCCAGGCAACTCGTGCAGGCCCTGGATCTAATGAGCTGTATCGGGCAAAAGCAAAAGAAGCAACAAAAGAAAACCATATTCCGTTTGAGAAAGCAAATTCGGGATGCATTCCATTTGACTGGCGATATGCGTGATCTTCAAGTGATTGAGAAGACCCTCGAAAATGACGAGCTTGGATCACAGCTAAAAGGCCTGCTTAAATATACAAAGAAGAAAATTAAAATAGAGCAAAAGTCCGTTCGGGATAAATGTGCCAAAGCCCATCCGAAGAGGATGGGAATGGCAGTTCTTGAATTGAACGAAAGTCTTTTTAGTTCTACAAGCGCTGTCGAGAGTGGAAAATGGGAGAAGAGGGAAAGGGAACTTCTTTTGGACGAGTTGGACGACCAGTTTAATACTGTACGTGTTTGTGCCGAAAGAGCCAATTCAACGGCTCCTGCTTCGGTTCATCCTGTGCGAATTGAATTCAAAAAGTATCGCTACGCATGTGAAATTCTTGCCCCTTATCTAGCAATGACGGACGAAACAAAAAAACGCATGAAGGACTTTCAAACACTGCTTGGGAATATTCAGGATTCACAGGTGATGATCGAATACATTTATCGATATATTAGGAGTCTTAAAAACGTTGATCCCGATGAACCGCTGATCAACTATCTGAGAGTCTGTGAGCAGCGACAACAGGACTATGTCAGTAATTTTTGCAAGGATTTGAACAAACATCTGCATTCGGTAAACCTGCGTTTGCAGAAATCCGAGCTCAAGGTAGCTTGAGGAAATATTAGAAGCTGCTTAAAAATGTGCCTTGATGGCTCCAAGCGCTTGGAAAGCGCCTACAGTAAGTCCGGAATAAAATGCCCAAATATAGCTCAGGTCCAACCCAACCGAAAAGTTCTCATGTAGCATGAAGTCATACCCGACCGCAGGTCCAACCTCAAAAGCCGTAGAGCTGTCTGATATTGATTGAGCTGTTGTATTCAGTGTAAAATCAAACGAAGTACTGAGAATTCCAATCCCGAGCCTTGGCCCAAACCAAAGTCCAGGTAGGTCGGCCAGATAGTAATCGAAGTCAGCGTCAATATGCTTCACGTTAGAGCTATAGTTGATGCCAAGCATACTATTAGCTAGACTCGCATAGGTGAAGGTAACGCCGGCTCCAAACTCAGGCAGGAATTTGTGGCGAACATTGCCCCCTAAGCTAAATTGTGAGCCATATCCTTTGTTGTAGACACCGAGTCCCGCTAGGAATCCAACGGACGTGTCATTGGAAGCGAGAGCAATGTGAGACATAAAAACGGTCGATAGGATTACGGAAATGGTTTTAACAGATGTTTTTACACTGAAAAATGACTTCTTGTTCCGATGAATCATTAAGCACTCCTTTGCCCACGAGTTCGCTAGTACGTTTTTAGATTCTTAGATTGTAAAACAAAACGATCAAAAGAAAATATAGAATTTTATCGAATCCTAAGAAACATAAGTTGTACCGTCAGAATAGGGCGTCTACGATTTTATTATCCGAGATTAATTAAAATAGCTCGCCCGCTTACCAAGAATTTCTTAGGCAAAATAGTTTCGCCGCGGCAGACGCACTCAGATCCTAGTCAGTGTTCAACATTCTCGCAATGTCAAACATGAGATTGTAGTGAAGATTTGAAGCCGTGTTCTGTAGAAAAACAAAACCGAATTTTTTACCAGGAATCATGACGATAACGGTTCGTGCGCCTTTTATCCATCCGCCGTGGAAAACGATTTCCATACCGTTCGTACGTATTACTCGATGTCCGAGGGCGTAAGAAGAGCTCTGAATGTTTGTACCAAACCATTCGGAAGCATCAGGCGCAGCTATCCGAGAAGTATGGAGCAAACGGAGCGCATCCGAGGATAACACATTTGGAAAAAATCCCATTTCTGCTAACAGGAACTGAAGCATATCATCGAGATTACTGTTTATGGAGGCAGCTGACGCAAACGGATAATAGGCTTTGGAGTAGGTGGTTTCGATATACTTACCTCGTTGAAAGAGGTGTGGAGCGAAGACATTTTGTGTTTTTGTAAGACCATCGGCTGTTGTCGTGGTTTGCTTCATCTCGAGGGGCTGAAAAATTTCCTTTTTTAAAGCAGATTGAAAGTCGGTGCCGGTTACTTTTGCGACGATCTCACTTAACAGAGCAAAACTTACATTATTGTAACGGAAGCATTTTCCGGGGGCACAAAGGCGCTTTGCGGCCAAGGTCTTTTTAATAATATCGGGATAGGCGGCTTGCGCCTCGATCAGACTATTGGCAACTGAATTTGAAATTCCAGATGTGTGGGATAATAGGTGTTCTATTAGAATGTTCTTACATTTATTTTGTGTGCACAATTTTGGTAAGTATTTTGCAATCGGTTCGTCAAGTTTTAGTTTTCCTGCGAGAGCGAGTTTCACAACCAACGAACTCGTCAAAGTCTTCGACATGGAAGCAATTTGAAAGACCGTTTGTCCGTCGACAGGACCCGTGTTTGAACTGCCTCGTTTGCCAAAATATTTACGCAGGACGATTTTTCCATCCAACACAACACCGAAAGCGGCACCCGGAATTTCCGTTTCGACAACCTCTTGGGTGACCAGATTTTCTATTTTTTTAATGAGCGGGTCTTCCTTAGAGAAGGCAAGTACCGGCCGGACCGAAGTGCTAACACTAAGTAGAATGAGTACCGATAAAAATTTTGCTTTTAGAGGAGAGCAGCTTCTTAAAAAAAACATTATTTCTGTGTTCCTAGTCAATTCTTAATTTTTACCGCAAACCCGAGCGGCGGAGCGAATGCAAAAGTCGCATTACGCCCGGCCCAGCAGGATAAAGCCCACACACGGGACCGTGCTTTGGTCCATGTTGGAGACGGTGTTTTTCGGCGGCTTTTACAACGTGGTCAAATGGATCGCCGCCGTGGAGTTTGAGAAGATAGTGATCACCTTTTGCTCGGAGTTTAAAGTCAGTCATAATTTATTTCCAGCGAACAATATAGTCGCTGGCGCGCTTCGCGTAAAATCGGAAGTTACCAAAGTCGAAAAAAAAGCCCGGAATTTCTTCCGGGCTCCTGACTCTTAAGCCATTTTTAGTGCTTATCTGCTGTCCGACTCGTCCGCATGCGTGGCGAAGTCTGGCCGCTCCTGAATAATTAATGTTTTAAAGTAAGGGTGCAAGAAGCTTCCGTTCCCTCATCAAAAAAATTAACTGCCTTTTTTGACATCATGACATTATTCTGATGGTCTAACAAAGAAGTCAATATTTTGGTTTCTTCTACTAGTGGGACTGTAAGCCCCCACACAGCACCTTCTATATTGGAGAACTTTGCAAAATCTCCGGCATAACCCTCGTCACCGGCTCCGAGATCGACTTCGATATGTTTGCCGTCTTTATAGCTTTCAATGCCATAGACTTCCTCATGAACTTGCATTTCGTTTACGACGCGCGTTTTAGTTTTAAAGTGAATCTCATAGGTACTTTGATCAGCGATACAAACGTACTTAGCGCCTTCGAGATTTGGAATCTTAGGTGGCTGTCCTCTTAATTCAACTGCATATCCGGGAACAGAAACCGCGACTAGGGCTAACCCAAAAACAAATTGCTTCAACACCTTGTTGGATTTCATAGGTACTCCTTTTTGGTATAAATTAAATTGATTTGTACTCAACTTTGCGCATTTAGAACACAGCCGATACGACGTGGCAACAGAAATTTACGCTCACTAAAGAATCAGTGACTATAGAAGCTCAGTCGCTGTTTAACCTCGCGTAGAGCAAAGAGTCTTTGAATTGACCGCGGATAAACTTGTTGTCCCTCAAATAGCCTTCCCTGGAAAACCCCAGCTTTTTCAAGACGCCAATCGACGCTTTGTTTTCAGGTCGACAGGTCGCCCAAATTCGATGGAGTTTTAGTTTTGAGAATCCAAATCGAATAATTGCTTCCGCTGCTTCGCTGCCGTAACCTTTGCGCCACTGGTCTTTCCGAAGAATATAACCGAAACTGGCATCGTGATTGATTGCACTTTGAATCTGCAGTCCCACACCGCCAATAAGTTCTTTTGCTTTTCCACGATTGTCCAGGAGTACAATCGCGAGTTCATAGTTTTTCCTGGGTCTTTCTTTTTGTTCACTAAGAGCGGTTGCGATGAATTTCTTAGTTTCTTGCTTGGAGTTTGTTCCCCAATCCATATGTAATGTATTTTCAGCGTTCGATGCGTATCGATGTACCGCTTCAAGGTCGTCTTTTTTTATGTCTCTGATGAGTAAGCGGTCAGTCTTTAGATTCATATTTTCATTCTCTATAGTGAAGCGACCGTTAGGTCAAATTAAGAAAATGCTTGCGTTTTATTTGATGAAAGAGGAAACCGAACTTCTCTAGGTGCAACGCTAGGAGATTTGTTTATGAAGTCGTTCAAAATGCAACGCATTATTTGGGCTATTGATCCGTTTGATCGAGAGAGTGGTGGCCAACAGGCACTCACCTCCGTTCTGGAACAGTTTTCCAACTTAGATGGCGTGGAGATTCAGCCCGTTTATATATCTAAGGCGGAATATGCATTTTTACCTCTTGAAAAGGTGGCATATGAAGCCTTACGGGAAATGATTGAAGAAATAGATATTATAGGAATGAACGGTCCAAAAATTTTTAAATCTGATTCCGCCACTGTGAAGAGTGCGGTTGATGCTCTTATAAAATACTCTCGGGAAGTGGATGGTGATTTGATTGTGACTCAAACCCATGGTCGGCAAGGTGTGAGAAGGCTCGTTTTAGGCAGTTTTGCTGAAACGCTTTTGATGCGTTCTCCGATTCCCGTTCTTACCATTAATCCCTACATTGTTCCGTCCCAGAAATTTCAACGGATCCTTTTTCCTACTGACTTTGATCACCATGCCGTAAGTCTTTTTAAGCAAGTTGTAGCGTTTGCCAAAGCCATTGGGGGCAGAATAATATTACATCATATTATTTTAACGCCCATCTTACCCTACGCAGGCGATGTCGGATTTGCTCAGGAATATGAATCTCTCATTCAGGACTACACTAGGCGAGAAACTGAAAAAGCAAACAAACACGCGAAAGCCTGGACTCAATATGCCGCAAAGGAAGGAGTTCCACTAGAGCTGGCCCTCGAAACGAATGGGAACTCTATTTGGGAACATATTATTCATATGGCAGAGAAACATAAAGTAAAACTCATAGCTCTCGAAACAAAACGGGGCCCGACAGAGGCAGCTGTATTTGGAAGTATTACTCGAAATCTCTCTCGGTATGCCGATTGTCCAGTTTTGGTCCTGAGCTCGCATTATTCGGAACATTTGACTGAGCAAACGAGAAAAGCACTCAGGAAAAAAGGTTCGAAGCGGCACTCGAAGTAATTCTAGGTACTTTGCCTACCGCTAACAGACGATCTAGTTGTCTGTCGACGCTTTGTGGTCGATGTGGACCAGACGTTGCACTTCCCCGGATTTAAAAGCGAGGCAATAAATATGAGCATCAACCTATTAAATACCAAGGGTACGCCTTTAAATGAACAACGGTTCACCTGGCGCGATTTAGTTCAGATTCCAATTGATAAATTGAATGACGATGCTTTTACCAGAGTTAGAATCATATTAATGAACGGTATCGAAGCGGAGAACATTCGCTTCCAGCATGCGACAGCAAGACTATCGGATATGGAAGTGCGTTTAGAAATGGCGAAAGTCAGGCGTCTGGACCATTTTCAGAATATTTTGATCAATTGGTTGTTACCGGCTGATCAGTCGACTCTAGAAACAACTCTTGGTTACGAGCAGGTCGCTATTGAAATCACAGCGGATGTGGCTATGCGTGAACCAGATTCCTATTTGGCACAAGCCTATCGCTTTGGAATGCTGGAGGACTTTGATCACTTGTATCGCTTTAGTGCGCTTTACGATCGTCTATTCGGCAAAGACGCGAATACCATTATACAGTCCTATACCGATATTCGACCGGGGAGGCCTACAAAAGTAGAACATCGGGCTCCCGAAGACGATGTGAGATTGCCCTACGACAAGAACAAAATGTCACCGGTTTCAAAACTCCACACGATTACCATTGTTTCTGCCGAACATCAGGTTAGGGATTTCTATATGAATATTGGGCCCATGTTTGCCGATCCTATTGCTCGTCAGCTTTATGCAGAAATTGCAACAATTGAAGAACAGCATGTCACTCATTACGAGTCTCTTGAGGACCATCGTGAGACTATTTTGGAAAAGTGGATGCTTCACGAAGCGACCGAAGTCTACAATTACTGGAGTTGTGTCGAGCAAGAGTCCAATCCGCGAGTGAGAGCAATATTTGAGCGGTTCTTAGATTACGAGTTAGGGCACCTTCACCATGTGATGGAACTCTTTAAGAATAAAGAAAGAAGAGATCCAGCTGAAATATTACCAACAGAATTGCCTGACCCGATCAAGTCGGCTAGTCATCGAGAATTTGTTCGAAAAGTTCTTGCAACAGAGATTCCCTTGACAGCAAAAGGGACTCAGTTTGTTTCGAAAGACGAGGAGAGTCGAGCAACGGAAGACTATCGTGCACAATTAAATTCCGAAGGATCTCCATCTGAAAGCGTTGTGGAGGGGTGGACTCCGAGGACGGAAAAAAAGGCGGCCTAAGTCGGAAATACCTGCGGCTTCTGCTCCGCAGAAAAGTAATGCAGTGGAAATTCCAATTTTTATTTGAAGACGAGAGATGTTTGCAGGAGCATGGGACTTACGCATTCACAGAATATTCACCGAAAAGAGACCTAGTGGATAGCCGCTTTCAATGGTAGTGTCCAGCCTATGTCTGAATTCACAGTTCAAAGGTTGTACATTTCATCTCGAACCGTATTTGACTATTATCTGCAACCTTGCGGGGACAAAGTTCCCAGCAGACTGATATTGCTCCTCCACGGATATGCAGAAACTGGTAAACGAATTCTATCTCGACTAAAGTCGATACTTCCTCAAGATGAGGCTACTATTGTCGTCTCTCCAAATGGTCCGTACCCGATGCCGTATCGGGAAGACGAAACATATAAGATGTCCTATAGCTGGTATTTTTACGATCCGGGTACAGATGATTATTTCATTGATATGTCAGTTGCAACGGACTATATCGAAAAAGGTCTACTAGAGATGGGTCTACGCAATCTACCAACTCAGATCATTGGATTTTCGCAGGGCGGTTTTTTCGCGCCCATATTGGGCCAGAGACTCGGGACGGTCACACAAGTCATCGGAATCGGATGCGAATACTTAACAGATGAATTTCCATCGGAAATAAAATTTCGAATAGATGCGATTCATGGAAAGAAAGACGAAGTAACATCGGCTGATAAGGCCCATCAGTCTCACAATAAATTGAAGGATCTAGGAATTCCAGGCGACTTTTATCTTCTACCCGAGTCAGGACATCGTATCGATCAAGAGATCTCAACTAAAATTCAAGAATTGTTAAGAAAAGGAACTATCTAGAAGAATTACTTCTTTTTGGATTTACTTATTTTTTCATATTCCGTGTGTTTTGATTCGAGCCATAGAGTGAAAGCTTCTTCTACAACATCTTTAAGCTTATAGCCGAGGGTGTTTTGAAATTCACGGATCTCTTTCAATGTTTCGACTGATACTTCAAATGTTTTTTTTGTGTAAAGAATTTGTTTTTTTACTGTGTATCCGTTCTCTTCCAGGAGTCTAAGAGCTTTCTCAATAACGGCATTGTTGGATTTTTCTGGCCTCATTTTCCCCTCAATATCCCTATCCTAGCACTATGGCAGGCAGAGAGTGTACTATTAACCTGTGTCATACTTGTATACCCTACAAATCACACTTATTTAGTTGACCAAAATACTCAAGTGTTATTTAATTATTTCAGGGGGTGTTGTTTATGCGAAGGGTTGTTAAGAGATTCGCGAATTATGAGCTAGAGTATCTTCTGCAGCCAGGGAAGTGGATGGGGCTCGCTGAAATGTTAAATCTCAAAACTAGGTTGGACCATGTTAACGAAACGTCTGGGCACAATCTCAAATACGGGATTTTTGAACCAAGTATTGATCACAACAAAATGAAAGATTTTTTTACCAGATGCAACTTCTGTGTGATGTTCCTAGAGGGCGAAGCCGTGGGGTTCTTCTACAATGTCATGTTAGATGAAAAGACCGTGCCAGCCATTCATGCTGGACTGGTAATGATTGCGAGAAACCAGGGAGTCGATCTCCTCAGAGTCCCCTATGCTTACATGGCTCTACTTCAAAGAAAAGAGTATGGCGACTATTACTATACTAATATTTCTTCAACACCTTCAATTATAGGTACGTTCGGTGATTTATTTAGTGATGTTTGGCCGAACTATAGAGGGAATTTGATAAGACCACCAAACAAACAGTATGTTCATGTTTTAAGTCTTCTAACCAAGGAATATGTTGATCGGTATTTCCCAAAGGATCGTATCGAAATAGATCAAAAGAGATTTGTTATGCGTTCGCCTCAAAAAGAAATGGGTTTTGAACAGAATCCCAGAAAACTATCGCGCTATCATAAGTTAGAAGCAAACCTTTTCTGCATCTATTGGCTCGACTATTCAAAGGGAGAAGATATCGTTCAGGTTGGTAGAGTAGATTTTAAATTTACGGTACGATTAGGGGTTCAGTTGTTTCTTCTAAATCTGTGGGATTCGATTACCCGGCCATTTTCTAAAAAGAAAGTACCAGTACCGATTACTCAGGGGGCTCAACGTCAATCGGCAGATCAATCTAAAGCAGCATAATTGGCTAAACAACTGATGGAAGATTGATTACAAATTGAGTGTTCTTATTATTATGATTTAGAAATATATGGCCGCCGTGAGCTTCTAGAACCTTTTGAACAATCACGAGGCCAAGACCAGTTCCAGTATCTTTTTTTGTAGTGAAGAGAGGTTTAAATATCTTATCACGAATCTCTACGGGAATTCCGGGGCCACTATCTGTAACGGTAATCTGAAGTCCTCCAGAAGCTCTTTTTACGTCAAGCATCACCCATTTTTCAACGCACCCAGTGACCGCTTCAACGCCGTTGTTGACCAAATTAACTAGGGCAGCCAGGAGCTGCGCTTTATCTCCAACTACCCGTACATCACTGTCCGGAGTAATAACAATCTGAACTTTGTGAGCTGCCGCCTTTGGAAGGCATTCCTTTCGCAATGCATCGAGAATCTCTCGCATTTGGAAAGTCTCAGCTTTAATTTGTGCGGAATTCTTAAGACTATTCTTAGTCCATTCGATGATGTGTTTTATTCGCTGGGTAGGTTCGGAAAGGCTATTGGTTTTGTTTATAATGTCATCATTGTGTGCCTGATTTGCCAAAGCCTGCAGTACCTCTATTTCCATTGAAATAATAGATAACGGGTTAGCAATTTCATGAATTAACTGGCCAGCACTTTCTCCCAGTTTAGCAAATTTATTGAGTAGATCATCTTTCTGTTTTTTTTGGAGCGCGCGCCGAAGCATTTCTTCCACCATATCAGGATCAAAGGGTTTTTCGATGTATCCAAACACTTGGTGGTTGATCGTATCGATGACACGGTCCTTATTGCCGTAGGCAGTTATCATTATAACTGGGATATTTACATGCCTATTTCGAATAAAATTGACTACATCTAGTCCATTGCCATCGCCAAGCTCGAAATCAGTGACCACTACTTCAAAAGCTTTCTCCGTAAAGGATTTACAGGCTTCCTTGACACAGCTCGCGGTAGTAACTTTTGTGTATTGGCAAAATAATGTCGAAAGCGCCATGAGAATAGAGGGGTCGTCATCGACTATGAGTATATCGGGTCTGTAGTCTGGACTTGCAATCGTTACTTGTTTATCCATTGAAACTCTTTTTCTCCTCTTTTGTTAAAGGGATCGGACTTGTCGTCATCTGCTGTGTTGCGGTATTTATAGCTTTTTTTGGGAAGACCAAGGTAACGACGACACCAGTATCGCCATTGGTATATTTCACTTGGCCCTCAAGTGAGGCCATGTAATCTTTAATAATCAGAGTTCCTATACCGCTTCCTTCAGCTTTAGTTGTAAAAGAAGAACTTAGGCTATTCAGCTTTTTCAGAGAATCAGAAGACAACTTTGACCCGCTATTATCAGTCACCAATACTGTATTGTCTTTGCAAATAATTTTAATTTCCTTTTCTTCAGTTGTACTCTTTATGAAAGCATCGATCGCGTTACTGATGATATTGATGAAGATTCGATTGATTAGTTCGAGTTTCGAATTGATTGAAATGTCACCTATTTGAATAACTTGGGTTTTTCTTAATTTGGATTTCAAAAGGACCTTGACTAAATCGACAGACTCACTGATTCGTACGAATTTGCGTCGATCTTCGTTGGAAAATTCTGCTGCGACTAACCGAGTTGTTTCAGTAACGAAAACTTTGATAGAATTCAGATCATCCTTCAATTGTCGGACTAGATTCTTTTCATTGTCGGAGTACCCGTTACTTTCTACGGCTTTTTGTAGCATCGACGCATAAATGGAAGGTGTAGCAATCATTCCTTTGAGATCATGAATAATAAAACTGAAGTTTTTCCCAACATCGACGAAGCGTTGTAATAATCGGGTACGGGCTACTCTCGCAACGATTAGATTTCGATACGTTACTAAAGCGATAATCGCTGTAATCACTGTACCGATCATAATATCGTTTCTGAGGGATTCACTGAAAGCATTGGCTTGAATAAACCGCTGAGAGAAGTAGAAAAAAGATGTATTGAAAGCAATCAGACCAATTCCGTAGAGAATGTAAATGACTTTCGCGTTTATCAGAAAGAACAGAGGAAAAAGAGCATTCAATTCAATCATAGCCAACCAGTAGTTTGGCTGGAAGTATTGTCCATGAGCAGCATATGTCAGACCTACTAGATAGAAAGCAATAGGGTAGTGCTGCGGAGTTCTATCAAACAACGCTAGAATGAAGTAGAGTAAGGAAACCAGAATTACGGCTAATCGTCCTACCAAATAGGGGAAGTGTTCTGGTCCTAGTAAAAGCGGATATTCCTTTAGTGCCATCAGCAAGGGAAATACTATATACATAACTGATGTGACTAAAATCGCTCTTTTCCCTAAGGCTTCATTCATTTAGATCCTCTTTTTCCCGACATGAGGCGATGTCGATACTGATCATAAAAAATGCCAGCAGGGCCAACATCGGGCAATCCCGCAACTATTTTAAAGACTTCGTTTGCCATCAATACACCGCTTAGCCAGACGACTGGTGCAAGACTGGGACGTTTCTGTTTGTCTTCAACAATCCTCTTCACCAGGGCTCTACTAATGTAGGAATAGGGATCGAAATGGCTGAAGGTATAGGCGACTTCTTTCCTGAGCGCTTCACGGCAGTCTTCCTTTGTAATTTGGGTCTCACGTTTAAATCGAGTAGGAAAACCTAGGAATTCCTCCCAGTGGGGATCGTTCGGTTTCATTGAAAAGACGCTTGCGAATGGAGTAATCCAAGCATCAACAATGGATATTTTTCTCCGTCTAGCTTCCCTTTCGAGGCAAATACTAGGGAGCATTTGGTCCATTCCATTGACAACGATATCAATGCCTTTAAGAATCTTATTTACATTCTGTAGGCTGACCGGTTCACGATAGACAGTGATTTTCGCCTTAGGATTGATTTTGAGAAATTCATTTTTAAGGACATCGGCCTTGTATTTTCCGAAAGTAGATCGATTACAGTGAATTTGCCGATTAGAGTTGCTTGCTTCAAACTTATCGTGATCAATCAGAGTCAGCTTGTTGACGCCCATGCGAACGAGTACTTCCGCACAAACGCCACCCATGCCTCCGCAACCACAAATAAGAACCGATGCATTGAGAAGTCGCTTTTGCTGTTTGGTGGTAATCAGTCCGATATTTCTAGATAGGTCCATAGGGGATCTCTCCTATCGATTGAAAGGATATGTCTTACATAATCTCTGTTTTGGTGGTGACAGTCAAGAGAAAGGCTGTTCGTCGGGTTGACGCAAACATAAGTCGTCGAATTTCCGTTAACGATTAACTTATGCACTTTAAGCGCCTTAACTCATAAACTTTAGTTGGCTTAACCTATGCAATTTATTTAATAACATGATTTCAGGGACAAAACTTCGTGTGCCAATCGGTAGGACTGATCATTTGCAGGGTCCTAAAGCCGCTCCTCTAGTCATAGTAGAATACGGAGATTTTGAGTGTGCCGCTTGCGGCTGGGCATTTTTCGAACTGAAAAATCTAAAGAAAAAAATGAACCGAAACCTGCAATTAGTATTTCGGCATTTCCCAATTACCAGCGTCCATTATGATGCGATTAATGCAGCTAAGGCCGCCGAGGCTGCCGGATTGCAAGGTAAGTTCTGGAAAATGCATGATATTTTATTTGAAAATCAGGATAGTTTGGACGAGGAAAGTCTCTTGTCCTTTGCTGCTAACTTAGATTTGGATCTCTTCAAATTCGTAGAAGATATGAGCTCTCAATTAGTGGAGCGGAAAATTCTTACTGACCTGTTCGGCGGAGCAAAAAATGGAATCGATCGAACTCCAACATTCTTTATTAACGGTTTTCGATATGAAACCGAAGCTCTTCACCAGAAACATCCACTCTAACTCGGCTTCCTGGAGGGAATTTTCCTTCTAGAATTGCAACCGCTAAGCGGTCTTGAACTTCCCTCTGAAAAACGCGCTTCATTGGGCGAGCACCAAAGTCACGGTCATAGCCCTTATCTGCAACTAATTGGAGTGCATCTTTGGAGAACTCGAGGGTAATTCCTTTCTCCTTGAGCATTTTATTCAATTTATCTATGTAAAGGCGAACGATTTCAGCAAGCTGAACTTCCGTCAGATGTGAAAAGACGATAATCTCGTCAATTCGGTTCAGAAATTCAGGCCTGAAATGGTGTTTGACCAATTCCAAAACTCCACGTTCTGCTTCTTCATCATTGCGCGCTTCCAGAATAATAGGGCTGCCCAAATTAGAAGTCATGATGATCAATGTATTGGTAAAATCAACGGTTCTTCCCTGCCCGTCGGTTGCACGGCCATCATCTAATATCTGAAGGAAAATATTGAATACATCGGGATGTGCTTTCTCAATTTCGTCCAAAAGAATAACGGAATAAGGTCGTCTGCGAACAGCCTCGGTTAGAGCACCGCCTTCTTCGTAGCCGACGTAACCTGGAGGCGCGCCAATGAGCCGAGCTACTGAGTGCTTTTCCATGTACTCACTCATATCAATCCGAATCATGGCTTTTTCATCGTCAAAGAGAAACTCCGCCAGAGCTTTGGCTGTTTCAGTCTTCCCAACGCCGGTAGGTCCTAAAAACATAAAGGAGCTAAATGAGGCCCTGAAGCGCGAAGCCGCACTCAAACCATCTTAGAAACTACTTCGGCGATGTCGTTCTCCGTGACTTCAAGTTGGAGGAGTTTCGAAGATGGTTTGAGTGCGGCTTCGCGCTTCAGGGCCTCATTTAGCTCCTTTTGAAGTTGAATTAACCTTCCATAACGAAGCTCCGCAGCTTTCTCAAGGTCT
>JABDFB010000007.1 GCA_013286765.1 Deltaproteobacteria bacterium
AAGTTTTCTGCCCATTCCAGATGAAGGGGCGTTAGATACATTTTGTACTGATTCTTTTTTTCCAATAGTTCGGACGCTTTTGGTAACTTAAGATATTTACACAGGCTTCCATAAATGAGTGGAAAATCCAGAAGCTCGCGAGCCACGACATCGATAACAGTCGGGTGGCCTAAAATTTTTTCTTTGAGACAGAAGTGGGCTGTTCCTAATAGTGACACTGTAAGAGCATTGATCAGGTTTTGATCAAAGTGTCCTTTGTGAAAAGATGCTCCCTCTAATCGACTAAGATGTGTTCTAATTTTTGTAGTATCCCAAGCGATCTGACCCGGTGGTTGAACTTCGTCGCAAAGCATTTTTATCAATTCGCTTCGATTTAAAAGCGAAGTAAGTTGCGGCACTCGTTTTGTAAATCCAAACTGTCTCAGTGTAAAATCAACGGCAGCTGGTGATCCACCATTCAGGCAATAAGCTAGGAGTGGGCGCAAATAAGCCTTGATCCAAAGATTAATTGCAAATGTTTCTTTCGGCTTGGAATAGATGACCTGATATCCAATTTTTGTGAGAAAAACATAAAGCGATTTTGCTGTTTCCGTTGGTTCATTTAGAAACGCGAGTTCGACTAAATTAGGTCGATTGACTGGAAACGGGTGATATAGAGTGAAATGGTTCGATTGGTTCAAGGCTAACTTGAATCCATGTTCAAAATGCCTCAGTTTTTCCAATATCGTAATAATCTGGGGCTTATTAGCAGCACGGACGTAGGGTTTTTCTGGGGCAAAAATCAGAATATTAGAGGAATTATTCGGCGATGAGAGTTTTGCTAAGGAGGCCCCTTCTAATGGCCTTTGTTTTACCAAACGTTGCAATTTTTGAATTTCGCGGGTTTTTACTGGAAATGCTAGCTGGAATTTACTCGGTTGCTGGTCAACGCCACGGAGGCAGAGCCCCTTCACCGTCTGTCGCATAAAAAAGAAGAATACCGCAGACTTTGCTAAGGGAGTTGCAACGGACTTTCCGGATGCAACAATTTCTGCTCTAAAATCGTGGTCATGGAGTTCTCTCTTTTCAGAAGCCTGGACCATCAGATCGAGACAATCCTGATAGACTTTATGGTAAGCGGGGGGAAGCGAGATAATCTTCGACCTTGTTTGTTCAACAATCTTCTTGCGATGGTTGGCCTTCAATACGTGGTAATAGGAGGAGTATTTTTTTTCTTTCTGGCCTTTTCTGATGATTTTTCTGGCGAAAGAATCTAGTTGTGAATCAAAGGTTTTGTTTCGAAAAATACCGTGAATGAGCCCGCGCTTTTTTGCAATCTGCGGTGTCCAGCGCTCACCCCACAGAAGAAAATCGATTGCTTTTTCTAGCCCTACTAAATGAGGTAAAATCTGAGAACTACCAAACGTGGGAATAAGCAAATAATCGTTGATTTCAGTCATGTAGAACTGTGTATCAAAAGTATCCCCCGCAAATCGATAGTCACAATGGAGCGTCATTTCGACACCGCAACCAAAGCAGGTTCCCTGGACAGCAGCAATAGTAGGAACCGAGGCGTTTTTGATACTACGATAGGCCTGGCGGATACCCTCAGAGAGTACTTGGGCACTATCGGCGTTTTTTACGGATCCAGCTGCTAACAAGAGTTGTGCTCCATTGATGAAGCTTCCGGGCTTCGAACTCTTAAATATTACGGCCTCGACTTCGGGATATCGGTGCAGGGACTCCATGGTCTCTCGAATGATAGTCGCAGCTTGGTGATCAAAAATATTCACTTCGGATCCTGGAGTGTTCAGGATCATATACATAATTCCGTCTTTGATCTGCATTTGGAGCGACATAAATAGACCTCGGTGTCCCCGACGACTGGACTAGTTGTCCCTTTGCACTACCTTGCCAACATAATTACATAAAGAATGGACCGTCAGAAGCCTGGGGTCTTCGCATTGACTGATCCATTCGTTCAGCAACAGCGGGCGTCCAAATTTCTCTTCTAAAGCCAGAGAAAGCGAAACCATTTTTAGAGAATTGAACCCGAGATTTGCAATAAAGGAGTCGGAGTCATTCAAATTGACTTTTTTTCCCATCGTAACCTGAATAGCTTCTCGTACTTTGCTATTAATTTCGGCAGCTTGCATTTATCGATGCCTTTCGTATTGAATATAGGTCAAGTTGTGAATCAGAAATAGAATTATTATAAAATTAATATTCGATATTGTGCAAACGTTTCTCTTTAACCTTCATCCGAACTCCGCCGGAAGGTGATACTGTTACAGTTCGTCGTACTGGACGTACGGGACTTTGGTCCGTCAGTTCTAATTGGATTTGACTGAGTATGAGTGAGAGCACCGTTTTCATTTCTAACATTCCAAATGCCATTCCGATACATCGCCTCGCACCACCCCCAAACGGGAGAAATTCGTGAGGTGCATACCTCTTGGTTACAAAACGTTCTGGGTTGAACCGCTTAGGCTCTGGATAGAGCTCTTCGCGATGATGCACTAGGTAAATGCATGGGGTGACTTGAATCTCGGCAGGAAGATTGATTCCTGCAATCGTTACTGACTGCTGAAGCTTTCGTGAAACTACTGGAATTACCGGAAAAATGCGAAGGGATTCCTTCACGACTCCATCTAAGTACGATAGCTTGGAAAGGGTTTCGGAATCCGTTTTTCCAGAGAGGGTGTTTAATTCTTGCATGAGCAGTGGCCTGACGCCTTCTGTTGAGTGTATCCAGTAAAAAGCCCAAGTTAGGACGGTTGCTGTAGTTTCGTGTCCAGCCAAGAGCAGAGTTACCAGTTCATCTCTTAATTCAGGGTCTGTGAAACCCTGCCCAGTTTCCGAAGTCTGAGCTAAAAGAACGCCAAGAATACTCTGATCATCTTCGTGGGATGTTGAAGTTGCAGGATTTCCCAGAATAGTTTTATGTTCCGCGACCTCCTCGAAAAGCAGTCGGTCTAGTTCTTTAGAACGCCTTTGGTACTGGACCCAGGGATCGCGAGGATTAGATGACTGTGTATCCGGAGTACTGACCAAAGTACTAAAGCCAGCAAAATCTAGGAGTGGAACCAGCAACTCTTTCATCTGTTTAAAGCGCTCGGGATTACGAGTACCAAAGAGTGCACGAAGAATAATTTCAAGTGAAATATCTAACATCAAAGAATGTATGGTGAGCTCAGTATCGACTTCAATTTTACTAATGATGTACTGGGTGCTTTCGATCATCAGTTTAAGGTAGGGCTTCATCTTCTGACCGTGGAAGGCCGCACCCATCATCTTTCTGTGTCTAGCATGATTGGGTCCGTCTAGAATGAGGAGTGAGTCATTTCCCAGGAAAGGCTTGATGATAGAATTTCCTTGTCCTGCATAAAAAACCGCCGGGTCTCCTGCAAAAATCTCTTGGATCGCATCGGGGTGACTAAAAAAGACGTGCTCTCCAAGGCCCTTGAAGTTCAGTGTAAAGGTATCTCCATATTTTTTGGCGCATTCATCTAGAAATACATAAGGTCGAGAAAACCAGGCAAACGTCTGTTCGTCGGGAGTCAGTTCGGGGCCAATCGGAAGCTTCGGATGCATATCTAATTATTTATGAAATGTATATAGACACCTGTCAAGGATTCTTAAAGAGCGCCTCGTCATCCAGAGGTTTTACATTCTGCACGACTAAGCTAACAGACAGACCATCCCTCTGAATTTTTCCCTGAATAATAACAAAGCAGTGATCCATAATCACTTCTTTGAATCGTTCATAAACAGTTTTAAAAAAAATGAGATCCAAAAATCCTGTCTCATCTTCCAAGGTGGCAAAAGCAGTACCACTAGCAGTCGGAGGCCGTTGCATAATGATGGAAAGCCCTGATATTCGAATGACACGATTCTGAACAGAGTTTTTGGCTTGTGTAGCGGTCATTTTTGGTAAATTAGGAAATCTCTTTCGAATTGCGCCCATCAGATGACCACGAGTCGAAAGTCCGTAAACGGCATAATCGGCACTGATGGCTTCATAATCATTCATTCTTTTAAATAGATATTTTTCGTTTGTGATTGAATTCGGATAGCCAGAAAATAAACTGAGTTGCACCGGAGATTTCGAGTAGTTAAGCAGCTGATAGCCTAAAATCTGCCATAAAGCCGTGCGTTGATCTAGTTGGAAACAAGCGAAAGCATCGCCTAATGCTAATCGATGAAGAATATTTCTCTTTAGCGAACAGCGATCTAAAAAGTCTGCCAAATTTTGAAATGGTTTCTCTTTTCTCTCGATAAGAAGACGACTAATCTCTTGCTCACTAATTCCAGAAACATAACGAAATCCGATCCGAATAGCTCCTTGCTCGAGCTTGCACTCCCAATCCGAAAGATGCGGGTCTAATGGGTGTACTGTTACTCCGTGACGTTTTACGTCGTTAACCAACGTATGAGGAGAGTAAAATCCCATCGGTTGGGAATTTAACAAAGCACAGGTAAATTCAGCAGGGTAGTAGCACTTCAAATAGGACGATGCATAGGCAATTAGCGCAAAACTCGCAGAATGACTCTCTGGAAAGCCATACTCTGCAAAGCCCTGAATCTGCTGAAAAATCAAATCGGCATAGCTTTGTGGAATTCCATTTTCTAACAAACCCTGAATTAAACGCTTTCCCATCGTTCCAATAGAACCACTGGATCTCCAAGCCCCAATGGCACGTCTGAGTTGATCGGCTTCGCCGGGAGTAAAGTTTGCTAAAACAATGGCCATTTTCATCACTTGCTCTTGGAATATCGGAATACCTAAAGTTCGTCCCAGAATAGATTCCAAACGGGGATCAGGAATCCAAACAGGCTCAAGCCCTTTTCTTCTTTTGAGATAGGGGTGGACCATTTTACCTATAATAGGTCCTGGTCTTACTAAGGCAACTTCAATGACTAGGTCGTAGAATGTCTTTGGAAGTAGTCGGGGCAGCATAGACATTTGAGCTCTAGATTCTATCTGGAATGTACCGATCGTATCGGCTCGCTGAATCATTTGATAAGTTTTGTAGTCTTCCGGAGGTATTGTTGCTAGTGTGAGGTGACCTCCAATGAGCGCGAATGTTTTTTTCAAAGCACTTAGCATTCCTAATGCAAGAATATCGACCTTAAGCAGACCTAAAGCGTCTAAATCATATTTATCCCACTGAATAATGGTTCTGCCTTCCATTCGAGCAGGTTCTATTGGGACCGTTTCAATAACAGGATCTGCAGAGACAATAAATCCGCCGGAATGTATCGAAAGGTGTCGGGGAAAACCTTGAAGTTCCTCTATGAGTTCACGTTGCAACTGCAGGAGCCCGTTTGGTAGCGATTCGTCTTTCGATTCAGCTTCTAAAGCTTTTTCAAATTCCCGTTTACTCAGTTCCTTTCCAAAAACTTTAGTCACTTCACGTGTTGCAGAACGACTTCTGTAAGTAACTACAGCCGAAACCATTGCTGCCTTTTCTCTTCCATATTTGGTATAGATATACTGAATTACTTCTTCTCTACGCTCATGTTCAAAATCGACATCGATGTCAGGGGGTTCGCCTCTTTCCGCTGAGATAAAGCGTTCAAATAGAAGACTCATCCGTACTGGATCGATCGCGGTGATGCCTAGTGCGTAGCAAACAGCAGAGTTGGCAGCTGAGCCTCTTCCCTGACAGAGAATATCTTGCGAGCGAGCAAAATCCACGATATCCCAAATCGTTAAAAAATAGTCTGCAAACTGAAGCTGTTCAATCAGTGTGAGTTCATACTCCAGTTGATTCCTGACATTTTTGGGAATCTGTTGGGAATAGCGTTGTTCTGCACCTTTCCAAACAAGTGTAGTGAGGTAGCTCTGTGCCGACTCGCCTTTAGGAATCCATTCATTGGGATAGCGATAGCGTAATTCAGAAAGAGAAAACGTACAACTCTCTGCGATTTCAAGAGTACAGGCTAAAGTTTCAGGCATGTCGGCAAAAAGTTTCCGCATTTGTTCTGGGGATTTTAGATAGCGCTCATGGTTGGGAAAGAGACGAGTGCCTGCATTGTGTAAATTAGTTTTGTGTTGAACGGCAGTAAGAATATCCTGCAGATTTCTACGAAGCGGATGATGATAATAGACATCGTTTGTAGCAACAATTTTAATATCGTAATTCTGACCAATTTCCTTTGCGGTCGCAGTTCTTTGATGATCGTGATAATCGAGAATACGAGCTAAAGGAAGATACAAACGAGACCCAAACAAATCCTTCAACACCTTCCAGTCCCAGAGAAAATAGTCTTCATTAGGAAGGCCGATGAGGTTTTGAGCCGCAGGGTTTTCCATAAAGTGCAGCAACTCATTCCAGGTTAAATAAGCAATTCCTTTTGGTTTATCGCGATGCGCCTGTGTTAAAATTCTGCAAAGCAGGCCATAGGAAGCCCGATTTTGACACAAAAGTGTTAACGGGGGATGATTCTGAATGCTTACTTCTGCTCCTACTATCAGCTTAAAGTCCGAATGCGATTTCGTCGGATTTGATTTCGCCGCCGATTTTGTAGAAAGGTAGGCTTTTGGAATTCCATAAACGCCGTTGATATCCGTAATAGCAAGACCTCGTAAGCCTATTTGCCGGGCTTGATCGACTAATTCATAGGGATACGACGCACCTGTAAGAAAAGAATAGTGAGTCTTGCATTTCAGTTCTACGTATTCCATAATTAGTATTTAATGTCCAAAACTCTAATCGAAATAACCATGAAGAAAAACCTGAGGTGGGGAGTGGTTTCGATCAATAAAGATCCATAATTTTTGTTTGCAATGAGTGATAATTTGATAATAGTCGCGATAAACCCCCTTTGCTGAGGGATCATTCCACCATTGAGTGGCAATTCTTTCTGGCCCTTTCCAACTTACTATGTTCCACGCTCTGCCAGAAGCTGGATGGATGATTTGAGCTGGTTTTAAAAGTAAAGTCTCGGGTGTTTTTAAAAGGCGAGAGGGTCTTTTTGGAATTCCCGAGGGATTATTTTGCGAGAAATTCTCACTATGCCCACTGAAGGTACAGTTTATTGGAAGAACGCGAACCCAAGTTTGTTCAGGAACGTAAGTGTCATAGAAACTCGCGGCGAATACACGATTCCTTCCATACTGACTCAAAAGATGCGACAGCAACTGATCCCAACTCTCTGATCTAGCCGCTTCTTTAGTTTCAAAAAAGTCGCGTTGTGAAGATGAACTTGGAATACTCTGATCTATCCGAAATTTTAGTACTCGAACGGGGGCCGGTAGGGGATTTTTAGAGAGATCATGAAAAAGTTGCTCTCGCAAAAGTGGCATTAATCCAACACTTGTCCCTTGATCTATTAATAAAGGAAGAGTCAAGGTTCTCTTTTTTTGAATTACATGGGACCACGGCGCTAATTGAAAATGTAAGCTGACTTTATTTGCCTTATGACTAATTCCTCGTAGTCTTGACATGGCACGATCCATCAGAGTTCTCAAAGTAAACAAAAGAGGTTCTATGGTAATATCGGTTCCTTCTGTGCTGTCATTCTCTAGTTCTACGGATTCCTCAATGACTAGTCTCGGTTGGAATTGATTCCAAACGGGTTGAGCTTCAGCACTGGCATAACGATGGATTTGGACCGCTATTTCTCCAAACCTGGAACCTAAACTCTCACGTGGAAGTTCCAGAAACTGACTAATTCTATAAATTCCCAGAGATTTGAGATGTTCTATTAGAGAAGAGAGTGGATGATTATCTTGCTTAAATGGATTTAAGAAGCAAAACAGAGACTCGATTGGCAAAGAATTAGTATCATCCGTACGGTCAAACTCAGGATAGTAGATTTTCGCCAAACTCAGCGAGGGATGGTTAGAATAGGTGACTGTAATATTCAAATGGAAATATTTAGCAATTCGGAAGAGCCTAGCCTTCAAACTGTTTTCTGAATAAAGTTTGAGGCATTGAGTAATATCTAAAAAAACCGCCTCTTCTCCACGTAACTGAATATGAGGGGTGAAGCGAAAACAAGCCTCAGCAAATGATCTAATAACTTCATATTCAGTACCTGAACCAGATTT
Source organism: Deltaproteobacteria bacterium (assembly GCA_013286765.1). The sequence goes on from JABDFB010000007.1 coordinate 8,039, forward strand.
GATAAAAATGCAGACTATGCGCTTTTCCATGCTTCACTTACTCAACTATCTGGGAAGGTCAGGCGCATAGAAAAAAGCCAGCTTGCTCTTTTATCTGCTACTTGTCTTAAAAATAAAATAAGAGTACCCGATCGTCTGACTAAAATTGTAAATGTCTGAGCTCCGTCTCATCCAATTCCACTTGTGATAGAACTAAAACTGGAAAAATCTGGCTTTGAATAATTAGACTAATGCCCCAAAGAGCAGATCGTTTGAGATTTGGACCAGTCAAATCAAGAAACAAAATGCGATTTTGATCGATTTTAAATTCTGCAAAACAAGTAGGAAAAAGTGTGAAATCTTTTTCTATCCAGGCAACGTCTAATGTTGGATTTTCACTTAAAAACCGCAGTACCCACTCTGTTTTGCCTGTACCTGGAGGACCGCTGAGTTCCACCAGTCCTGATTTGCAAATTCCAGTCGGTAATTGAGAAAAAGGGTACACTTCTTTGGGAGGTAGAGAATGAACAAGAAAGGGTAAAGTTTTTAATTCATCTAATGGTATGCCCATTTTGCTAAACCTCTAAATCTAACGTTTCAGGATGAACTATTCTAATTGTGAATTTGGATTGGCGGCTCGATTCAATTAAACACTCTGTTTCAGATTTGTCAAAGTGGCTTTGCCGTCTTTCCCTCGCACTATCTTTGCAATGAAATTTGCCTATGAAGAAGACGAATAAGATCAGATATGCTGTTGTAGGTTTGGGACATATTGCGCAAAGTGCGGTGCTGCCTGGCTTTAAGAATGCGAGCAATTCGACACTGGCAGCCTTAGTTTCAGGAAATCCAAAGAAACTCAAAGAGCTTGGGAAACGCTACAAAGTCAAAAACCTCTATAGCTATGATCAATACGACGAGTGCCTGAACTCCGATGAGATTGATGCAGTCTATATTACTCTACCGAATAATCAGCATCGTGAATATTCCGAGAGAGCCATGCAAGCAGGAATACACGTGTTATGTGAAAAACCTATGGCGGTGAGTTCAGATGCATGCGAAAGCATGATTCGTACGGCAAAAGAAAATCGCGTGAAGTTGATGGTTGCTTATCGACTTCACTTTGAAGAGTCGCATCTCGATGCCATTCGTTTATTGAAAGCTAATAAGTTTGGCGATGTGCGCGTCATCAATTCCACCTTTACTGTGCCTATTAAACATCCCGGAATTCGAACCTCACTGCGCCAGGAAGGTGGCGGCCCTCTCTATGACATCGGAATATATTGCATCAATGCTGCACGCTACTTGTTTAGAAGTGAGCCGGAGGAAGTGTTGGCTATGGCAGCCCGAAGCGATAAAGACGTTTTCAAAAACATTGATGAAAGTGTGGCAGTCCAAATGAAATTTCCCGGCGAAGGATTAGCTTCCTTTGTATGTAGTTTCGGTTGCGCCCATGTTGGAAATATTCAGGTGGCAGGCACGAAGGGTGATCTCTTTATCGAAAATGCTTATCAATATTACGGACCGAAATTTCTACATGCGACAATCAGGGATAAAACGAAAATCAAAAAGGTTAAATCTACTGACCAGTTCGGACCTGAACTTCTCTATTTCTCAAATTGCATTATTAAAGATATAGAACCCGAATCCTCGGGAAAAGAAGGTTTAGCCGATATTCGAATTATCGAATCCATCTATAGGTCGCTAGACACTCGACAACCTGTCAGGGTGGAGTCCACCCTAGAAAGGCCAGAGCGTCCGGAACCCGGGCAAGAAATTTCACTGCCTGAGGTGAAAAAGCCAGAACTGATTGAAGTTGAAAAACCGACAGGAAAAGAGGCTGCTTAGTCTAATTCTCAAATCTAGTAAATTGAAACAATTTAATTAGGTATGCCTAAATATTGAATAGATATGGGTTACGTGCTTGCTGCGCCCTTGACTTATTATATCTAGCAAAACACAACTAATTGTGTTAAGTATAGCTGTCTTATTTTTTGGCCTTTTTGTTGTTTTTAGGGGTTTTGTTTGAAGTTTGCTCTAGCTAATCTTTTAGTAGTAGTCAGTCTAGCGGGTTGCGCCGGGTGTGGATCTTCCGACGAAGATTCTACAAAGACCGATAATCACGAGCCCAGTAGTGCCCAAACAAATCCTCAACAACCCCATCAAGATCAAAATACCCAAGCAGAAAATTCTTCTGGAACAGGAGGAGTACCAGGAGATTCTCATTTAACTTCTCATTCTACCTCGGTGACCCAGCCAACAGCAACCCAGGGTTCGTCCACGGCCTTTGCTGCCCGGGCTAGTAATATTGAAACTGCCGAATTTACTCTAGATGATTTGGACTGCGGCGGGAACCCAGTGAAAGTAGATGTTAAAGTATATCGGCCAAAAAATGGTGAAGACGACGACAGATACGTCCTATTAGTAGGAGATCACACGGGTAGGACTTTCTTTGAAGGTATAGATCGAAACGCAAATGAGTTGGTTAACGTACTGAGCAATAAAAATCGAGTGATCCAAATAGGATATCCTAATCGACAAAAATGCGGCGATGAAATTGAAAACGGGCTTGTGACTGCGTGCTGTAAAAAAGGGATGCACGCCGTAATTAAACATAATGAAAATTTAATAAATAGAATCCTAGAGATTTCCGGATACAATCATTCCACAAATTCGAAAAAGAAATTATCGGCAATCGGCTTTGGTTTGGGTACACTGCAGTTGTCTACGATGGCTTTTTACTCAGGCGTGAAATTCGATCATCTTGCCCTCATTTCGCCAGTACTTGGTGATGTCGAAGACGGCTGTAAGGACATGACGTGGATTACGGAAAAGAAAGTTGAATATGATTTGGTCCCAAATCAAATCCTAAATTTTTCTAAGTTATACCAGCTTGTAAATCTTGGAGCTGTTCTTGATTCTTTATCTGCGAACGGAAGGGGCTGTACTAAGGATCATGGTCATCACTCCGAATATAATAGTAGTCTCAATATCGATCAATTTCCTCATTTTAGACATTTTTCTGGGGAAATGGCTGTCTTTGAGGGGAAGAGTAACTACGATATTAGCGAGCTTGAGCGATTTCCTGGGTCGATAGGAAGCTATGCTACAAATATGGTGCTTGCTGCGGGTGCTGCAGGTATTACGAAGCAAATGGTGGGACATGGTGCTGCAGCAGCTGGTGGTGCTGGTACCGGGAATGCCATTCAACAGCATCCTTATACGGTGGGTGCGCTGACTCTTGTCGCAATACAGACCGGAAAATATATTTGGTACAACGCTAGAAGGTCTGCTTCCAACTATTTAGGGAAGAAATTTGGCGGCTGGGCGGCCTCAGGATTTGGGTATCAGCCTGGGCGGTACATTTATTCCAAGATGCCTGAAGACTCTAAATTGAGAGTGCATTATGAACCCGATCTTTATAGCGAATGTAATGATGAAAATATTTGGGAGTGTAAGGACGGGTTTACGTTAAGTTATAATTTGATGCACTTCTTTAGAGACTATGTAGATGCAAATATTCTCCAACAGGAGCAGGAACGAGTTGAGCTGCACCTAAAAAAGAGGCGACCCGTTAAGCGTAAAATCTCCGGGCACGCTAACTCCGAACATAATCTTTGATGCGCGTCCGGCCTGAGGAAGATTTCTTAATGCAGTGGAAAGGTCTCGTTGAAATAACATGAGCCGAAAGTCAAATCGAGCTCATGGTTTGGCTAGAAACCATTAAAGTAAAACAGTAAAAAGTAATGTAAAAAGGGATATTTTTTCTGATTAAGGACAAACTATTCTGACTATATTTAAGAAGTGAAAATATTATTTATCATGATTTAAGTAATGAAAATATGAATAAAATGATCATATCTGTATTAATCGTGTTTCACTTCAGTTTTTCAACCTTAGCAATAGCAATGGATACCAAGTTTGAGGCGAATGTCAGAAAAGTCGCCGCAACTGCAACCGTCTGTTCCCAGGAAAATCATTCCGTAACAGCACCGGCACCCCCAGTGCTGTTACGACAGGCAAAATCTCTACTAGCTTGTCCAAAATGCCAAAGAGCGTTCACGGATCAAAGTCACGCAACCAGACACGCAAAGGGTTGCGGCAAATCCCTAGATGAGAAAAAAACTTTGTTTGTCAAAAATGTGAAAAAGGATACGCAAGCAAATAGTCCCTCGACAAGCACAAATTTCCCAAAAAAGCTCCTCTTTTCCAGAGCTTTTCTGATAGCCTGACGACCCCTTTTTTAGGGGCCAAACCAGAATTTCCTTTTAACTTTAAGGGATTGGCGCGCGTTCTTTTAGCGCGGTACTTAAATATTATTATGAACAACTACTTGCAATATATAGTCAGTCTAGCTAAGTAAGCTGATTATGAACTTTAGAATTATTTTTCTAAAATTGCTTGCCATGCCGAAGGTTGCAAATATCAATAAAATGATGGCGTTTGTATTAATGCTGTTTCACTTCGGTTATTCAAGCGTAGCAATAGCAATGGATGCCAAGTTTGAGGCCCATATCGGAGAAGTTGGTACAACGGGCAAAACCTTGACTAAAGAAAAAAAGTTTGCTTGCCCAAAATGCCCAAGATGGTTCACGGGACAATATTACCTGATCACGCACGTAGAAGACTGTGGCAAATCCCTGGATGAAAAAAGAAAATTCGGTTGCCCAAGATGCCAAAAAAAGTTCACACAACGAAGTAACCTGACCACGCACGCAGTAGATTGCGGTAAATCCTTGGATGAGAAAAGAAAATTCATTTGTACAAAATGTAGAAGAGGGTTCACGCAAAAAGGTAACCTGACTACGCACGCAGCAGGTTGCGGCAAATCCCTGGGTGAGAGAAGAAAATTCATCTGTTCAAAATGCCAAAGAGGGTTCACGGGACAAAGTTACCTGACCATGCACGCAGCAGATTGCGGCAAATCCCTGGGTGAGAGAAGAAAATTTATTTGTTCAAGATGCAAAAAAAAATTCGCTAGCAAACAGTCCCTAGGCAAGCACAAATGCTCCAAAGATACTCTCGAAGAAGATTTAGAAACCGTGTCTGAGTCAGACAATGATGAGGAGTTTACTCGACCACAACCTGCAGTGACCGGTAAAAGAAAAGGGCAAAAATCCAGGCAGAATAGGTATGCCTTGGAGAGCCCCCAACAGAAGAATCAGAGTAAGGTGAGAAAAACAGGAGAGAAATCAAAAGTAAAACAGGAGCCAATGGATTTTGCCTCAAACCTCATTTCAAGCTTGAGCAATGATGGTCCACTTACTTTGGATCAGGATGAGGACTCAGAAGAGGAAATCGACTGGGATGAGGAAGTGACCTTTACCCGTGCGACAATAAAAACAACTCTAGGAACAACGGTTGTATGGGATCATCGGACGGTCGAAGAGAAAGTGGAAGTTTTTGAGCACGAGCTTCTTCCAAAAGAGACCGATGGAACTTCACAAAAAGGCGTTCGGGCAGTCTCCGAAATTAAGGCTGGGAATGTCATAGCTGAGTACCGAGGTAAATTGCTTACACCAGAAGAGTTAAAAACCAAGTTTCCAGACGACTCTCTGACCGATATTAGACAAAGATACATTGCAAATGTTGATCATTATTTACCATCGGGTGAACAAAAAACAGTCGGGTATATAGATGCATTTCGAGAACAGCCGGATGAAATTTGCTTGGCAGCCCGAGTAAATCACGCAGATCCAGAAAACGCGAATGCCGAACTCGTTGTTGCGTCTGATTCGAAGACTCTTCTTCTCGTAGCAAGTAAGGACATTCATCCGGGCGAGGAAGTGCTTCTCGACTACGGAGTGGACTACTGGAGTCCAAATAAGAAAACTAAGAAACAAAAAACGATTGAAATCGTTCAGCTCACGTCAAGATCTCATTTAGAGCTTAAGAGTAAGAATTTAATCGCTCCTAGCGTGGTTGATAGATGCGAAAACCTAGTAGCCTTACCTATCGCTCTAGGCGTACCCATGCTGGAAGACCTACCCCCTCTTTTTCCAGGGATTTTCTTCTATTAGTGGCGGATATTCGGGGATGAAGCGCCATGATGGGGCAGAAAACCCATCGGCAGGAACAAGAGTCGAATTGGTCCACAGACCTTGGGAGATCCAGTCTTCTTTACCGTTTAGATAGAGATAGATATTTCCATAGCCCAAATGTGATAATAGTCGAGCTGCACGTAGCGCCTTGTCTTTGTCAATATTATTGCTGATGAGAACAATTTCAGTTGCTGGATTGGGTAACCAGACTTGTACCGAGTGGATGATCTGCTCAAGGCTCAGATAAATAGCCCCCTGGATATGAATTACGTCATAATTCGAGGAGTCGCCGACTTCGAGAAAAACCATTCGATCAGGCGCTGGTGTCCCAAATGCTGACTCGAGGAACCGCTCTCTTTTTTTAAAGAGCTGCTCACACTTGATGGTTCTAATCACTAAATGAGTTATTGCAATTCTTTTGCCTTTCTTATTCTTACTAATGGCGCACTAATTGGTGTATTTTATTAATAAAATTAGCTAGTTATAGCTTATTAAAGGTTGCTGTTTGCCGAGTTTCGGATCTTCCTAATAATAGAAGTGTATCCAAGACTTTAAGTTTGCCTTGATTAATTAGAGCGCGATTATACTTCCCTAATTTTTTACCTGATTTGTCTGGCGTAGAGCTATAACATGTTGATTTTATAGGATTATTTTTGCAACAAAACCTTATCGACAGGATAGGTAGTCGTTATTTTTAAGCGGTGTGTTAATAGTAGCATTTATATGGGTAAATTTAAGTTTTTCAGCATAGTGCCTTCTGTTTTCTTTTGTGTCGTTAGTCCCGCACTGGCTACCGATGGTGGTGGTCCGGTCTGGAATATAAATCCAAATGGACCAGTTGATTCAATTAAGAATTTACAAGGTAGTCCAACAAACCAAGCCGTAAATGGATTGATTGATGCTGGTGTTGCAGTTGCACAAAAGGGCCTGAAAGAAAGAAGATCGATCACTGGAACGTGTCAAATTATAGAGGACAAAGATGATCGGTTTCCGAGACCGTGTTCGATGATCATTTTTTCTTTAAACCCTACTGGACCAGGGCAAGGCCAAATCCGCTCTTTCCAGACTACCACAGACGGAATATTTTCAGCCGGAGCACTCACATCTGATATGTATGAATTGCGAGTCACATCACCAGGATATCGTCTTATTCTGTCAGAACGTGTTGTTGTTGAGCGTGGTCAGAACATTCAGATTACTATTACTAGAGTGCAACCAAAGAAATAACTGCCTTCGTCATTTTTCAAGCTCATCAATCAAATACCAGAGTTTTATCAGCGCATTGTTTCTGGCTCTGAAGGAACCAAAGACATCTTGCTTTTCAGTGTCTGCTACATGGCTGGCAAAGACGATCTTCCTCTTGCCCTTTTCAATATAGCCAACAAACCAGCCATGTTGTAGTTCCGTCTTTTTGCCATCTTTGTCTTGGCGTCTTCCGCTACCAGTTTTGCCATAGAGTTTCCAGCCGCCAGAGAGCTCCTGAATCGACATAATTTTCTTTGTTTTATCAAAACTTTTTTTGCTTACTGGTAATTTTTGGGTCACAAGTTTTTCTATAAAATCAGTCTGTTCCTCGGGTGAAATTTGAATAGAGCTCGAGAGCCAAGAATTCGTCAGTCCGTTTAGATGTTCTGGTGCGTCGCCAGAAACGTCCTTATTTCCATAGTTAAACTTTGCGATATACTCACGAAATTTCTCCATGCCAAGTTTACCAGTAAGTACTTGCGAGTACCAAACGCAGCTGTCTCGCATCCAGGTTCGCGGATCATGGTCTCCCTTACATACGTTGATATTGTAATCGCCTTTGCGAGGCCAGTTTGGCTTACTTTCATCTCGCAAAATGCCAGCGTCGAAGCCAATCAGGCTCAGAGGAATCTTAAACGTAGATTCGGGCGCAAAGCGTGATTTACAATCGCCTTCGGTTTTGAGGACTTTGCCGTTTTCTTTTGCTAAAAAGCAATTCTCAGAAGCAAATGCAGAGCTTGCGCATGAAATGAAAGCACATAAAAATAAAATTACTTTTTTCATAAATCTGTGGTCCTGTAAAAAAGTTACAATGTTACAAATAGGAAGAGAGAATAAAGTATCATAATGAGAAATGACGCACAATTGGCAGAATTTTTTTACGACGCTTTCTCTTCTTTCAGTATGGCGGTCTCAAGTTAGTCGTTAAGATTTTAAGGGTGCATGCCGGCAGTGGTCCCAGTGCTAGAGGCAGGATTGCTAGTACCAGTAGAAGTTTGTGTGGCAGGGGTTGTCTGCGCCAATGCAAGGACTAAATTCAAAATAGAACTATCAAGATAAAGGGTAGTACTCGCTAGGGTGAGATAGGCAGCCAAATTGTTAAACATGGTTCCTACAAAGGAACTTTGTGCGACCGTAAAATCACAGCAATTAAGAAAGCTACTACAAATTGCATCGGGTGTAGTTGCACCAGCGGATGCAGTTGAATTTGTAGGTGTGGAATTGGAGGCAGAAGTTCCAGTGTGGGAAGTGTCCGGAGGTTTAGTATAAGAAGTCCCCGGAACTGCCAGGCTAGAAGGTACGATGGGAATTCCCCCCGAGGTTATTGGAGTGCCAGGATAAAAACCGAACTCTGCAGTACTGAGACCACTAACTGCGGCAGGTGATGGGGTAGCGCTTTGCGGTGTTGCGTCGGCCAATATTGATGGTGTTGGAATCGACGACGCAGCATTTGTCTGTACTACATAGTTAGAAACAACACTTCCCTGAATACTTGTCGATGCCCCAACTGGAGGTGATCCAACATAAGTAAAAAGGCTTTGTACGCTCTGAATTGTGCTAAAATTCTGAGTGACGGCTTGCATGGGGGATTGTGTAGAATTTAACAATGATTGCATGGATTGCATCAAGGCCAGCAATGTACTTGCATTCTTTACTATTATAGAACTGAGATTGATGGCGAGGCCAAGTTCCTGAATTCCATAGGCGCCAAGAGATACCTTGGCAGCTTGGTTACCTACTAGGGCAGCCGTTACGAGAATTTTTTGATTATACCAATTGCAACAGTTCGCAGCGTTTTTACACTCCGGAAGGTTAAAGGCGGCTTGAGAGATAGTAGGGGGTCGTGATGCCGTCTGTTCGCTATTAAAAAGCCGCGATTCAGTCTCTTGGAGCGCGCTTTGTGCATTGGCATACTGTTGAGCGGTAGCCTTCACTCCGACTGCTGATGATGCTATTCTAACGGAGGTCGACACAATAGATACTATTTGAGAAGCGATTTGAAGACTCAGCGCACCTGTTGAGACAAGGGTTGGAAGATTTACAGTAACTTGATTTATGTTGGCAAGTAGTGAAATCGTATTCCAACCCGTTTGAGAATCTGACGTTAGGCCTGGGAGTGTTGTATTATTTCGTTGGGTTAAAGAACTTAATAACATCTGTTGAACGTTTGAGTTTGTTTGTGCGAGCGCCGGTGCATTACCAGGAGTTATTGCTTCAAGATTTTTCGAGACTTGCAAGAGCAAGTTGATCAGGGCTCCTTGATCAGTGATTCCTTGAGGGAAAATCTGAGCGATTGATGATGCAGTTCCAGAACTTGCAGGAGAAGAACTACTTGCCAAGAGAGCACTAGTTAAGCTGGAATTTCCAGTCGCCTCGGTTAGCCCTTGTGTAAACGTCTGGCCTGCATACGCAATTGGATCTTGGAATATATCTGACTGAGAATAAGCCGAATTAGAGCTCGGACCTGTAGCCGACGGACCGAATAGTGCCGCAAGATCTGGTGGAAGGGGAGGGCTCTTACCGAGATCCCCAGCCCGACAAGTCGAAACTGTCAAAATTAGAAAAAAAAGGGTTAAAAAACCCAATAGGTTACTGAATCCGAATGCTACTGAGCCAAGCCAGATACTTCTAGAATTACGCATGTTGGTTTACTGCCATCTAAACAAGGACCAAATAAGGACAAAATCTGGCAACATTTTTAGTCTGGGCGGAATGATAAAGCAATGAAAAATATTCTTTACAGGTAGGTACAGCGACCACTGTAAAGACTACTCGTCTCTTTTTCTAGAAACTACAATCGCGGACAGGTTATCTGTGCTTTTGCGAAGGAGGCCTTCGTCCACAAGTTCTTTAGCAGCCGTTTGGGCATCTTCTCCACTCATCAGTGAATCGTAGACAAGTTGTCCAATAATGGAATCCTTCGTCATGCCTTCGTAAATCCCGTCGTCCACCAGGACCAATGCAACCCAATTTGGGGGTAACACGAATTGGGACACATCTGCTTTTCGATTTACCCGCCATGACCAGTCGCCAACGGCTCTTGGTACTGCCAGGCCCGTACTTTTGCTGTTAGCTAACCTCGGAACGCCAGGCCCGATTTTGTCGGAGACTAGTTCACCAGTCGTCTCACTTACTCGAAGGTAAAATATCTCACCACCGAGGTTACGTTCAACAATATTCCGTTCATCTTGGTCAGTAAGGCGATGATCTAGGGTCAAGCGCGTTACTAAGGCTTTATTATCGTTTCCAGTGATGAGAAGTAATCTTACATCTCCAATGTTAAATATATCAAGGACAAGTCTTCTTACTTTACGGGTTGGACTCCTAAGAGAGGGGATCAGGGCATAACGCATGGAAAACCCGGCAAGGACGGCCCCGCTCGTTGGAGCATAGTCTGGATTATTCATGGTCATGCGGTATAGAGTTCCGTGAAGGGTAGTAGGAGTTTCTAATAAGGAATCAGAGGGCTGTTGGTCGGGCCTATTTGCATCCTCTTCGGTGACGAATAACTTTGCGATAGCGTCGCTTGTTTTTTCGGAAGAATCCCGCTCTTCGGGCGTCATTTCCTTAAATCGCTTTGTGATCATTTTCGGAAAAATGTCAGATACTACTTTCGACAAATGTCGATCAAGAGGGATAGAGCCATTGGCTCTTTCTTCGCACGAAGCATTATTTCCGTGGCCGTCCACAAGAATAACTACTCCTAAGCCCCCATCAATTCCACTGTCCTTTTTGCTGAACCACTTTGCAGACAAGCTATCCTCTAATACAGTGTATCTTTTCGTAGAGGGATTCCCCACACATTCTGCAGCACCAACTTCAAAAATACTTCCAAACGGGATACTCTTGCTGCTTAGTTCTTTCTTTTCGTCTAGTTCATCAAAAGCAGCTTCCCACTCAGGGGAGAAAGGGTCTTCACGTTCTTGGACTATCCCGTTTTTTTCATCATCTTCTTGCTGTTGCCTAATCTTCTCACAAAGAGGGTCAATTGCAGGTCGGCTTTTGATGGGCGGGACCTTTCCTTTCAAAGACTCTCGTTGCTTGGATGTAAGCGATTTGGGCGACTGTTTTTCATGTATAAAGGGGTTTTCGGATTCTTTAGCTTCTACGGTTGAATCCATCGCTAAGGAGATGGTGGGATATGTCAACGGATTCCCAAAGTATAGGCTCACGGCTATTACTAAAAGAGATCTTTTTTTATCCATAGTATTTGGCATGAGTCACTGCTAGCAAAATTGACTCATTTAGTCAATAAAAGCAGATGAAACTATATAAACTTAATAAGTTTATATTTGCTTGAGAGATTCCCTTAACAGCTCTTGGAACTGCTAGCTATTGAGAATAGAGCAATTTAAAGGAACGGATCCGCATCTTCCTCTAGTGCTATTGGTAGTGATAGTGGAGCTATATCATCTTCTATTGATTCCGGTTTAGCGTCAGAACTTAGCAATAAGGGAATACTTGTTAGTAAAGCAGAAGTTTGGTTGTTTAAAATCTGGGGTTGTTGGGTCGTCGGAGCGCATTTCGCTACCTTGTCCTTTCCAAGCCGGTCCTCTATTTGTTCAACCGACAACCCGGTAATTTCAGAGAGAACGAATAACTCCTTTTTTGTTGTCAACTTGTTCGCAGTTTTGATTAACCAGGTTTCTAGGACTTTAGTAGAGTCAACATCAGGAGTGCCCTCTCCTCGTGAGATCAATGCTGCGAAAGTCATCCGATCATCTTGATAGGCTTGTCGTATATTATTGAAATCTGAATCAGTGAGATATTTTAATTCCCATTTATTTTTTCCAGCGATACTAAGACCAAGTTCTTCTTTCATTTTATTAATTTGATCACGATAGTTATTCTTCTCATTAGTGAACAAGTTATCCAGCTGTCTTGGTACTTCATCGACAACCTTCAGCAGCACTTCTTTATCTACGCCAGTTGGAAAAGGAGACTTAAGGTTTCTTAAAAACCAGTCTCGCAGAATTTTTCTTGTACAGTAGTAGATTTGAGTTGTTTTTCTTGAGGTAGGTAACTCCGCGTTCGGCACTTTAAATTCAAAGCTGGAATTTAACTTTTGTTTTTTACTAGCCACTGGAGCTGCTGAGGGTAAGTGGTCCGGAATACTTGGGTCATCCCAAATAGAGGGTGGAATTGGATCTCTAGATAGTGCACTAAAAAGTCCGTTTTCGTCATCGTCTGCATTATCAAAGTTTACACTATCTAAACTGGACTCTGGAACTGCCGATAGTGGGTCATCCCAAATAGAGGGTGGAATTGGATCTCTAGATAATGCACTAAAAAATCCGTTTGCGTTACCATCTACATTTTCTACGTCCACACTATCTAAACTGGACTCTGGAACTGCCGATAGTGGGTAATCCGGAATGCTTGGGTCATCCCAAATAGAGGGTGGAATTGGATCTCTAGATAATGCACTAAAAAATCCGTTTGCGTTATCATCTACATTATCTACGTCCACACTATCTAAACTGGACTCTGGAACTGCCGATAGTGGGTAATCCGGAATGCTTGGGTCATCCCAAATAGAGGGTGGAATTGGATCCCTAGACAATGCAGTAAAAAATCCGTTTGCGTCATCATCGGCATTATCTACGTCCATACTATCTACACTGGTCTTTGAATGTGGCGGCACGGATGAAGAAGAATTTCTTATTTCAGACAACTCTATTCCGATTCTCTTTCGTTTCTTACCCTTCGCTATGCTGCGAGCGGGTAGGTTTTCAAACGTAGGTGCGCCTAGAGGGATAGTTATAGTTACTGGGTTGTCGTATCTATCAACGGTGCTAGCACCGATTGAACTATTAGTTTTAGATTCGAAATGAGATCCTGGCGTGAGTTGAATGATTTCATTTGTTTTCAGTTCTCCTGTTTTTCTCGCCTTATTCTTATTTTCTAGTTCAGAGCTCTCAGAGTCTGACTCAGACACGGTTTCTAAATCTTTTTCGGGAGCATCTATTTTATGACAAATGTGGCTGTCCAGGTAACGCTGGCTGGAGTATCCTTTTTGACACATTGAACAGAAGAATGTTCTTCTCTCTTCCAGGGATTTGCCGCAGTCTTTTTTGTGTCTGTTTAGATTACATTGTAGCGTGAATTTTCTTTCGCATTTTGAACAAACGAATGTTTTTCGCTCATCCAGCGGTTTGTTGCAGTTTTTTTCGTGGTCGGTCAGGCCATTTTGTCGCGTGAATCCTTTTTTACATTTTGAACAAACAAATTTCTTTTTATCTTCCAGGGATTTGTCGCAGTTTTTTTCGTGCTTGGTCAAGCTACTTTTTTGCGTGAACCCATTTTTGCATTTTGAACAGACAAAGTTTCTTTTCTCCTCCAGGGATTTGTCACAGCCTTTTTCGTGTCTTCTCAGGCTATCAGGGTCTGTGAACCTCTTTTCGCATTTTTGACAAACAAAGTTTCTTTTCTCTTCTAGGGATTTGCCGCAACCTTTTGCGTGTCTGGTCAGGTGAATTGGTTGCGTGAATCCTTTTTGGCATTTTTGGCAAACGAATGTACTTCTCTCCTCTAGGGATTTGCCGCAGTTTTTCTTATGTCTTCTCAGGCTATCTTTTCGCTCGAACTCTTTTTGGCATTTTGGACAAGCATTTTTGTTTTCTTTAGTAGAGGTTTTGTCTGTCGTAACAACGCTTGGTGCTGGATCTGCTGCTTGAGCACTTGGTGCTAGTGCTGTTTCAGAATGATTTTCCTGGGAAAGAGCACCCGCAGTTGGAGCTGCTTTTCTGACATTCGTCTCAAACTCAGCATCCATTGCTATTGCTGCGGTTAAAAAACTGAGGTGAAACAGCATTAATACAGGCGCGATAATGTTATACATACACATACTTAAATCATGAGAAATAGTATTTTTCAATTATTTAAATATAACTAGCATACTTTATGCTCGGTCAGAAAGGATGTCTCCTTTTAAACTAATATCCACTATGTTAATTTAATAGTTTCTAGCCTAAACCACGCGCTCAATTGGACTTTCGGCTCTCTCTTAGGCCACACCGAGCTCTTCGCCTTTGTTTATTTAAAGAACTCAGTCTAAAGGCAGGGGATTCTCAGCGGGTTAGGCGATTTTTATAAACTTCTATAATGCGAGGTCTTCCAAAGATGGTATCTCCGCAAGGCTTGAAGAACTCTGCAGTCCCCAAATAGAGGGTGGAATTGGATCTTTAGGCAATGCACTAAAAAGCCCCCGCTTACGTCATCTCGTCTGCATTGATAGCAGACAACTTGAGTGGAGTTCGTGATCCGGTTGCGTAAATCATCTCTCCGTTGGACAATAGTCTAAGGAACGGAGGTGTTTCGCTATGAGAAGACGCTTTTTTTGGGTTTTGGGTTTTGCCTTGGTGATTTTTTCGATAAGCTACGCCTTTCTATTTTGGCAGCTGGCTCTTACTTTTCAAAATCACTTTTGTTTTGGATTCATTCTCTGTCTTCCCTTTGTATTTATTCTCGCCCATTTTATCGTGATGTTTCTAGATTTGGATGTAGAGTCCGACTCGAATAAATCAGTGATTCTATTTTTTCAAAAGTCTCTTCAATCGGCAGCTTACTTTTCAATGCCGGTTTTGAGTTTACTTGTATCTTTATTTGTAATGCGAATAGGGATATTTGCTGCTTTATTTCTGATTCGGCCTGATTTAATAGAAGTGCTCTTTTCCGTCCCTGCTACGTTAGCGCTATTTAGTCTAACAGTTCTTTTAGTTGGAATAGGTGCATGGATTGCTCGTCGAGGACTAAAAGTTAGAAGTGTTCAGCTCTTCTACCCAGGATTAAATCCGGATCTGAATGGGATAAACCTAGTTCAGATCAGTGATTTACATATGGGCGCCACTATTCACGCAGACTATGTAAAAAAAGTGGTGGATCAAGTCAATGCTTTGCAATCTGATTTTATAGTTCTCACAGGGGATATTGGCGACGGAGATCCCAAGAGTCATTCCGAAAGCCTACGCGAGTTGAGTTTTTTGAAGACGCGCGGAAACACACAGCCTTCGATTTTTTATGTGACGGGAAATCACGAATATTATTGGGGTGGTGCCGACTGGATCGAGGCAATCCGGAAATGTGGGATCACCCCTCTTCTAAACTCTAATCAAATAATCACGAGAGGTTCAGCCCGTCTCGGAATTGCGGGTGTTACAGACTCGGAACCCGATCCAAAAAAAGCTTTTGAGGGATTAGCGGATATTAATTTCAGAATTCTCCTAGCTCATCAACCAGGCATCGCCGAAAAGGCAGCTGCCCTAGGATTCGATCTGCAACTTTCAGGGCATACTCACGGCGGGCAGTTTTTTCCGTGGACTCTGGTAATCCGAAAAATTCACCGTTTTCATCTCGGCCTATTCCAACTTGGAAAAATGAAAATCTACGTCAACGCCGGTACAGGAAGCTGGGGTCCTCCAATTCGCTTGGGAACTCGCCCTGAAATCACGCACCTTTTTATTCGGGCGTTGAAAGAATCGGATTGACCCTTTTTAGAAGGTGCTTAAACCTGTTCCAGATGAAATGTATAGGGTCTAGATATGTAAATTTAAGTTGCCAACTGTAACAAACAGATTTAATAGGTACTACTTTTGGAAGGAAAGCATAGGCCCGAACTAAGGGATGGCGATCAGCTAAACCGATTCGGTTCGAATCTGTTGTGTAAGGTAGTCTGTCTATGAAATCTAAAGCATATATAGAAATGCTTCGTGAACTTGTTTCTCTTCTTGAGAATGCAAGAAAAGCTTCTGTTCGAGCTGTAAATTTCGTAATGACTACAACATATTGGGAAATTGGGCGAAGAATTTTTGAGGAAGAACAGTTAGGGGGCTCGCGAGCGAAAAATTATGGGAAAGAGATAGTCGAACGTCTTTCGGTTGATTTGACTAAAAAATTTGGGAGAGGATTTGGTCGAACTAACCTTTTCCAAATGCGTGCCTTTTATCTCGCTTTTCCGAAGATTGTCCAGACACCGTCTGGACAATCTATAGGATCGCAGATTTTCCCACTACCATGGTCGCACTATGTGCGTCTGCTTTCAGTACAAAATACTTCGGCGAGACAATTCTATTTGCAAGAAGCCTTAAAGGGAGGCTGGAGTTTCCGTCAGCTAGATAGGCAGATTTCTACGCTTTTTTACGAGCGTTCTTTTAATACAAAGAACAAAGAAAGAATACGAGATAAGGGCGAATCGCGAAAGTCTCATGCCGAAGAATTGCCAGAGGATCAGATCAAGGATCCTTTTGTTTTAGAGTTTCTCGATCTTAAAGACGAATATTCAGAACGTGATTTAGAAGAAGCCCTAATTTACCATCTTGAATCATTTCTGCTTGAGCTGGGTGGCCAATTCACTTTTGTTGGTCGTCAGAAAAGACTTCGCGTAGGAAATGAATGGTATCGAGTCGATCTAGTATTCTTTCATCGTCGCCTTAAGTGTTTAGTGTTGATTGATCTCAAACTTGGTAAATTCACACATGCGGATGCTGGTCAAATGCATCTCTATTTGAACTATGCGAAGGAACACTGGCTTTATCCGGAAGAGAATCCTCCCGTTGGACTAATTCTGTGTGCTGAAAAAGATGAGATGGTTGCTAAATATTCCCTCGAGGGGCTTCCGAACAAGATTCTTGCAGCGCAATATAGGACCTCGTTGCCTCAAGAGGCAGAACTGATCGCCGAGCTACAGAAAACTCGGAAATTGCTTAAACAGCGCAAGAAAATGTTGCCTGGAATTGAGGGTAGTTGTTAAAGCAGGTTACGTTGCTGCCCTTCAAGTACTTTTATAAAGAAGTCAATTAAATCAATATGTTAGGTCATTATGTCTGAGGTTATCCCGACAAATCTATATAGAGTGAGAACCCGTAATACGGGGCAACTTTAAACTCCAAGGAGAAAAATATGATTAGAAAGCAAATAGAACTTGGCCCAGGGCTTACTAAGCAGTGGGATTTTGAATACCATGAGGATTCCAGATTTTGGTTTAGTTGGGGTCTTGGAATGCAAGAGTCGAAAATGGGGTATGCACAAACTTTCGAGAAAGCTCTGGAACAGGCAGAGGAATTTGCTCGTACTCATTCTGGTAAGAACTAAATTCGTTGGTGAACTTTGAAATGTGTGGGGTCTAAGTATGTAAATTTAACTTGCCAGACGTACCAAACAGATTTAATAGGTACTCCAGTTTTGGGAATGTAAAACTATGTTTAAAAAAATTACAATACTGAGTCTGTTATTTCTTTTTTCTGTCGATGCCTTTGCTGTTTGTGAAACAGAACGTAATCAATACGACGATGCTAAGAGTAGATTTGAGAAAGCTTGTGCGGCGGCTGGCATTGCCTCCATAGCAGGAACCATCCTTACGTTGCCGTTTTTTGGAATTGGAGGTCTCTTTGGAGGCGGTGCGGGAGCTGCTGCTGCTAAGCGATGTGATAGAAGAAGGATACAACGTAAATAGTGTAGCTGTTCAAGATACACTTATTCGCTACAAAGAGGAAATTGCTGTGAAGCTCGATAAGAAGTTACAATGGCTAACCTCTTGTCGACAAAAAAACATCGATGAATACGAACAAGACATTAAAAATTTAAAGATTGATCCTTGGAGTATTGCCTTCAGTTCTTGTTTTTGTAGGTTGAGATTGTAGGTCAAAATGAAAGTACTACTTGTTGTTCTAAACCTCATGGTGTTTTCTTGTTTTGCTGAAGAACCGGAGCAAGGGCATGTCGTTGTTACAGACAGGCCTGAAACGCCAGCTTCAGGGGTACCAGTAACTTCTCAAAATACGCAGGCAGGAATTATTTCTGATTGGGCAAATGGGGGCGACAAAACTGTTCAACGCAATTCTGCTCGGGTAGATCAGTATCTGGGTGATATGAAGACTTATACGGAAGGACTAAAGTCGAAGGCTGACGCTCAAGCTGACCAGACAAAAAATGAACTTGCTTCGGTCGGAGGTACGCCAAACTCAGAAGCTGCAGTTCAAGCATTTCGCGACAGGTCCATACAAGAGTTTATTAAAGATCAGAATCTAGTTGTAAAAAGTGATCATCTCATCAATCTGGATGAAGTTCCCGAGCCCAGAGGAATCCCGTATCTATTTGAGTCTTCAGAAGACAAAAGAGGCGAACTTGTAGAACTATACAAAAATCTCCATAAAATCGATCCCACGTATGGCAAGCAAATCAAAGCTAAGCAGTGGGGAATAATTGCTGTAGAAGAGGCAGACCACCACTATGCTATTGGCAATATTCCTGTCGGCGATTGTCTTAAGGAAATTGCCACAAATTTACTGGATATAGCTGTAGGCCTGGACCCAGTGACCGGATTCGGACGTTCCGTCTATGAGCTTTTCACAGGACGAAACATCATCAGTGGCGCTGATCTAAATAAATTTGAAAGAAGCCTAGCTTTTGTTGGAGTCGTAACAGCCGGTAGCTCCACATCGATTCAACATGCGGCCTACTCGATTAATCGAATATTTAAAAGAGCCTCACTAATTCTGAAGGACAGGTACGCAGTAGAAGTTGCGATAAAGGAAGGAACCGCACTGGCTTACAAGGCCGAACAGGTTCTTGAGGGCTGGCAGAAGAATCATAGGATTATTGATATTGTAGAGGCGAAGATTGCTAATGCAAGATTTCCTGGAGGTTATCGGGCTCCTTATCAGGAAAGCAGTCATGTAGTTTTTTTTAAGACACTTAAAGAGAGCGATTGGGTACGAGTGCATAATAGCGAAAATAGGGCTAGAGATTGGATTATGAGAAAGAGCGCTATTGAAGGGCTTACAGCTGAGCAGATTCAAATTAAGTTTGCTATTCCGCAATTGCCAACACATGTTTCCTCAGTAAAGGTGCCGGAAGGCACTTTGATGAGCAGGGGGAATGTTCAATATCATCCGTTTGATACCTTGCCGATGAATGGTAAATCCGGAGCTATTCAATATCATTTGGAGGAACGTTTATCCGAGTCGGCTTTTTATAATACGAGGGAATTGCCGTGAGTCATTTTGATGATGTCGACGATCAAATTAACGCATTTGTAAAATCACGGGGATTAAAACTTATTAAAGAGCATATGGATTGGGATGTTCGTATTATGCTTCATAATTATAAGCCCGAATTAAGAGATGGCGAGCACACCATTCAAGTGAGTCCCCCGAATCCAAAAAGAAACTACTATAACGTTTGTGTATGGGGTTTAAAAATGGATAAGAAGTGCTTTCCGGCTCAGAAGGACGATCTGGCAACGGTATTAGAAGAAGCGTGGAAGCTATTCGGATAATTGAAAAAGGCAATTCAGAGTACTCGAAATATTTCGACTTTTTGGCTTTGCTAAGTTGCGTCCTTAAAAGTGCTTGGGTTTTAGTGATTTTTTAGGCATGACCTTAGCAGATCATATGCGTGTTTTTCCGTAAGTTTTCGATTTTTAATTCGATTAACGAATTCTTGTTCTGTAGAACCAATTTTCTCTTTAATTTTGTTGTTCTTGCTCTTCCTGTAAGCTTTCAGGAGCGTACTTGTAAAAAATAAAGCGAAAAGTTTTTTTGTCCAAAGATCCATATTTAGAATAGCAATAGCTAATAGCCAGAGTCGATCACCAGTATAGTCTCCTTTTAAAAGCTCGTTAGCGGCTGTCTTCCATTTGCTTGTATAGTCCTGTGAGACTTCGCGGTAACAGTAGACCAAAAGGATACCAAAAAAAGAAAATGCCGCTAAAATAATTGAAAGTGGAGGTGATGTTTTCTCATTAGAGCATCGTTGGGAATTTTCTTTTGCCGGCCTTCGGTCAGGTTGTGACTTGGCTCCAGAACTAATAGTCGATCTGACATTCCCTTGTGCTGATTCTTGGTCTGATTCTGAAGTAGCTATGGAAGCAACAATGGTCATTTCGTTTATTTTGTATTGTGGAAATGTATTATTCCAGGAAAAAATTAGCATAAAAATGGCTGCAATCGATGTCAGACAGATGTGAGAAAACAAAACGAAGGATCGCTCTAATAGATTTCCGGTTGGAGAATTTTTAAAAATAGAATGGCGGCCGAAAATGAAATCCATAATTTGAATACTAAACTGTGAAGGAGTTAGGACAACAACTTCTTTAGCTAGGATGTGGTCGGTCCGATGGAAAAGTTGAAAATATGGTCGAACATATGCTGCTACGTAGAGAAAAGACCAACCTTCAAAGATGAGTATGATCGGTAGTACTGATTCTGTAGCTGAAGTGAAAAGCCATCTAAAAAATAGGGATACTAATAAAGGGCAGTAAAAAATTAGGACTCCGGCAACGACAAAGATGTCTTTGGGAAAATGGCGAATTTTGGAATAGTGGGATTTATACATCATAGACAAAGTTACACTCATGAATAGGGTTCCGAGGATGGCCACAAAAAAAGCGAGGACTAGAGAATCGGAATTCATTAATATATTTTATATGTAGAAAAAGCAAATTGTAATGGGTCTAATTGGACACGGTGCAAAAATTCACTGCTACTTCTAAACTACTTGGGATCGACATTGTAGACGAAAATGAATAAATTTCATTAGAGATTTGTTTAGAACGATTCTACCTAATCTTTTCAGTCAGTTCATTGGCGAATGCATTGAGTAATCGAATGCCCTCCTCCTTAAAGATATATTCTTTGTATTTTGAAATTTTTTTACCGGGATGAATTAGATTCCGCGCCTCTTTAATGTAGTCGGCTCGACCACCTATATCAACGTCTTTTCTAGAAATCACGCCGGCTTCTACGCAGACTCGAAGCAATTCGTCAAGTTTCCAAGAATGAGGTTTTTTTTTCAAAATGTTTTTATCTTTAATCTTTGTCAGTGCTGATTCAATTTCTCCAGGATTTCTTAAGCACCACAATAGCAGGTAACCTTCTAAAAGAGCGCCGTACAAAACTGCCGCGGCAAAGTAGAACTTTTTATTCCAGCAACCGAACGCTTCGTTGTCAAGAATCTTCAAATGTTCGGTCAAGTACTTTTTTTCTCTAGTTTCTCCAACATCTTTGGAGTTTTTCATTGGGTTTTTCTCCATAGCTACCTATGCTGACTTCTCAAACATCTCCACCAACACCATCACAGGCCCTGGAATTGTTCTATTTCCTGACTCCCATTGATTTACTGCGCTAGGAACAACACGGAGCTTTTCTGCGAGTTGGGCTTGGGTAAGTCCCATCTTTTCGCGGACCTTCCTCATACGAAGAGCCTCTTCTTTTTTTTGGGCTTTGGTAACCGTCCTAGGCATGCTGGGATTGTAGCTCCGGCTAAGTGTGCTTCCAATTAAATCTGGTTCGAATCATTACAATGTCACATTGTGATATTTAGTGTTGACTTTGGAGTTTGAGTATCACATTGTGACGTTGTCTTCGAAATCATTCATTATCGCAACAGAAGGAGTCACACAATGGAAGATGAAATCATTCGAGAGTTAGAGTCGTTGTACGAGGTTAAAGTTTTCCTAACGATGGAAGATGTCACCAGTCTCTTAGATTGCAAGCCCACGGTGGTCTACAACTGGATCAAGCGTGCAGACGTCAAGAAGCGCCCTCCACGGATTATGGTTGGCAAGTCGATGCGATTTCCAAAGAAGTCGTTCATCCGTTGGCTTGTTAAGGAACAAAAATGTTTAGAAGCAATAGGGTAGGAGGGGATATGGATCGGGTTCAAACGTTTGTGTTTTGCCGAAAATTGAAGAAATCCACGGCCTGGTATGTGCGATGGAAGGATCCTGTCTCTGGAAGCTACAAAACCAAAACGGCGGGGCGAGATAGGTCAGAGGCTCTCTTAGTGGAGTCGCGGCTGAGGGAAGCTTTGTTTCGTGGAGAGGATCCATTTCCTAAGCGAAACTATGTAGACAAGCCAAAACTGGAATCGGTGGTCGAGCTTTTCTATCAGTCGCCCAGATTTTTGAAGGTATGTACAACGAATCAAAAAAATTGCAAACAGCATTTGCAATTTCTCATCGAAGGGTTTGGAAAGAAGAGTATCGATGAGATCAGTACCGCATGTGTTCTTTCACTCTATTCGGAACTAAAAAAGAACGAATTATCCAACCGGACGATACATAAATATCATTTCAACTACTGCTTGTTTGGAGATTTCGTTTGCGAACTGAGTGGTTGTGCAAAAAATCCTTTTCGACAGTTGCAGATCCGAAAATATTTTCAAAGTGAAGCGCCCAGTCGCGACATCAATTTTTTAGTCGGCGAAGAAATAGATCGTTTGATTCAGGTCCTTCGGAGGAGTTATCCCGATCTGATCTGGCGTTTTGCGCAATTCTTGGTTCACACTGGATTGAGACGTTCTGAGGCGTATGCACTGAAATGGACTGACATCGATTTGAATGGAGGCTTTATTACAGTTCGCATGTCCAAAAATAAGCGGTCTCGAATGGTGCCACTAGAGCCGCTGGCAACGGAAGCAATAAAGGGCCTAAACACCGCAAGCGAGTATGTCTTTGCGAGGCCGGACGGAACAAGATTCCACATTGACTCGTTTATTGAGCCGGTACAGGAGGCTGCTAGGGCCGCTGGGATTAGGAAGCGTATTGATATTCATACGTTTCGTCATACTTACGGGTCGAACAAGATCCGTACAGGGTGGGGCATTCGGAAAGTCTCGCAGATTTTAGGTCATTCGGATATTCAGCTCACGGCTTCGTATTACAGCCATCTCCTGGATGGTGATCTAAAAGTCAGGGATGAGTTCTTAGCTCAACAAACTCACAATACGGTCCCTGAAGCAGTTAGGATCTTTATTAATACTTTGCTTAAGCAAGAAATTGAAGAGAGTGATGCTAATCAAAATAATGCAATTTCAGAAACCATCGCGAACGAAGTTTTGCGAAGGCTTCAACTAACAAGAGGCAGTAAAATGAATGAATCAAACGATTCGAAAGATTCGCCAATAACTTTGGAAGACCCGCAGTTTGTTGCAGATATGTTGCAGATTTTTGGCGCAGAATTAGAAAAAATTCCCGCCTCTAACGCCAACTCAAATTTGTCTTTTATTCCGCTTGCCTACACACAAAAAAGAAAGCCGATGAGCGGATTTGAACCGCTGACCTACGCTTTACGAAAGCGTTGCTCTACCAACTGAGCTACATCGGCACCTATCTAGCGCCTGGAAGCGCCTGACACAGAGAGTATATAAAACTTTACTTGACAACTCTTATCGCAAAAATAAGAACTGGCCAAGAAGAAAGCACCAATCCATAGGGGGGCGTCGTGGAACAGGAAACTAGTAAAGGGAAATTAAAAGAGAAAGTGGAAGTTTGGCTGTATTACCGTGATCCGAATTCAAAGGAATTTCTTTTCTTGCTTTTAGAAACGACGGTAAAACGGGGCGCTTTTTGGCAGCCGGTAACCGGTTCCGTTGAGAAAGGGGAGGCGCTAGCGTCCGCGGCACTGCGAGAGGCGCGGGAAGAGACAGGGATCGATTTGGTAGGTCCGGCAGAGCCTTTAGGAATCTTTTATGACTATGAAGGTTGGGGACAGAAATATCGGGAACATGGATTTTCTTTAGAGGTTGAGTCAGAGAGCGGCTATGCGCCAAAGGTGCAACTAGATGCTCATGAGCATCAGAATTTTCAGTGGGTCACGTCGGAAACGGCACAGACAATGCTGAAGTTTCCGGAGAATGAGAAAATTTTGCAGGTTTTAGTAGAAAAACTTCGATTTACTTGAGAAAGGGGGCTATAAGCGGGGTTGGAAAAAATAGGTAGCTCGGTAATAAAAATTTGGGAAATTCGTAAAAGTGTAAATTAGCTCTCAAAGGAACGTTGACAGACGGGATGAATTTGGACATCATCATTCGAAAGGTTAGACTAGGCTTTACACTTCAAACACTCCAAAATGGGGGAGACTGATTAGAGTCTGGTTTTGGAGTGGGTCATAGTTCACTGAACAGCACTAAGGAGACAGACAAAAATGAACAAGGCTGAATTAATTGAGGCAGTAGCAAAGACAGCAAAACTAACTAAGGTTGATACTGAAATGGTTTTAAACACTGCCTTAGACACCATTAAGAAGAGTGTGAAGAAGGGTGAAGACGTAACTCTGATCGGTTTTGGTACATTCACACGATCTAAGAGAAAGGCTCGTATCGGCCGTAATCCCCAGACTGGTAAGGAAATCAAGATTCCAGCAATGACAGTTCCGAAATTCCGACCAGGTCGTGAATTCAAGGATTCCGTTCGCTAAATTTTGTTTAGTTGCGGATAAAATTAAGGGCTCATTTCTGAATTCGGAAATGAGCCCTTTTTATTTTTAATTTAGAAAGATTTTTAAATTTGCTTCGCCGACTAATCTTTTTTGTCGCTATTTAGTTCGCGGATTAAAGCCCGTAATTTCTGTCTCTCGCTGGGAGAGATTTCTTCAGATTGTTCAGTTTGTTCAGATTGCCCCAATCGTCCGGACCGTCCAGTTGTATGTCCTGATTGCAGAGGGGAAAATTTCTTCTCAAATCCTGATTTTGCGTCGCTTGTGACTTTGGTAGCCCAGCTGCGAAATGAATGTACAACGTCAGATTCTTCGGCGTGAGACATGCCTACTTTAACTTGGTCTGAGATTGTTTTGCCGTCCCAGTGCAGCCAATTGCCCAGCACCAGTATCAATAAAGAAAATACTGTTAGTTTAATGCAGCCGCTCAGCAGCTTAAGCATACCCCATTTCCTCCGCTATATCAGGTAGTATCAGAGTTTCGATTGGAATCAGTAGATTTTTGTAAGAGTGTACATAAGTCTTGCGAATCATTTTTGATTCTTTATTCAGAATCTGGTTCAGTCGTTGCGTGCTGATTTCGACGGGTGGCGAAATGAGAACTTCCAAGCCTTTTTCCGAATAGAGTCGATTCGATAGTTGGCTGGCGATTATATTTCCTAATTCGGAATAGATGGAAGGGTCTAGATGTTTTTCGAGCAACAGCACAAGAAGAGCCTTCATGTCGCCAGCAAAGGCGATACCTATAGCGTGACGCTCCGACCATTCGTAATCTTCTGTTTTCGGGCTCGGACTAAGGTGGACGGGCCCAAGGTGATAAAATTCAAATTGTTCGGGCAACGCCGTTGCGAGGATTTCTAGAGTTCCGTTGCGCTCGGGCTCGTATTGTTCATTCGTCATATACCCACTCACTCAGGTTAAAAAATTAGCCTGATCGATCCTTTTGCGCGCGTGCCCCGATCACTCGATTTCCGCTGTAGAGTGCGCTTTCAATTGCTCGCAGAATGTCCTGAGGAGTAAATGGCTTTAATACATAATCTTTTACGCCTACGTTGATGGCTTCCATAACCAGATTTTCTTGGCCCATCGCCGATACAATGACAATTTTGACATTTCGTTCTAATTTGAAGAGTTTTCGGGCGGTTTCTATTCCACTCATCTGGGGCATGACAATATCAAGAGTGACAATATCGGGTTTTAATCTCTGAAAAAGCGCGAGGGCTTCATTGCCATCACTTGCTTCCCCAACAACTTGATAGTGTGCTTTGGTAAGGATTTCGTTAATTGTTTTACGTACAAATGCGACATCGTCTACAATTAATACTGTTTTTGCCATTAACTGCGTTCCACCCCTTAATAATATTATTCTACTGTTAATTTAAAAATATGAAAGGGTATCCGATGACTTTCTGATAGGCATTGCGTCATGTAGCTTTTGATGCACCGCCTATCAAAAGGTCATCGGATACCCTAGTATACCCTAGTCGGACTCTTTTAGTTGTTCGATCTCTTCTATCAGCACTGTTTCGATATGTTTTTCGGTAGCTTGTTGAACTGTAAATTTCAACAAACCTCGGGAGGTGTTGAAAAAGAGCTCGTCTTTTCGCTCCGGAATGCGTCCAAATTGCTGCAGAAGAAAGCCGCTGAGCGTTTCATAGTTCCCTTCTGGTAAGTCAAGTCTGAGGATTTCGTTTATTTGTTGAATTTCCATCCGGGCTTGGACTATCCAGGTATGATCCGGTAGTTCTTTGTAGGGTTGAGCATCATAATCGTATTCATCGCTGATCTCGCCTACGACTTCTTCAACAATATCTTCGACTGTCAAAATTCCGACAGCCCCGCCATATTCGTCTACGACTACTGCCATTTCTGTTTGCTCTTTACGCATATCGAGGAGCAGGTCCTGCAAAGCTTGGGTCTCAGCAGCAAAATAGGCGGCCGTAATATAGGGTTTGATCGGTTGATTTAGATCTGTCGCTGTGAGGAGATCGGATATTTCAAGAATTCCAATAATATTATCAACACGATCAGCATAAACAGGCATTCGCGAATGTCGGTGCTTTTCAAATTGGGTTAAGGCTTCGTGAACCGTCGAGGATTCATCGATCGCATCAATGCGTACTAACGGGATCATTGCGTGTTTTGCGTCAGAATATCTGAAGTCGAAGATCCGCTTGATCATTTGCTTTTCAGTCGAGGTAATTTCTGTCTCTCTCTTGGTGTAAGATAGGAGCGCCCGAATTTCCTCACGAGTTGTTATTTTTTTGCCCCCCACGAGTTCCTCTATGGGGGCAACAATTCGTGATAGTCGATTAGTGTACGAAGCAATGATCCGAGTAATCGGAAAACAAAGCCAATATACCCAATAGACGGGATAGGCGATCCAGGGGGCCAATAAATTGGCGTTTCTTTGGTAAATGACCTTTGGAATAAGTTCTCCGAATAGAACAATAATCGGAGAGGTGAATAAAATTGCTGTCAGACTGGGATACGATGCTTTGGACTGAATGCAGTAAACCTCAATAAATGACGAAATCGTAATCACGCAGAACGAAGTCATGAGTAGAGTAGCAGATAGAATTCGCTCAGGATGTTTAGCCAGATTAAGTGCTAGATTAGAACCAGAGTCCCCGTGTTGTGATTGCCGTTTCAATGTAAGTTTGTCAGCGGAGAGAAGGGCAATTTCAGATCCGGAGAAAAAACCTTCCAATAGAATTAGCGGAATAATGATTAGGACAAGATTGGCAAGGGTTAGGCTGATCACGCTTTATTTCCCTTTTTCGGTGCCGTCTGGCCCGTATTCGACTGATGTCCGTAGTCGTCGTCATCCATAATCAGGCCTTCAAACATGGTTTCCAGAACATCATTCATGGTGACGATACCGCTGGTTACCCCATAGGTGTCTTTTACAATGGCCATGTGGATTTTTTGGCGTTTAAATTTCCTAAACATAGTGCCCAGTTTGACAGAAGGGTTAACAAAGAAGGGTTTTCGCATCAGGGTTGCAATCGTGGTCGTATTGCTGTCGGTCTGGAGTTTTGATCGGAGTAGGTCTTTGGCGTAGAGAATGCCAATAATGTCTTTTTTGTTAGGTTCAGTCACTGGCATTCTGGAGTGACTTTCACC
Source organism: Deltaproteobacteria bacterium (assembly GCA_013286765.1). Next base: position 35,640 of record JABDFB010000007.1, read on the forward strand.
GCGCATCAGTGTCAAGGCGCCTTTGACCGTTGTGTGTGCAGGCAATGTGAGTACTTGAGCAATAGGTGTCGCGATTTCGCCCACGGTAGTATTATCGAGCTCAAAAACGTTACGGATCAGTTCCACTTCGGTTTCCTGAATTGCTCCTTCTTTATGGCCTTCTTCTACCATCAATAAAAAGTCAGATTCTTTCAGAATACGATTTCTCTGTCGTTGTGAGTCGGTTTCTTTCTCTTCACGCGGTAGTTTGGAGCGGCTTTGAAAATCGAGAATACTAATTATACTCTTTAGAACAAATCGAATAGGAGCTGAGAATTTATAGATCAGCGAGAGCGGGCCTACTGAGACCGTTGTAATCAACCGGTTGATTCGAGCAGCGATAACTTTTGGCGTAATTTCGCATGCAAAAAGCGCAATAGGTGTTGTAATCGCAACGCCGAGAATAATATTTAGGGCCCAGTCCGGTACGTCAGGAAATCCCGGGGGCAATACGATCTTTTTTCTCGATATCGCGCCCGAAATAATCGTGGAGAGTGCGATATTCATTATTTCATTGATGACAAGGATAGTAATTAAGAGTCCGCCCGGATCAGCGAGGAGATTTTTTGCTTTGCGATAAACCGGGCGAAAGTTCTCTTTAAGAGATCGAAGTTGAAATCTAGACAGACTGAAAAGCGCAATTTCAGAGGCTGAAAGGTATGCCGAAAAAGAAATAAGCGAAAAACATATTAGTAATTCAATTGGAGTCATACTATTTATGGGCGACTAGATTCGCTCATTGATTATGCCATCCCAACCGAATTTGTAAAGCCTCCGCTGCGAGCCGCCGATATCAAGCCGCTTTATCTGCCGGATGTCTAGGAGCGATGTTAGGCTTCTTTCGAGCAGACGTCGGTGTCTGTCGATCACTATTCTTCGAGATTTTTTGCGTTAACGCGACCTTTAAAACATCATCGATGGTTTTTACGGTGATGAAAGTCAGGATGTTTCGGTATTCTTCCGGAATGTCTTCCAAGTCTTTTTTGTTTTTCTCGGGAATAATAATCGTACGTATTCCGTGACGCATAGCTGCAAGAGCTTTTTCCTTCAAGCCTCCGATAGGGAGTACTCTGCCGGAGAGTGTGATTTCGCCTGTCATAGCGATGTCTTTTCTGACTGGAATTCCGGTAAGTCTCGAAATCATGGCAGTCGCCATCGTTATACCAGCTGACGGGCCATCTTTAGGGACCCCACCTGCAGGGAAGTGAATATGGATGTCGATATTCGAGAACAAATCTTCGTCGATGTGGAAGTCCTTCGCTCTGGATCGAATCATACCAAGTGCAGCTTGGCCTGATTCTTTCATCACGTCGCCTAATTGTCCGGTGAGGATAATACTGCCTTTGCCCTTCATGCTGGAGGTTTCGACGTACATGATTTCTCCGCCAATCGAGGTCCAGGCAAGACCGGTTGCAATTCCGACTTCGTCCTTTTCTTGTTCATCTTCACGCAGGTAGACAGCTGGCCCCAGGAATTTGGCTACTTCATCTGGAGTAATTTCGGTACTGCCAGTTTTTCCTTCGGCAACCAGACGAGCGGTTTTTCGGCAAACAGTCGCGATGCAGCGCTCTAGATTTCTTAGTCCAGCCTCGCGCGTATAGTGCGAGATGACGGTCTTAATTGCGTCGTCAGTGAAGCTGATCAGGCTAGTATTAAGGCCGTTTTCCGTGATTTGTTTTGGAATTAAGTACTTTTCACTAATGAAATACTTTTCCTCTTCAGTATAGCCGGCCAGTTGAATCACTTCCATACGATCGCGAAGAGCGGACGGAATGGTATCTAACATATTGCAGGTGGCGACAAACATGACGTTAGACAGATCAAATGGAACGTTCAGGTAGTGGTCTCTGAACGAATTATTCTGTTCCGGATCTAGGACTTCCAGCAGCGCAGCAGAAGGATCGCCTCTAAAATCACTGCCTAGTTTGTCGATTTCATCCAGAATGAAAACTGGGTTATTCGTACTAGCTTGCTTCAGGCCTTGAATAATACGACCTGGAAGTGCACCCACGTAAGTTCGGCGATGACCGCGTATTTCAGCTTCATCTTTGATACCGCCGAGAGAGACTCTGACAAATTCTCTGCCTAGAGCTCGTGCGATGGATCGTCCCAAGGACGTTTTTCCAACGCCTGGAGGTCCGGCGAAGCAAAGGAGTGGCCCTTTTAATTTATCTTTGAGCTTTCTTACGGCGAGGTATTCTAATATTCGTTCTTTAATCTTTGCCAGATTGTAGTGGTCTTCGTCTAAGATGTTCTTAGCTCGGACTAAATCGAGATTATCTACGGTTTGTTTGCTCCACGGTGTATCGACTAACCAGTCGACATAAGTTCGTAGAATAGAAGCTTCGGAAGCGTCCGGATGCATTCTTTCGAGTCGGCCCAGCTGTTTGAGGGCTTCTTGTTCTACTTGTGCGGGCATTTTACAATCGAGAATTTTCTGTTTGAGTTCTTCGATTTCTTCACCTTTGACGTCGGTATCTCCGAGTTCACTCTTGATTGCTCGGATTTGCTCTCTCAAGAAGTATTCTTTTTGAGATTTTGTCATTTCGTCTTTTGCTTGAGATCTGATTTTTGCTTGGATGGAGAGAACTTCGATCTCTCTGTTGAGGATTTCATGGACTTTCTTGAGTCTTTCAAAGGAATCCGTCGTTTCAAGGATACCTTGAGCGTCGCTCACCCTCAGACCTAAATTGGATGTAATCAGGTCAGCCAGTCTTCCTGGATCTGTAATATCATCGAGCACCATCAAAATGTCGGGAGCGAGTGCTTTGCCATAGGTGATGATCTTTTCAAGTTGCTCGCGAACATTTCGCATAAGAGCTTCAAACTGGGCCTGATCACCAGAGTTAGATTCAGTGATTTTTTCGATGCCGACTTCATAGAATGGTTGAGTTTGTGCGAAGTCTTTAATCGTAGCTTTACATAATCCCTGTGTCAGAATTTTGATTCTTCCGTCGGGCAATTTTCTCATTCGCATGATCATGGCCACCGTGCCGGTTTTGTAGATACCGTCAGGTGTCGGATTTTCGTCACCAATTTCTTTTTGGGAAGATAGTAGGATCAGACGATCTGGCCTAGCTAAGCTTTCTTCCACACTTCGAATTGATGAGGTGCGTCCAACAAAAAGCGGAATAATCATGTAGGGGAAGACAACAATATCTCTTACGGGTAGAAGAGGGAGAGTTTTAGGAATCTCAATTTGATCACCCTCATAATTTGTTATCATTACCTTGACCTCCTCCAGACCACAGCAAGGTTGACAGCTATTTATTGGTTCGGAGGAAGTTCTGCGGAGCTTTAGAAGTAATTAGGCAGTGTCCCGAAATGGATAGTCATCTCAATCGTAATAGCCTTTTTTCAGATGCAGGATGCATTTGACTGTCCTCAAGTGGACACACTTCTCTCATGCATCGCTGGATTCTTGAGAAAAAATTGCAGCAAAAGAGTTAAGAAGGCAAAAGCGCCAAAAAGACATTAATTAGGCGAAGCAAGACTTTTGGCTTGAAGCCTTAGCTTTTGCAAAAAAACTCGAGCCAAAAAAACATTTCGACACTGAAAAATTAAGCGTAAATCTTTTCTCTGTGTTCCTGCTTTTCTTTACAAGCAATACAGAGTGTAGAAACAGGCCTAGCTTCCAGGCGACGTTGCTCAATCGGTTCTTCGCAATCTTGACATGTGCCAAAGGTGCCATCTTCCATTCTGCCTAAAGCTTCATCTATCTTGGCAAGAAGTTGACGCTCACGATCCCTGAGCTTAAAAATGAGATTTTGGTTAATCTCACTCGCAGCTAAATCAGTTTCATCTGGCAAATCGTCAGGAGAAAGCGCAAGCTCGTTTTTCAAAGCTTGTTTCGAATTGTTCAAAATTCGTTGTTTCTCTTCGAGTAATAAGTTCCTAAACTTCACTATAGTTTCTGTGTTCATGGTATCCCCCCCAAAACATCAGACGATCTTTTTTTCCCCAATCCGAATATTATCAACCGTCTCTTTTAGTTTAGCAAGGAATTATGAAAAAATTAATTAGAATAGTTGTCTACGTAAAGGAAATTAGTTGTATAAAAGGCGTACTTGCTATGATCCTCGACGTATATTAAAAAAAAGGTCAATTTAATAGGTGGAATATGAAAGTAAATTCATTTCAATCTGGGGTTATTGTTCTAGCGGCGGGACAGGGAAAACGTATGAATTCGACTCTTCCCAAAGTCCTGCATCCGGTAGCAGGAAAACCCATGCTATTTCACACTCTAAATCAAATTTGTGAAGTTGCACCTCAAGTCCCGATCACCCTTGTGGTAGGGCATGGTAGGGAACTCGTTGAGCGCTATGTGAAAGAAGAACCTCGCCTCAAGCGAATGCATCTGAGTTTTGTTTTTCAACCCGAACAACGCGGAACCGGAGATGCTGTTCGGTGTGTGGTGGATTCGAGTTGGGGCCAGAAGTTCGTCCAAAAAAATAATACAATTCTGGTTTTACCGGGGGATCTTCCGGCACTCAGTTCCGATTTGTTGGAAGCGATGCTTTCGCCGATGGAAAAGAAATCTGCGATGAAGCTTCTGACTTGTCATTTACCGGATCCTGCTGGTTATGGCCGCATTATTCGGGATAAGAAGGCGAACCGTGTTCTCAAGATTCTGGAAGACAAAGACGCTTCTCCGAAGGAAAAGCAGATCCAGGAGGTTGCGGTTTCTATCTATTCTTTTCGCTCAGATTGTTTACGAAAAGGGGTTTCACAACTCACGACAAAAAATGCCCAAAAGGAATACTACTTGACGGACCTCGTGGAATACGCGGTCAAATCCAAACAGGGAGTAGAAGTAGTTCCGTGGAAGGACATCGAAGATCTTCGAGGTGTAAATGATCTGTGGGAGTTGGCCCAGGTGAGTCGAATCATGAATCTTCGTATCCTGCGACAATGGTCGCGCCAGGGTGTTCATTTTTTAGATCCGTTTTCTACTTGGGTCGACGTGAGCGTGGAACTTCAAAAGGGTGTCATTATCCATCCGGGAGTGGTACTAAAAGGAAACACACGGATTGGAGCGGGCTCGGTTTTAGGTCCCAGAGTCGTTTTGGACGATGTCTTGGTTGGGGAGCAGGTCACTATCAAAGTCGGCACAGTGGCTGAGAAATCGACCATGGGCGATTTTGCTCAAATAGGGCCATACGCTCACCTCAGGCCTGAATCTTGGGTAGGGAAGAAAGCTAAAATCGGCAATTTTGTGGAACTCAAGAAATCTCGCATTGAGGAAGGAACAAGCGTAGCCCACTTGTCCTACTTA
>JABDFB010000008.1 GCA_013286765.1 Deltaproteobacteria bacterium
TATTTAACAAATATAGTCCGCTCGAGCAGGGCCCTCTACGAGACGCGATCGAAGCGTTTGCAATGTCACGAAATTTCAAACTCAGCGGGATCTACACAATGGATAGCTCGAAACGTTCTACTAAGGGGAACGCATTCTTTACTGGTTTTGGAAAATTCAGACGTTTAGTCCTTTTCGATACGCTCATAACCAAACACACCACAGAAGAACTGGTTGCCGTCCTTGCTCATGAAATTGGCCATTTTGAGAAGAAGCATATTCTTAAATCGATGATCCTTTCGATCCTGGGCACCGCTGTTCTCTTCTATACATTTTCTTTTTTTATAAACAGTCCAACCCTCTTCGCAGCTTTTCGAATGCAGAATCTTTCGATCTACGCAAGTCTTGTTTTTATCGGACTCCTATTCTCACCTGTCTTGAGAATTCTCTCGATCGTCCCTCAAGCCATCTCACGAAAACACGAATTTGAGGCAGACGCATTTGCAGTAGATACCTACGGACGTTCAGAAATCCTGGTTTCTGCGCTAAAAAAGCTCAGCGTCGATAGTCTTTCGCACCTAACCCCCCACCCGATCAAAGTAGCCCTCGATTATACCCATCCGCCAATTTTGGAAAGGATTCGGGCGCTACGTCACCGCGGAACGAAACAAGTTACGACAAAATCCGGTTAATTTTTGTAATTATCGATTAAATTTTTAAATAATTTAATTAAATAAAATCAATTTACTTAAGTCTTCCTGACTCCTATATAAACACTGGACTTTGTCTAATGTGCATTATAAGTGTATACAAGTTTGACAATAATCAAGGTTTAGCTCCAAAGAGGGGCTCAAAAAAGCCTAACAATATTAGGATGATACTAATTTTGCATATGGCCTAAGTCTTGCTTATTCCTATGTCTATATGAGAAAAAGAAAGTTCAGTTTTTTAAAGGCTAGTATCATTCTATCGTTAGGGGTTAATCCAACTACATTTCACACATCACATTTTAACGAAGGCAAGGTAGCTACCACCGTTGATCACCAAAATAGGCAGGTTTCGTCCGAGCCAACGGTCGCTAACACTGTATCTTTAACAGGTATGACCTATACAATGGAAACGCTCAATGAGTATTACAATAAGAATTTATCACGCTTAAGCGCAGAACCTGTCAAGATAGATGACTTTATTCAAGGTGTGTTCAAACAAGGTCTAAACAAGGATTGGAAATCAAAGTCCAGGGGAATCACAAAAGTTATTCTTCAGCAGAGCAAAAAATACCAATTCGACCCTATTTTCTTAGTAGCAATCATCGAGAATGAAAGTAACTTCAACCCTGAAGCTATTGGTACCAGTGGTGAAATCGGTTTAATGCAAATCAGACCAGAAACAGCAGAGTGGATTGCTGAAAAGCTCCATATCTCGTGGAAAGGTGCTGAGAGCCTTTTCGAGCCAGAGACAAACATTAGACTGGGATCTGCCTATCTTGCGTTTTTACGGGATACGTTTAATTCTAAGAGCCAGCTGTATTTGGCTGCCTATAACATGGGAACTGCAAACGTTCATAAGCTAATGAGTAGACAAACCATTCCTCATACTTATAGCCAAAGAGTATTTCAAAAATATCGTAAGCTTTATGCACGCCTCACAGGTCAACTCGCCATCTAGTTCATAGCTTCCCTACAGAGGCCATCCCAAATTGGCCAAATCATCTTTCCCAATCATCCCAAGATCTTCAAACCAGCCTTCAAACTGCCTTTAGGCGGCTCTGCGAATGGTAGGTACTGCTGAGTCCTGCTCTCTTTCGCTTTTGCTTGGCTCTTCAAGAGTTACTTTCGTGCTCGACCATTTACGGTATCTTAAAGATTCTAAAGCAAAATAGATCGCAAACCAGAAGACTGGGAAGAATAGAACAAAGGCTACGATTAGATATCCGATTGCATCAAAAATTCCGAAGCGCATATTTGTTCCAAATATGCAAATCTTACTCCCGAACCTTGGAGCATGTATGGTGCTATTAAATCGGCCGGCTATGCTGAGGCTGGGACCCGGGCCCGCGCCATTTTTCTATGCTATCTAGGTTGCTCAGCTGGCAACGGAATCGAGATTACTACGGGCTGGGCCGCTTGTTTGTATTCTTTAACACCAGTATAAACAGTCATTCCCAAACATACGAGAATTCCGGCAACAGCAGCTCCAAAAATGGGAGTAAGTACTTTTATCATAGTAGCCGAATCTAATAGCACTAAACCGCTAAAATAGCGAGAGGAGGCGTTGTTAAACAGCCCTGCTTAGTTCTTTCCTCGGGCTCTCGTCTTGTTCCTTCATAACCTTATTTTCGGACTTCACTATCTTATTATAAATACCAATCAAGAGAAATGACGGTGCCCACAGACCTACGAAATTGGCAATTTCCTTTTTCGGATAAAAAATCGCCAGCGCACCCGACACAATCATACTCCCAACAGCCAGTCCCAACCAACCCAAAGACGGGACTTTCGCAGTTTGGTTCTCAATTCGTTTTGTTGTTTCACCTTCTTCAGGGCGACTGTCAGCTACCCGTTTTACCTGTTCTCTTAGCGTTGCTCTTGTCTGTTCCATAGATTTCTCCTTCTTGTGCACCTAAATTGAGCAAAGTCCATTCCTTCGAGACCTACCGAGTTTGTCTCATGCGCGATAAAACACTGAGGTCCCGATATTTGATGCATCAAAGAAATTTTTGCAGTATGGTTGGCTGAACTTACGAACGGCTTATTAGCCGTCGAGCAGCTACAACGAGATACCGATTGAAGTGTGGAATAAAAAATGTACAGGAAACTAGCTCTCCCAACGATCGTCGCACTTTTGTTTAATCTGAGTACCACTTTTTGCTTTGGCAATATTGACGAAACCCCAGTGAAGGAATTCTCGGGTATTAATTTTTTAAATCAAGAAAAGATAGACATTAAAATCAGTCAGGCCGGGAAGGCAACTGTTATTGTTTTTGTTTCCGCACGATGCCCTTGTTCTCTTAGTCATGAACCAGTTCTCATAAGATTGGCGCGAGAGTTTGGTCCACACGGTTTTCAATTCATTGGCGTTCATTCCAATGCGGATGAGAGCGAAGACTTCGCAAGACGAGAATTCTTACGACGGGGTAACCTTCGCGGGAAGCACTTCCCTTTTCCGCTGCTCAATGATCCAGATTCAAAAATTGCAAATCAATTCGAGGCGTTTAAAACTCCTCATGTTTATGTTGTAGACCCAAGGGGCAAAGTTCTGTTTCAAGGGGGTGTTGACGACGTTAGCGAATTAGTGCTGGACGAGAAATTAAATATTGACGAAACAAACTATCAACAGTCCGTAAAAAGACAGTTTCTTCGGGATGCTTTGTTAGACGTTCAGGCAACCCGGGAACCCGCTGAAAAAAAAGTACGAGTACTAGGCTGTGTGATCAATCGGCCCTAGTACTACTTGCTATGTGAGGCATCCTATGTATCGGAAATTTCCTAGACTTCTAATCTGCTTCAGCTTAATGAACTTAATCTTCGGTGCCAGCTGTTTTTCTCCGCTTGCAAAGTCAGATTCTCCCTCGAAAAAGGCTTCCTCGGAAAACACGACGGCAGAAGCAAAACCGGACGAAAATCTCAGGCAAGAATCGCCTCCTGAAAATTGCCCAATTTTTTTTCCTCGGGCAAATCTCTGCGCTGAAGTAAAACCGGCTAACCCTGCGGAGACTTTCATCCCAAGAGGGCAGAAGACGAAAATTCGCATCAATTTTTTTGTTCCTAATGGAACTATTTACACAACCAATGGTCTAGAACCAGAAGTTCAAATCACTTCATGCTGCCCAGGCCGGCCGAAAGGAACTCTTAGGCTTGTTAAGAATGAAGCTGGAGCTGTTCTGTACGGAAACTATGAATATGGACCAATCATCTTAAAAGATAAAGAAACGTTGACAGTTCATATAAATCTTATGGAAGGGGATCACCCGAAGTGTGGTGCAACCTATGAATTACCGAAACCTTAAGATTAAAGAACTCCCGCCTAAAGGCGGGAGATTCTTTGCAGGTAGGGACAGCGACCACGTGTCGCTGTACGCCTTTTATAAAGGCTCGCTCGACCTCCCCGTAAACGGGGAGGATTGCGCGAGCCATCCTGTTCCAACTGGGATTTTTAACATCTTTCTTACGTTACTTCTTTTCCTCCCGCTGCTGAGGTGCTCAGAAAGCAGAGCTGCCTCTTGTTGTGGTCGAAACGCGGCCACTCCGACGCTGATTGTCGGAGACGACCGCGCTCAAATGAATTTCACGCTATCTGGCAGTGGTTTCGTGGCGAACGCTTCAAGTGACGGTGTTGCAAAATTTGAAGGTGGAGATTCGAAATTTGCGTATACTTATCGATGGGACGGAGCAATTCTGTTAGAGGATCGCCTCCAGGCTGGACTTTCATTTTCCGTTGTCAATCAGTCATTCAACCAAGGAAGCGTTCAAGAAACCTACACGGGAGTTGGAGATATAAAGCTCAGCTTAGGCTACGAAGTTTTGCCGCTTTGGTCTTATTCTTCTTGGAAACCGCAAGGGTTTGCTTTTGCGATGTTTAACATCCCCACAGGCCGTTCTACTCTTGATTCAGAGACTCTGCTTGCTACAGACGTAATTGGAAGTGGCTATTACTCTCTTTCAACTGGCTTCTTGCTATTAAAAAAGTGGAAGATCTGGGATGTTTTTCTCCTTCCGGAATTTCACTATTCTTTGCCCCGCGAAGTTAGCGCCGGGAGCTTCAACTTTGTACAAAGGCCGGGGGTTGGCGGTAGTCTGGGCTTAGGCGTAGGACTTAGCCCCGGCGGCGGAGTATTTAGGTTAGGCATGAGACTTCAGCAACGCTACGACCAAGGCATTTTGAGTGTTGAAACAAGTCAATCGACTGAACAGTCGGGTCCAAGCAGATCCAGCTGTGATTTCGGGCTTGATCTCGCTTATCTTTTTCAGCCGAACGCAACGATGATGGTATCGTACATAGATCAAACGTTGATTGGGTCTGCTAAAAATGCTCCACTGAATCGAACGGTCGCATTGAATTTCCAATATCGTTGGCCCAGGTAAGTCGTCGCTCTATAAAGAGAGGCTGAACATCATTCCGTATGATATCGCATTACTTGTGTTATTGGCATTCAACGGAATATGGACATACGGATTAAAAGAAAGCTGCGAACTCACATCCCAATTGATTCCGGGTTCAATATCAGCACCATCGAGATTGAATTTAAATGGTCTTGCACCAAAAGTATGACTTCCCTGAAACTCAAGTAAGAAAGTGAATGCCATATTCGGAATAAAGTAATAGTAGAAATTCGGCGCAACGTAAAGATCTAAGTCATTACCCCAGCCTCGGCCGCCAAACGCGTTAAATCTCTCTGATGCAACTATCCCAACAAAAGATGTGATTTGCGGAATGTAATATGTCAGGGATTGCACAGATTGAAGTCCATACTTTGCATCATTGATTTTAGAAAGTTTCGAAAAAGGAAGATGCACTCTGACATCTCCGTAGAGATTAAAATTTCCATAACTCCAAATAGACCGATGTGACAATTTGACAAATGGGTCCATCATCTCGGTCTCTTGTCCTAAAATCGGTTGCATATTCCAATATGCGTTGCCAGACAAAATCACGTCATCCGTCAACGCGTAGCCTAATCCTAAAAAACTCCGCATCACAATAGGTCGCGTAGGATCAGGTTTACCATTTAAATCGGGCTGATAGCTCGATGGTCGTTTAATAGACGGTCCGTTAAAAATTCCAAAATAGTTAAGACGTATTCTGCTTCCTGAACTACTCTCTTCAATCGCAGACGTGTAAATACTATCTTGTTCCGCCGCGTATAGAGAAGAGCATATTGCCAATGAAACAGCGAATATAGAACCATATATGGAAAATAATATTCCAGATCGCAACACATTGAAGCCCTCTGAGGGCCTGTTAAGCAAGCACTATTCCACCAATTCATAGTCCGCTAAGTCATTTATAGCCGCTAGCTATCTGTGGAATAGCAGGCGGCATTTACGCAGCTTCTGCGGACTTCCTAGCTTCATCGAGCGTCGTCGCAATATGCTGGAGTTCTTGTTCTGAAAATGCGTTTTTCAAGGCAGGGAAAATCTCATCTTCTTCCAACTCGACATGACTCTGGACGCATTCGACCAACTCGGCTATGCGATCGTCAAAATCTTCCGCGTCTTCTTCCATCGCGTCAATTTCTTCGAGTAGAACACCCATTTCTTGAAAATCGTCGAGCGCATCTTCAATGACTTCTTCGAACTCTGGCTTATTTTGAAGGAGTGGATAAAAGAAACTCTCCTCGATGTAGGCATGAATCTCGATAAGTTCTTTAATTTTTTGAAATGTCTCTCGCTTATCGTAGTAATCTTCGACCATTTCTAGTTCGGTGAGAAGTTTATCGATCGCTCTATGGTCTTTTCTCAAAATATCTGCCACGTCCATGTCTGTCTGGCCACCTTTCTGTGCTGGAGTTGTCGTTGGGTTCCTAGAAGTCCTCTAAAACTCATTGCATAGAGTGCTCCACAAGAATTTTAAACTTGAAAGGCATGATGACGTCAGCTAACGAGTGGATAAGGAATGACAAAAAAGAACCAACGTGGTGTATTAATTACTCTCGAAGGAACAGAAGGATCAGGAAAGACCACTCTTATCCGAAATCTAGCGCTTCGCCTGGAACAAGCAGGTGCACCTGTAATACAGACGCGCGAACCTGGTGGCAGTCCATTGGCCGAACGCATTCGAGAGCTGGTATTGAAAATTCCAATGAGTTCACGGACAGAGCTGTTTCTCTATGAAGCTGCTCGCTCAGAACACTTAGCTTACCTCATTCGCCCTGCCTTAACTGAGGGCAAAATCGTGCTGTGTGACCGGTTTACCGATTCGACCCTTGCTTACCAGGCCGGTGCGCGTGGTCTTCCGTGGAAGGAAGTACAAACTCTAAACAAAATCGCTACAGCCGGAATTGAGCCAGACTTAACTATTTTAGTAGACATAGACCCGGCTGTGGGCCTAGAAAGAGCCCGAGATCCCAACCGTTTTGAGGCCGAAGGAATCGGATTTCAAAAAAAGGTGCGTTCGGGTTATCTTAGGGCTAAGCGTGAGAATCCAAAACGATGGTTTATTCTCAAAGCTCAAAACAGAACTCCAGAAGAACTCACAGCTATGGCCTACCGAGAAATTGAGAAACGTTTCGGGAAACGGTTTGGCAAAATGAAGAGCCACCGCAATAGCTGATAGATGTGAGTTAATAATAGGTAAATGAGAGAGAATGTAAAAATAAGTGAGTATGACTAAGGAACAGAGTTCACAAACTATCATAAGCAGTTTGGTGAATTGCCATCTTCAGGGGCGTTCTAATGGCACAACCCTGACGACGCTAATCGCGCGTTGGCAAATGACCCAGAAGTTTCCGCCGGTGCTTCTTTTGGTTGGTCAGCAAGGAATCGGAAAAACGGAAGTCGTTCGACACCTCACCCAATGGCTCCTATGTCCAAAGAGCGGTTACACGTCCAAGGCCGCCGTAACTTCCGAAACCTGCGCAGCAGCCTGCGGACAATGTGCTGTATGCGCGCGTTTTATTTCGGGCAACGAAGTTAATATCACCGAAATCAGTTCTGCCACGGAACCATTGAAAATAGATTCATTTCGTAGACTCAAAGCCACAGTAGGTTTTGGGGCACATGAAGGACTTTTTAGAATAGTTTGGATTTTTGGCGCAGATCGAATGACACCTCAAGCAGCAAATTCGATTCTTAAATTATTGGAAGAGCCTCCTCCTGGGTGGATCTTTTTTCTGACCGCCAATGACGCTTCCCTACTCCTTCCAACAATTCGTTCTCGATGCCACGTAGTGCGCCTTGCGCCTTTGTCTCAAAAACAAATAAAGGAACTCCTCACCCTTGCGGAAGTCGACCCTGAAAAGCGAGAAATTTGCGCGCGACTTGCTCAGGGAAGCTGGCATCGCGGTTACCTGTTTGCGAGCGATGATGTTTGGAAACTCAGAAAGGCTCTGACCGCGTTTCTCGAAAATCCGTTATCGGAAATTCAAGAGTTGATCGATCTCATCTCTCAGGAGACTTCTCATTTTGAAAATATGATCAACCTATTAGAACTCTGGGTTGCGGATTTGATTCGCTGGAGTCTCACTCCCTCGCACACTTTTCCGCACACCTGCCCCCCCAGTGCTGAAGACTATCCTTGGCCAGATGAAATGGATCAGGACTGTCGCAAGAGCCTGATTCGACACGCAACGCAGATCATGAAGTGTTTTCATCAGAATGTCGCGCTAGCCAGAGGCTTTTGGATGAAGCGCGCCGAACATCTGTGCAAAGTCCGTTCAGAACTACCTATTCCGTTGAACCGGAAACTCTTATTACAAGGCCTTCTCTTACCGTGGGTTGATCCGGCCATAAGACAGCCTCTTTGTGTTGGCGGCAGCCCGGGAAGTACCTCGCCGTGATTACCGTTAAGAATGTCGGCATGCAATTTCACCAGAAGTGGGTCTTCAGAAATCTTCAGCTGGAAACAAAAAAGGGCCAATCCGTTGTTTTATTAGGACCTTCGGGAAGTGGAAAAAGTGTTTTACTGAAAATCATTGCTGGCCTGCTGGCTCCAACTGAGGGCGAAGTAGAAGTTGGGAGTAAAAACATTGGGATGCTCTTTCAAAAGAATGCGTTATTTGATTCGTTCACTGTTGCTCAGAACCTCCTCTTCCCTCTTCGAGAAAATTGCGGAATCACTGGCGCTCTTGCCAAAGAGAAGACATCTCACCTTCTAGAGGCCGTAGGACTCACAGGTTCAGAAAAACTTTATCCCGACAAAATTTCTGGTGGGATGCAAAAAAGACTGGGTATTGCTCGGGCGCTTGTAGTCGAACCAGAGATTTTACTCTACGATGAACCTACGGCCGGGCTAGATCCGATTACTTCAAAAAGAATTGCCAAATTGATTCAGACACTCCGATTACAATTTAAGACAACTCTGATAACAGTCACAAATGACGTTCATCGTGCCTATCAAATCGGCGATCAGATTTTTCTGCTCGCCAAAGGAACGCTGGTTTCTGGCGGAACGCCCGAGGAAGTGCAAAAGACAGAAATTCCAGAACTCCGTCAATTTATTCACGGACTGAAAAATGGGCCTTTAACTTCGGATTTTGCCTGAGGAACGAAGAGAGAATAAAGAGGGAAGCGAGTGAGTATTCGGTTTGAAAACGTAAAAAAATCTTTTGGACCCAAGCTGATATTGGATCAGATTTCCTTTGACGTTCTTCCGGGCGAAATTCTCTTCATCCTGGGCCGCAGCGGCGTCGGAAAATCCGTCACACTGAAACAAATTGTTGGACTGATCAAGCCTGATTCCGGAAAAATTTTTGTCGACGGTCAAGAAATCACTACCCTCACACCGGACAAACTCACTCTGACTCGAAAGAAATGTGGGATGGTTTTTCAGCATCCTGCTTTGCTCGATTCTCTCACCATCTATGAAAACGTCGCCTTTGCTCTGAAGGACTACGCTGAAGACAAAGCCCGTAAAAAAGTAATTGAAAAACTAGCCCTTGTGCATTTGACACCCGAAATTTTGGGTGACCGCCCGCCAGAAATTTCTTACGGCATGCAAAAACGGGTTTCCCTGGCCCGCGCTCTTGCCCCGGAACCTAGCTATTTGCTTTTTGACGAACCCACCACAGGGCTGGATCCGATCACCACAAACGCTGTGACTGATTTGATTCGTGACTTATCTAAGAAACTTAATGTAACTAGTATTGTTGTCTCTCACGATATGGGAAGTGCGCTGAGAATTGCCGATCGTATCTTGGTGTTAGATCGCGCGCAAATTCTAGAACATGGGACGGTGGAACAGATTAAGAATTCACCTCACAGCTTGGTCCAGGAATTCTTAGAGGAAGCTTTGGCGGTAGTATGATCGCTTTTTTAGGAAGAAAAGTTTTGAATTTCTTGGCCGACCTCGGCGATGTTTTTATTTTCTTGTTTTACATCTTCAGAACCCTCTTTACTACCCGCGGAAATCTCAAAACCATTTCGGGACAAGTATCGGCCATAACTATTCGATCCCTCAGTACTATCATTTTCGCCGGTATTTTTGTGGGCGCGATTCTGGTTATTCAATTCAATCTCATCCTAGAAAAATACGATGCTCAGATTTATCTCGGTGGATTGAACACTTCGGCGGTGGTTCGTTCGATTGGACCCCTGATTATTTCTTTTCTCCTGGCTGGGAAAGTCGGTGCATACACGGCAGCAGAACTGGGCACGATGCGGGTAACGGAACAGATCGACGCCATTGAATGTTTAGGCACGAACCCGATTCAATACCTGATCGTTCCCCGATTCTTTGGAATCATTATCTCAAGCCTTATTTTGCTCGCCATCGGACTCGTTGTCAGCATCTTAGGCGGCATGGTAGTAGCCAGCACTGTGTGTGGAATCAACTATCTTCAATTTGCTTCCAGCATTCCACGTTTCACTTCTGCTTCGACCGTTGTTGCCGGGATGTTCAAGTGCCTCATTTACGGAAGTATTGTCGCCTCCGTCTCCTGTCACCGGGGCTTTACTGCTTCTGGCGGTGCTCGCGGTGTTGGTAAGGCTGTTACCTGGGCTGCAGTCTACACGCACTTTTATATTGTATTCGCAAACTATCTGTCGGGCGATTTATTGGATTTGTTTATGACTTTTGTGGAAGGAGTACCGCAAAATTGAAGTCAGGCATGCCGGGTATAATATGAAACTGAGAAATTGTCTAAAGCGCTATTCGAATGCCGCAAACGGAACCGGTAATGGTGTATCTGGCGGGATTTTTACTCTTTATCATTTTGCCTTTATTTTCTTTAAGACCATCCGTCTCATTCCTTTTGCGAAATCATGGCGCTGGCACGAAATCAATCGTTCTATCGTTCAGATCGGTTTTGGAAGTCTTCCACTCATCTCAGTTTCGACTGCATTTGCGGGGATGGTGGTCACCCAAGAAATGGCTTGGCACATGGACAAAGCCCTTCACAACACTTCTATGATTCCAGGGCTTTCCGGCCAGTTTATCTTTCGAGAACTGGGCATTGCGATTCCTGCGCTCTTGCTGGTCAGTAAAGTCGGCGCAGCGATGACCGCCGAAATCGGCAGTATGAAACTAACCGAACAGATCGATGCTCTAAAATTATTGGGTATAAACCCCATCGGTTACCTTGTTTTTCCGCGCTATATTGCCGGTATTATCTGCGGAGCGAGCCTGACTCTGGCTGCTATTTTTGTGACTCTGCTGTTTTCAATGCTCCTCACAACAGTGAGATACAACTTTACTAGTTTAGAGTATCTCACTCTACTAAAACACTTTATTACACTCAAAGATCTGATATGTGCTTTAGTGAAAGGAACCGTCTATATATCTGTAATTCCTATCATAGCATCGTCCTACGGGCTCCGCTGCGAAGGAGGCGCCGAGGGAGTCGGCACCGCCACAACAAACGCCGTTGTGAGTGCTACGATTGCAATTATATTATTAGATTTTATTTTAACTTACTTATTTAGTATGGTTCTGTGAAATAGTTTTGCAAAATGATTCTGCGAAGAAGACGACAGGAGTAATGAATGCGAATATCAAATGAAGCAAAAGTAGGTGTGCTCGTTCTGATGACTGGGGTTTTGGTCTTTCTCTTCGCCTGGGTCATCGGTATTCAAAATCCTTTTCAATCAAGCACCAGTTTTTACGTCACCTATAATTTCGCCGGAGGAATTGAAGTGGGATCCCCGGTTCGTGTTTCTGGGATCAAGGTTGGAAAGGTTGAAAGTATCGACTTCTTTGCAGCTGTCGATCCTAAGGAAGTCTCCCCGCGTGGCCAAAATGTAAAGGCTGCCAGTCTTACTGAAGATGGAAAAGCCATCGCTCCTCTTAAGATAAAGCTATCCATCCGAAAAAATGCAATGCCTGGTGTACGCAAAGACAGTCAGTTTTTTATTAACTTAGCTGGAATTATCGGCGAACGCTATATCGAGGTCACACCGGGACGAATCAGTGCGCCTCAACTGAGCGCTGGCGATGTAGTCGCCGGAATAGACCCACCCCGCATTGACCAACTGATCTCACAAAGCTTCGACTTAGCAGGAAAAATAAAAGAAATTATCGATGAAAACAAAGGCGATATTACACGTTCCATTGAGCTCCTCTATAAACTGAGCGGCAACCTGAACAAGACTCTGGACTGGGTGGATAAGAGCAAGCTCTTTAAAACCGATTTATCAAGACTTACCGATAATCTCATCGCCATTACAGGTGAGGTGAGAAAAATCACCGACAAAATTGGCTCAGACGAAGGTGCAAAAACTTTGAAGTTACTGCATAGTTTGCTCTGGCGCCTCGAACCGTTGGATTCAGATAAGATTCGATCTTTCTTGCAGAAGGAAGGCGTGAAGGTTCAGCTGTTTTAAGTTTATCTGGGCCAGCCTGCCCTAGGTGAGCACCCCCATTCAAGAGGTGACCAGTATCCAGTAGGTTAGATATTCCTAACATACAACATTATGACGATTTGGCACTTTTTATACGGACTATGCCACGTCCATGCATTAACTTACTCCGGTTCTATATTTTTTCTTCTTTTTTTTCTTTTTCTTCTCGAGGCTAGGGCCGACCTCGGGGCCAGTTTTTGTCTCGGAGAATAAGTTGCCAAGCTGCGCTAGATTTGAAGTAACGGATACCAAGGAAGGTTGAATTGCTGCCGTATTAGTTTCGGTGGTGCACTCGTCGGAAGATCTTCGATCAACGAGCTGGGTTTTACGCTTTTGCTCGGCATTCTGAGAGGAGCTGTCCTTTCTATCTTGAGAAAGCGGAGCCTTCATAAAAAACCTCCCTTGCCGCCCTAAATAGGCATTCATGGCATCAAGAACGCTTCGAGGCATCCCGTAACCATACAATTGCCGAAAGTACGATTGGAGACGTTCAAAGAAAATAAACTCCGGACCGGGCTTTTCTTTACGAAATGAATCCAAGAGTTTCACTAGCGTGATGTCATTAATCACTCTTGGTCTAATTTCTCCAGAGGGCAAAGCTGGTTCATATAAAATTAAATCTGAAAACTCACCAATAACACGCAAGTGTTTGCCATCCGTAGGGGTGCTCTCCTCAATTTCATCATAGGCAAATGGGATGCCATCCAAGAAAACGGTGACTGCTTTCACGACATCAATTTTATTGATGTCTATTTTTACATTATTTAAATAGTGCTTAAGATTCTTAATATTAGGATAGATATAACTTTTTTCAGCCCAACCAGCATCAATCTCAACTAATTTATCAGCATCCTTACATTTTAATCTGTGACGAGACCAATCCAGGCGCTGATGTTGAGTGCCACAATAACTAACTTTTCCACATTTTCCACATTGACCCGCAGGTTTTCCACAAACAATGCATCCCTTTTCATAGGTCTTACATTCTATCTTGTGTCGAGCCCAATCAGATTTCTGGCACGTGCGACCACAATATTTGATTTTTCTGCAGGCCCCGCATTTCTCTGTGGAAACTTCATCGCAGGCTGCGCATCTTTTCGGAGGCTTTGCGGCGGATTTTTCTTCCGAAGCAAAAGACTGGGCGCCAGTACCCAGGAGGATCACGACAACTAACAAAAGCAATTTCAATATTTTCATAAACTTTGACACACCTTAGCATGGCTGCTTAGATATTCAAATATAGATATTCTATTAGCCTAAAGCCTATATTCTATTCTCAGAAGTAAATTCAATTTCTTCCGAAGTCAAAAATTCATATTTGTCCGTCTGGTTGGATCACTGTTTTTCTGCTCTCATTTTCATTCTAATTCATCATTTTCTAAAAAAATAAACAGGGTGGGACTACCAAGAAGTCCTATTTTTTAGCTCTTAAGCGTCTTTTTCCACGCAGACCGATTTTCAAGCTCTGCCTTCAGCCTCTCCAATTCGGATGCAGCTTCCTTTTCGTCCAGACCTCTTTCTGCTGCCCACACGCGGGCCAAGGCTTCAGCCCAAGGAAGGCCCCCATCTGATCGCGAGAGAAATAATGGCACTCTTCTTAGATAAAAATCCTCCAAGTGAATGACCATTTCTTTTTGTATCGCGTAGCGCAGCTGCGACTGAAGCATCGGAAAGGCCGCAGGATCAGGTCGAGTCTGATCTTTCGACTGCATCTGGCAAATTCTCAAAGCGTCGGCTCCATACCGTTCTAACAATTCTTGTGGAAGCTGGATCTTGTTTTCTTGCGCAGATTGTACTGCTTTTTCTGTTTCTTCCTGAGTGAGATTTGCGCTTAACGGAAGCTTGGTATGTGAAGTCCCAATATTTTGCGGTAGCGGATATTTCCCAGTTTTTTTAAATTCTTTTTTCCACGTCTTTAGTGCAAAATCGACGACTTCTTCCGCCATCTTTCTATGTGTTGTGTATTTCCCGCCCGCAACTATCACCGTTCCGCCGGGGCCTTCTTCAATTTGATGTTCCCTGCTGACTTTTTGAAGAGAGACTCCTACCTTTTCTCCCGATTGATCGTCAACAAGCGGTCTGACGCCCACATAGGCGCTGACAATATCCTGAGCCGTCAACCGCAGTTTTGGAAAACTCAAATTTAATAAATTCATTAAATAATGAACGTCATCCGCCACCACTTCTGCACGATCCGGATCATCCGGCGTCGGAGAGTCTGTCGTACCAACAATCACCACACCAGTCCCAAAATCCGTCCTTGGTACTACAAACGAAATACGACCATCTTTAGGATGGCTCATTACCACCGTACCTGGCACAGGAATTCGCTTATGATCAAAAACGAGGTGAACTCCCTTACTGGGATTGAGCCATTGTTTCCAATTATTACTCAGCTTGACCCCTACTTTATCCGTCCAAGGACCAGCACAAACAACTGTTTGCGAAGCGCGAATTTCATAATTTTTGCCGGCTACCTGATCCTTCGCCTTAAATCCAACAATCCGATCACCGTTCCAAAGTGGTTCTACCGCTTCTATATAATTTGCTGTCGCAGCGCCTTTTTCGTGTGCAGCTCTAATCGTCTCAACTGCCAGAACGTCATCCATCATCGTAGCATCATAGAATTTAAATCCGGTCAGCAGTCCTTCTTCTTTCAGGAACGGAATTTCGGCCAATAATTTCTTTGACGAATATCTGCTGTGAAACTCAGGTGAACGAAAAAGTGCCAGAATATCATAGAGCCAAAGCCCGAAAGATAAAAGGGTTGGCCGGACTAGGCCTTCCCTATAAATAGGATAATAAAATGACAACGACTTAACCCTGTGGGGCATGACTTTGAGAAAGAAAGATCTTTCGGCCAGAGCCTCGAAGACCAGTTTCAATTCAAATTTCTGAAGATACCGGAGCCCACCGTGAATCAATTTCGAGCTTCGAGATGAGGTCCCGAAAGCGTAGTCTTTCCGTTCTATCAAAGCTACGCGCAACCCTCGTGACACGGCATCACGTGCGGTAGCGGCGCCAGTAATTCCACCACCGACAATCAAAAGATCAAATTCTTCTTTTTGAAATCGCTCCAGCGCTCGCTCTCGCGTCCGAAATGAAAACTCACCGGCACCATCACCTAAAGAAGGTGAACCAGATGTTGTCGAGATCATTTGAGATTCACCCGAATTCCAAGTTCGTCAAGCTGTTCATCCGGAATATGAGAAGGCGACTCCGACATAAGGCATTGTCCTTTTTGCGTCTTTGGAAATGCCATTACATCTCGAATAGGCCCGACTCCACAGAGCAGCGCCGCTAGGCGATCTACTCCGAAAGCAATTCCACCATGCGGCGGTGTCCCATATTGTAGCGCCTCGAGAAAAAAACCGAATCGATCTTTCGCTTCTTCGGGCGATAACCCTAAATGGCCAAACATGGCCGTTTGTATATCGGAACGATAGATTCTTAAACTGCCACCGCCTACCTCTACGCCATTTAAAACTAGGTCGTAGGCAGACGCTTCCATTTGTTCCAGGTTTCTTCCCGCTACAAAATCTTCAAAGAATTCTGGTCGCGGTGAAGTAAAGGGGTGGTGCATAGCAAAATAGCGATTATCCTTAGGGTCAAATTCCAGCAAAGGAAACCGAGTCACCCAAAGGAATGCTGGCTTTCCTTCGCCTGCTTTCGGAATCAATCCCAGTTTATTTCCAATAGCGAGACGAAGAGCGCCTAAGGAATCAAATACGATTTTATTTCTTTGATCGGCGACGATTAAAACTAAATGCCCCGCTTGTAAGTGGAGTTTCTGTGTCAGCGCGTCTTTCTCTTCTTGCGAGAAAAATTTTGCTGCGGGCGATTGCATTTCTCCATTTTGTTGAATTTTTATCCACAACAGTCCCTTAGCGCCATAAGCTCCAATCATCTTCTGAAGATCATCCAGGTCTTTTCTTGAAAACGCATCCGCCTGCGCTGGAACGGCGATACAGCGAACGGATCCTTTCTTATTTCGTGCATCCGGTTTCAAAGCCGATTGAAATACCTGAAATTGACTACTCTTAAAAACTTCAGAAAGATCTTGAAGCTCCAGGTCGAACCTCACATCCGGTTTATCACTCCCGTACCGATCCATCGCTTCTGCGTAGGACATGCGCGGAAAAGGTGCCGTGATGGTGAGTCCCAAAATCTCTTTCCAGAGATTCACAAATAAAGGTTCTAGAATACCAAAGAGAATTTCCTCGTCGATAAATGATGCTTCAATATCAATCTGCGAAAATTCTGGCTGCCGATCAGCTCTTAAATCTTCGTCCCTAAAACACCGGGCAATTTGATAATAGCGGTCCATCCCACTCACCATCAGCAACTGCTTCAGGGTCTGTGGCGACTGGGGAAGGGCATAGAAAGTCCCCGGATTGAGCCGACTTGGCACAAGGAAATCCCGTGCCCCTTCGGGCGTAGATTTATAAAGAATCGGCGTTTCTACATCAACGAAACCGTGTTGATCTAAATGGTTTCGAACAATCGAAATCATTCGGTGGCGAATCAATAAATTCCGCTGCAAATTGGGACGCCGTAAGTCGAGATAACGGTATTTCAAACGCACCGTTTCGGCGACATCCAGTTCATCTTCGATAGGAAATGGAGGCGTTCGCGCTTCGGACAAAATCACCAAATCATTGCAAATGACTTCAATTTCTCCGGTTGCCATCTTAGGATTTGTCATACCGGCTGGGCGATGTCGAACTTTTCCACGACACCAAATCACATATTCGGAACGGAGTTTTTCGGCCGTTTGATGGGCCGTTTGGCCGCCGTCAGGATATTTCGGATCGAAAACTACTTGAGTAAGTCCGTACCGGTCCCGCAGATCAATGAAAATCAATCCGCCATGATCCCTCCGCTTGGCGACCCATCCGCAGAGTTCACTTGTCTGATCTAAATTGCCCGTTCGTAGTTCGCCACAGGTGTGGGATCGAACCAAACGATGGGACGACTTATCAGACTTTAACTTACTACCTCCGGACTTTTCAGAATCTCGTCCAGACTTTCCTAATGACACTTTTGGCTCCATTTTTTGTTTCTAGCATTTCAGAGCTCATTTAACCACAAGTTCTGCTATCAAAGCAGCATGGTCCGATAGTTCCCGCCAAGGCTTGCCCCGCAAACAATGCGCGCCCTGGGCTTTCATCCCTCGATAATAAATTCGATCCAGTTTTAGGGTCGGAAACCAGCTAGGAAAACTCTTGGCGTGTCTCCCATGGAGATGGCGAAAGGCCTCCCGAACTTCTAGGTTCTTTTCCAGGGTATCTGAGGCCCTTTCACGCCAATCATTAAAGTCTCCTCCGATAATCAGAGGCTCTCCATGGGGCACGTGCGATTCGATTCTTTCACATAGTTTAATGATCTGTGCGAGTCGTTCCGCTTCCAGCAAACCTAGATGCACACAGAGCAAGTGGAGCGGTTTTCTCTTTTCCGGAAGCTTAATTACACCGTGCAAAAGACCTCTGCGCTCAAATAAATTCGTTGAAATATCAATATTCTCAAAATATTTGAATGGGTATTTACTTAGGATTGCATTTCCGTGGTGACCATAAGAATAGACGGCATTCCTCCCATATGCGTAATGGGGCCAGAGTTGATCCGCCAAATACTCAAACTGAGGTTCAGTAGGCCAGTTTTCGAATTTCTTCCTGTGTAAATCATGTTGACCCAGTACTTCCTGAAGAAAGACTATGTCCGGATGGACGATTCTGAGGGCATCCCTGATTTTAGTTAGAATAAATTTGCCACGGCCTGAACTAAAGCCTTTGTGAATATTATAGGATACGATCTTGAGTCTGTTTTCTTTCATCCTTTGCCGATCATTACCATATTTCCAAGATCTCTCGCGATGCTTAAAATACTCTCAAACAGGCAACTAACTATTAAAGGAATAATCAATGTAAACACCATATACATAAACGCTGGCAATAGAACCAATGATCCTAAGGCAAACCACGGGAACGGAACCACAAAAATTCCCTGGCTGATGAGCTTCGAGCGAACGCTGATTCTTGGATCGAATAACAGCATTATATAATCAGGAAAAGTTCTTCGACCCGCCTTCTGAAATAGAGCGTCTTGCCGGTCAATGGATAATACTCCTGAAGCAGTATTAGGGAAAGCTCGCCAAAAGAAGTATCCCATCATGGAGGCTGACCAAAACGACGTTAGAATCACCGAGCTTCCAATGCTTGGACCAAGTTGAATTACAGCAAGAATACCGACGACCGAAAACGGAATGGGGAGTAGCCAAACGGATGAGAGAACGAAATTATAGGAAAACACATAAATAGTCGGCGGGATTCCATAGAAGTGAAGGAGTATGGAAGTAGACACCGCCCCCAACAACAAACAGCTACCCATGGCAAGAACAGGAAATGCAGCCTGCTGCCTTACTTTAATATAAATTTTTCGCTTCAAAACATGGAACCAGGGCAACGCAGGGTCAAAATACTTATCCCATCGGAAACCGGCAACTCTCTTCAGTTCCTTTCTTAGGTGCTTGAGATCCACCACTGGTTGGAATTTTCTAAAATAGATGGAAGACTTTTTTCGAACTGGGCCAAGATCCCAATGATTGAGAATATTGTTCGCCATCTGTCGAACGTGATTTCGCTCAAAATCGTTTCTGGCTTCTAGCGTAAGGTGAATTTCAGTGTCAATACGGAGAGCGCGATCAGCAAAATTGGCAGTACCAATTCCTAAAAACCGATCGTCGATTATCAATACTTTGGAATGAATATAGATCGGTTTGGGAGGCTGAAAAGAATTAAATTCGGGCGGCATTGCAACCGGGGAACCCATCACTAACTCAATTCCTGCAAAATTCGCAGCCTCTTGCAATCGTCTCAGAAGAGAGAGTTCGTAGGACATCATGTAACGTGTGAGAGATTTGATGTCCTGGAGATCAGCCAAAATGAGAATGACTTTGAATTTCTGACCTCTCATTTCGACTATTTTGGAAATGAGAACATCATTAAGAACTTTAGACCAATAATACTGTCCCTCCAAAATAATTCTGGACTGAGCAAGTTGAATCAGATCTCGAAATAGAAACTCCACTTCACGTACGGGTGAAAGTTTCTCCCGAAAAGAATTCACATCTGCCAGAGTTCTGCTGAAAAAAACTCGGTGCCCTCGGTGATCACTCGTCTTTTTCACCTGTTTGAGCATCCGTTTAGGAAGAGGGATAGACGAAATGGCGCGCCATCGTGATTCGATGTGATTTTGAATTTCCTCACAAATCGGGCCACTCACTTGCACTGCCATATCATGATAAGGGCCGTGTTTTTCACCCTTCCGGTCGAGAGATCGACGAGGATCATTATAAAAATGATCGGGACAATCCCACCGGTCGTCACAAAAATCAATTCCCCCGCAAAAAGCTATCTTCCCATCAATAATACATATTTTTTCGTGATGCGAAGCACCCATGGGATGGCGATTGTCGAACACAAAATGAACTCTCTCATGGATATTTTCCCAGACCCGCCCCTGAAAAAGCTCACGCTCACGTACGTAGATGTAAGCGTGATCCCACATTAATAAGTAGAAGTGAAAATCCTTCTTCGTCTCACAAATACGGATGATTTTTTCTTTGAAGGTTTCGTTTCCTAGTTTAATCCGCGAGTCAATCTGCCAGCCCGCAAAAATGGCGTAATGCTCTGCAACTTCGAGTAAGCGCGAGATGCGATCAAAATACGGGCCTGTTTCCCAGATTTCTTCCCAGGATGTAGCCTCGGACATCACTTGATATGCGCGTGCAGACAGTTCGGATCTGTTCAATATCTATCATTCATTTGCTAAGCAATCTTATTGCTAAGCGGCGCCTTTCGACGCTGCTGCTTGTTGAATAATACCGATCAGCTGTTCAATCGTATAAGGTTTTCCCAAAAACCAGGCGCCTGCTAAGTGCCGCGCTCTCAACTCACCTTGCTGCACCGCCGAAAGAACGACGGTAGGTGGCACCCGTCCGTAACGGGCTAAAATGCTCTCATAGACTTCTTCACCACTCATCCCCTGCAGTGTTAAGTCCAAGAGCATGACGTCTGGCCAAGTTGAACTCAAATACTCAAGAACATCCTCTCCTCGATCTATGAGATCTGCCTGGTAGTGATAGGCTTCCAAGACTATTCCCAATGTCTCCCGAATCGATGGATCATCCTCAACGACTAAGATTCTCATGAATCCCCCCGCTCTGAACAATAAACCCTTCTTTTTTTGAGAATAGAGCTCGACACAAATGCTGAAGTCTTGCATATTTAAGGCCAAAATTCTACTTTTTTTGTGAGGCTAAACTATGACAAATTTCCGTGAAGAACATGATTCGTTGGGTAATGTAAAGGTTCCTAGTGATGCTCTGTATGGTGCACAAACCTTGCGAGCACTTGAAAATTATCAAATTTCGCACAGAACAGCGCATCCGTGGCTGATTAGAGCCTATCTCCGAGTCAAAGCGGCAGCAGCAACTGCAAACAACCAATGCGGTGTACTCGATAAAGAAAATACAAAACTCATTCGAAATGCAATAGATGAACTTCTCTCCATTCCCACCCAAAACTGGCCTTCAATCTTTCCGGTTGATCCCTATCAAGCCGGCGCCGGAACTAGCCAAAATATGAATATAAATGAAGTTGTTGCTAACGTAGCGAACAGACTGGCCGGTAAACCCTTAGGAACTTACGCGCCTATTCATCCGAACGATCATGTCAACCGCTCTCAGTCAACAAACGATTCATTTCCTACTGCAATGCGCTTGGCAATTCTCGAAGCTTCAGGCCCTTTGGTTGACGCTTTTCAGCATATATCTGATTCGTTTAAGAAGAAAACAAAAGAGTGGAAGAAAATTCCAAAGTCTGCACGCACGCATTTACAAGACGCCGTTCCAATGACCCTTGGCCAAGAATTTGGTGCATACGCAGTCACTACTGAAAAATGCGCCCAATGGATCCGTTCTGGAAGAGATGCGTTGCGAGAACTTGGTATCGGTGGCAGTGCTGCAGGAACTGGACTCACAGTTCCAAAAGGTTACACAAAAGCAATTGTCTCGGAACTGGAGAAACTCACGGGAGAGAAACTCACTAGTGCACACAATCTTTGTGAAGCTATGCAATCCCAGTCTCCTGTTACGTACTATTCTGCGATGTTGAGAATAGCTGCGATTGAAATGACCCGAATTTGCAATGATTTGCGATTGCTCGCGTCAGGTCCCATGACCGGTCTTGCAGAAATTTTGTTACCTGCGGTCCAACCGGGAAGTAGTATTATGCCGGGAAAAGTCAATCCGTCCATTTTGGAGATGGCGAATCAGACTTTTTATTCTGTTTTGGGATATGATCAGACTATTGCCTCATGTGGCCTAGCAGGACAGCTCGAACTCAACGTCATGATGCCGATGATGGCTTATTCCATGCTGGAGGCCACCCAAGTTGCGACAAACACCCTGACTACTCTAAAAGAGAGATGTATCGACGGTTTACAACCTAATGAGCCGCGCCTACGACGTTATTTTGAAAGCACTCCTCAAGTCGCTACAGCTCTGAGTCCAAAACTAGGGTATGAAAAAACTGCTGAACTGGTTAAAGAAGCCCTAAAGAAAGAAAAATCAGTGATCGATTTGGTTAGAGACAAAAACCTTATCGACGAGAAGGAATTATCCCTCTTGCTCGATCCGGGTACTCTGACTGGGGTTACTGACTGATTCACTTATTGACTCATCGTCATCAAATTCGACTTCTGGTTTCACAGGGAAGAGGCAACCCGGATCATCGGGACTCTTCCCTATCCGGACGTGAAAATGATTCTTATGATGGGGCATGTGACGAATTCGGTTTTTAAAGACCTTCCAGTTCTTATCGTTACGAGCGAACTTTGCAAGCTTTCGAATATGGGAACGATCCAAAAAAACCGCCTTCACGCAGGCAAAAGGATTCTGAAAAACCCGCTGAATTAGCTCCCAGTTTTCTTCGATTTTAAAGTCATTTGTAAACTTGGGTGGAGACTCTTCCCATGGCCTTGCGGTAATAAACCCCAAATCTACATCTTGCCCCGTCATATGCGAAAGATGGCGATTTCCGCCGGTCCGACCGACAATTCGTCCACCCTTAGGTGCTGAAATATCTCCAATGTTTAGGTGAACACCACCATATTGAAGTTCGGAATATTTCTTTGCAACAAACCTACCCAACCACTCCAGCATTCCCACCATCGAGTCCGTACCAAAATTCAGACAAAGCGCGGGCTCATTCAATTTGATACGATTCTCAAGTGTTGGAACGATAGGCCTTCCAAAAGCTAAGAACCCGTCATGCTCGGTGCAAAAAGCCTGGTCTTGATAATCACTACTCTCGCGTTTGATCGAATCTAAAATGTCATTGGCTCTTCCGGCTCTGACGTCCTCGATATAACGCCTTTGTTCCATCGTCATATCAGAGCAATAGTCCCTCCGACGCCTTCGGTGTGTCAGCTTTTTTGCTTTAAGGCGACGACCTCTCGCCCGAAAGACTCCACAACACTCGCGGCTCACTGCCGGAAACTCTGGATTCCATTCAGCACAAAATTTCGGAGAAAGTGTATTTTTAGGCTGTTTTTGAACTATTTCGGATTCGGGACTACAGGACGGAAAATTATAGTAGCTTTGGACTGGGCCTGCAAAACTGAGTGAGGCTGCTAATGTTAAGAAAAGAGTGACAATCACCATTCAACAATAAGTAGGTTTCTGCGAAGAGTCAACCCGAAGAAATTTGAAGCGACGGTTGGTGACTGGATAGTAAGGCTTAGCTCTTCTTTGTTAATAGTTCCTCCGCTGGAGTACGCAATTTTTTCTCACGGTTACATTCCACACAGGCTGGAACAATATTTCCCGGCTGACTTTTTCCCCCCCGCGCTAGCGGAACGACATGATCCATCGTTAATTCCGAGGGCGGAAATTTATTTTGACAGTAATAGCAGATGCCCGCGCCGATTTTTCGATGCCACCACTGTGATTTTTTCAATTTTCTAGATTTATCACGCTCGCGCTTCAACCTGGCGGGATCTGTATCGCTCGGCAATAATTCATAATAAGGGTCAGAATCACTGTTAGGTTTGGTATTACGGCTAGCGGCCATAGATCTACTTTAGCAAAATTTAGGAAAAAGTATATATTTTATACGCGTGTCGAATAACGGGCTGGGCAACGTTGCGAACGGGAACTCCTCCCGGCGTCGTTGCTTTTTCTACTCCCATATGAGCATGTCCATGAAAAACAGCGGTGACCTCAGAAGCCGAGTCGACGGCTTCAGCCAGCAAATAGCTGCCCAAAAACGGGTAAATTTCTTTTCTCTCGCCAAAAAGAGTGCCTTCGACTGGAGAAAAATGCAACAACGCAAATTTATAGTCGGCTTCTAGCTGGGACAGTCCTTTTCGCAATTTCTCGGCTTGCACTCGGCAATGGTGAGCGAAAGCTTTCATTTCAGGTTCCCCAAATTCGGTGATACATGCGCCAAAAAAACCGCCCCCAAAACCCTTCAGACCCGTTATACCGATCCGCTTTTGGTTAATCGTCAGAGTAATCGACTCGCCCTCCAACGCACTAACTCCTGAATCGCGAAGGAGTTGGATTATTTCTCTCTCATTATTCTGATGAAAATCATGATTACCCAGCACAGCAACTACAGGAATGGGAATTTTCGAGAGATCTGATGCAAGTGCTTTTGCTTCGGCCAGGGAACCAGATTGAGTCAAATCCCCTGCTATCAATAATAGATCAGCTCGCTGGCTTAAAGCTTCAAAATGCGGACGAATAGATTCTCTGGGATGATGATCATAGTGCACATCACCTACTGCAGCTACACGAATCACTTGACCTCCTCCGCCTCGGAAGGCTCTTTAAACTCCACAACGCGAATTTGGTTTTCTATTTGGAATTCCGGACAACATTCCTTGGCAAGGTTTTCGACGGCTTTCTTTCGCTCTTCAAAAATAACTTCCCCGCGGAGCAGAATTTTGTCATCTTGTTGTTCAATTAAAATATCCAGCTCATTTGTCCGGGAGTCTTCGGCAAGTCTCTCTCTTATATGGGCCGCCGCGTAGGTATGAGCGACCCTTTCTGACCCCCGTACTGAAATCGGCACACCGTGCCCAGGAACCACAGTCAATGGAGCACTTTTTCTTATCGATTCGACATGGCTCGACACAGTTATGTTTTCGAATATTCCAGAATACATTTCGTGAATCACGTAATTGGGCACCCATATGTCATTTGATTGAGCATACAATAGAAGACTTAGAACTCTTCGTGGGGCTCGTCGTGCCCGACGGATGAGATACTTCCAATCAATTGTTGCATATGAAAGTAAGGCAATTGCATCATGCCAATGACTCGGTGTTACTTCACTGTGCGCAGTCGCTTTAATGATAATTAAATCCTCTGGGGCTACCAGTCTTAACTTCTTGCCATGAAATTCGGCAGTAATCATCCGCTGATACATTTCGGAATCGAGATAGATCTCCCCTTTTGATTTAAAAATGACGTCCACCAATATATCCTCTTTGAACGCCTTGTATAACCAGGTGGGATCGGTTTTTTCCGTTTGGAATCCGCAATTTGCTAAGGCGCGCAGGACCAATTCAGCGTCCTCGGGTCGCACAAATAAATCTATATCATGAGTAGAACGCGGCCTACCTAATCCTCCAGACGCTATTCCACCTATAAACATGTACTTTATTCCCGCGGTTTCCAGACCTACTACCGTATCCTCCAGAACCCGATTAAAACGGGCCGCCAGTTCCGGATCTTCAGTCGTACGCTTTTCGGTACGTCTTTTTTCCGCCTCTTTCTTCTCAGAAGACGATTTTCTCACTGTGTCCATATTATTTTAATAATCTTATCAATTCTCGCGCCAGGCAGCCCTGCGCTAGGGAATGCGGCTTGCACCGACAATTGATAAATCATCTTACAGGAATATGGGACCGATTGTTCGGAGGAAACAATGCCAAATCTTAATGAATACGATCAACCAATAAACCAAGCTAACAGCCCTGAACGGAATGGAGGCGGAAGAGAGGAAAGTAAACAAAATGTAGAGAGTAGCTCTCAGTCTGAAAAACAGCCGGAAGCCCAATCTGCTGCATCTGTTATCTCGGAGTCAGCCTCTCAGCCTGGAGAAGGAAACCAAACGCTAGAAAGCGGCAGGCCCATGGAACGTACTAAGGGCACACGACGTCCTGGCGCACGTGGTACAGCAGCCATGGATCCTCAAACCCGAAAAGAAGTTGCCAGAAAAGGCGGACTAGCCGTTTCCCGAAATCGCCAGCATATGGCCGAAATCGGCAGAAAAGGCGGCCAAACGGTCTCGAAAAATCGAGAGCATATGGCTCAAATTGGGCGAAAAGGCGGAGCCGCTTCTCGCGGTCACCGGTAAACAAGACGCACAGACTCTCCGGCACTGAGCTACCAAGCCCAAGTGCTGGCGGGTTTAGTAAGACAGTGCGAATAACGTAGATGTAAGGGGAATTGCTCTAGCAGTTCCCCTTCTTTTTTTTAAAAAATTCCAACGAAGCTGAAAGCACTGCACTCTGCTTTTCCATTCACCCTCGTTGCATTTTGCAGCGTGACGAAAAAATCTAAATGGAGAATTTGATTCGTTTGAGTGACGATGATCGAAAGTTTTCGAGCTCGAAAATAAAATGCTGAATCATGTTTGGATAAATATTAGATCTATAAAAATATTAGAGCAGCTTTCATTTTCTCTTGTGAAATTTTTAAACTCGCGTTACTAGAGAAACACTATGAAACGTGGACGCCCAAAAGGTCGCTCTCGCGACAATCGTTCGTTTGGTCCGCTCGGGGACCTGATTCGCCAACATCGTTTAAAAAAGGGACTCGGTCTCTTAGACGTTGCAAAGGCATGTCAGTGCTCCGTGCAATTTGTATCTAATATTGAGCACGGACGTGCTCCTTTGCCTTGGGATAAGGTAGAGCAATTGGCAGAAGCCCTAGAAATTCCTTTGGAAGAATTGCAAGTCGCTAATCTTGCGATTCGTTCGGATTTCAAGAGCTTTGTCAATACATCAAAGGGCAAGAAAACTGCAAAACAGGGTCTCCCAATCAATAAGATTGGAGGCACAGCTTCTGCCGTTGCTCTTGCTGCCAGAGATGGACAGCTCCAAGAAGTGATTCAGAAGTATCAATCTGCATCACCTGCCTCACGAAAAAAGTTCGTGCGCGCGGCTTTACAACTTCTCGAGCAATAGAAACCTATTAGGCTAAAAGGGCAGGTTGAGATGCCTTTTAGCCTCGCTTTTTTAAGCGAATATTACAGGCCAGGGGAGGAATTTTTTCTTCTCTGGCTTTTTTTACGCCCAGACTTTTATCCTTTGAATTTGTATTCGCGAATTTTTTGAAGAGCTTTTTCTGTGCAATTGCTTGTTCTACTGGATGCACCTCCAGGTTATTTCGGCTCTCTTCAGCAACCTTATCGTAAGACCAAGTTGGATTCTCGGCTTTTAATTTAATCGCTAAGTCTGAGAGTACAATCCCTTCTACAGTGTCTTTCCAAATCCGCTTCGGAGCAATGGTCTTGAGAATTCCCCAGTGCGCATCATAAAAATCGTATTCCGTATAATAAGTATTTCTGGGACCTTTGTCTTCTAGGATAATAATTCCATCGACGGCTTTGATCTTGCTCTCTTCTTTGAGATGGTAACGATACATTCTTACGGAAGGTTTTGATTTATCTAAGAAGTAAACCAATTCATATTTGATATTCGGGATGAAAAAAACCGGAATTTTTTGTTCCCAATAAGTCGTAATCCTGTTTGCGTCTCGATCTACGACATGGACATCTTTAAATCCAGGGAAGAGTTCTTTATAGTGATCGAAGTCGTCTAGAACTGCTTCCACTGCTTTGAGAGGTGCGTGGATTACCATTTCTTGCTTGAGTCCAATATAGTCAGGATTATCCAGCGTTTCTAAACACTGAATCGTAACAGAATCTCCACTGAGGGTTTCGCTCTGATCCGTCTTAGAAGGTCCTCGCCGCGCAAGATCCAGTATAAAAGATGTGTAGCGACTTTCAGGAACTCCAGCGATGGCCTGATCAAAACGATATTTTTGTTGGTACTGTTTTTTTTCAGGGGCCGTCTCTGTTTTTTCGGCTGATAACACTGGTGATGCCGATGACACTGTCAATAGCGCAACCACAGCCAGCATATTCCATTTTTCCGTCATAATTTTTGATACCATAAGAATCGAAACTAGAATAGTTGTGTTCATTTCGTCTTGTTTCGCTAGTTCTATTTGTCGGTCGCTTACTAACCTAGCTCCAGGTATTTGACAAAAAAGTCGAACAAGCATACACCCAAAAAGACGAGAAAAACGATGAAGCAATACCACGGCCTACTTGAGGATGTCCTGCAAAATGGAATTGAAAAGACAGACCGAACGGGTACCGGCACCCTTTCTGTCTTTGGAAGACAAGTCCGATATGACTTATCCGAAGGATTTCCACTTCTAACCACCAAAAAGCTCCATATCAGGTCTATTCTCCATGAGCTCCTCTGGTTCTTGAAGGGCGAAACCAATATTAAATATCTAAAGGAAAATAAAGTCACCATCTGGGATGAATGGGCCACACCCGAGGGTGAGTTAGGTCCAGTATACGGCTACCAGTGGCGATTCTGGCCTGATGGAAAAGGCGGGCATGTTGATCAAATTGCTACACTGATGGATGGTCTAAAGAAAAGGCCCGACAGTCGTAGACATCTTTTTCACGCTTGGAACGTCGCCTACCTCCCGGATGAAACTAAGAAACCGCAGGAAAATGCCAAAGCAGGTAGAATGGCACTCCCGCCCTGCCACCTGCTTTATCAATTTTATGTGGCAAAGAATAAGCTTTCCTGTTTACTCTATATTCGCTCTAACGATCTTTTTTTAGGCAACCCTTACAATACCGCTAGTGTTGCTTTTCTTACCCATATGGTTGCTCAGCAATGTGGATTCGAACCCGGAGAAGTAGTTATTTCGATGGGTGATTTGCATCTCTACAAGAATCATATCGAGCAAACCAAACTTCAACTTTCCCGAGAACCGCGACCTTTACCGAGATTGTTGATCAAGCGAAAACCCGATTCCATCTTCGATTACAAGTTCGAAGATTTTGAGATCGTCGGGTACAATCCCTATCCGCATATTCCTGCGCCAATTGCGGTGTAAGTAATTAAGATTTCGTAAGTGACCATTGTCAGAAAACTCGCTTGAGCTGATGCACAGCTTTACCCTTTCACAATTTGGAAAGGTATTATAATGTGCGCGCCAGCCAAATAAGCAAATGGAGTTTTAATGACTTTCGAATATCGTTCCTTGTTAGATTTTGAAAATACAGCCAAGGCTAAGCTTCATCCTGGCCTAGTCAGATACATGGAAAAAGCTGCAGGGTGCGGAAAATCGCTCGCAGCCAATCTAGAGTCCTTCGATCACTATTCGATTATTCCCAGGGTTCTGGCAAATATTGATAAAGTATCCACTCGCACAAAGATTCTTGGCAGCGAACTACAGACTCCAATCTTAATTGCTCCGACAGCTTTTCAGAAGCTGTATTGCGAGAATGGCGAAAAAGATGCGAGTGATGCGGCAAGAGAATTTGGTACAAACTATGTAATTTCTTCTTTTTCCAATTGCGACTACTCCGAATTGGGAAGGGACCTTTTCCACACTTGGTATCAGTTACTGATTTATAAAGACAAGTCTCTCATGAAGGAATCTATCGAGAAGGCAGAAAGAGCGGGATGCCAAGCCATTGTTTTAACTGTGGATGCTCCAATTGGATGTACCATGTGTAAAAAGGCGTCCAATTCTGAAAATACTATTGATTTTCCACTTCATAATCTACCTCTTTTTCCAACCGACCCAGAGATCCCGTTTGGCACTCTTGATGATTATTATTTAAAATACATAGATTCTTCCGCAGGCTGGAAGGATATTCAGCACATCATGTCCTTTACTTCTCTTCCAATCATTCTAAAAGGCATTTTGCATCCTTTAGATGCGATGAGAGCGCTAGAACTAGGTGTGCGAGGAATAATTATCTCTAATCACGGAGGGCGACAGCTCGATGGAACTATTTCATCGCTAGAAGCCCTGAGAATAATTGGCCCAAAATTCAGAGATAAAATGGAAATCTACATGGATGGAGGTATCCGGTCCGGCTCAGATATTTTCAAAGCAATTGCCCTAGGTGCACGAGCCGTTTTCATAGGCAGACCGGCTTTGTATGGGCTAGCTGTATCAGGCAAGAGTGGATTACTCGATGTATTACACCTCCTTAATGAGGAGCTCCGCCAGCTCATGCACCTAACGGGGTGTTCAAAGTTGGGTGAGATCGATCCTGCGCATCTTCATGGCCTCCGAAACTACAATTGATGTGAACCAAGATTTTACCAACAGGTAAAAAAGCACCAGAAAACTATTTTTTTAACTGGCGGTCGACGAACTCATCTGCCAGGCCTCCCTGGGAACCTCGTCCGTGAGCTCGTAAATCGAAAGAGCGGATATTAGACACACTACTGCCGGAATACTGATAGCAAGTCCAACGATAGACTCTAGCCCAAAC
Source organism: Deltaproteobacteria bacterium (assembly GCA_013286765.1). Next base: position 30,089 of record JABDFB010000008.1, read on the forward strand.
GGAACCTTTTGCTTTTCTAGAAGGTCCGGCCGAATATAGGGGTAAACAGCTATTGCACAAAACAGATAGAGACAGCATAATGCTCTGAATTTATGCATATAAATCATTTAACCATTCCTGAAATAATTAGACTTGGCGCTCTTGCCAAAGGAAAAATCGGAGCGGACTGGCTCGATGGTCTCGACGCAGCAATCAATCACCTTGCACACGATTGGAATCTCTCGATTGGCCAAGTGCTCTCTGGCGGAACGGAAGCTCTTATCCTAGAGGCAAAGACATCGGATGACGAGCACGCCGTTTTAAAAATCGCCCCCCCGTGGTCCAGTTCGTCAGAGAGAGAACTGAAAACTCTTCTGGCAGTAAAAGGAAATGGCTATGTGCAGGTAAAAAACTACAATATGAATCGACGGGCACTACTGCTCGAGCGACTAGGTCCACGACTCAATCAGACTCCGCTGTCAATGGATGCTCAAATCGAAGCAATATGTTCCACGCTCAAAAGAGCTTGGATGCCGTTACCCCAGGGTCTTGAAAACATCCAGAATGGGGCCGAAAAAGCGGAGGAGTTGGTTCAGATCACTGAGAGACTATGGAAAGACCTAGGGAAGAACTTAAATAGACTCTGTTCAGAGAAAACTATTGAAATCGCTATTCATTTTGGAAAAATGAGAAGCCAGAGTTTTGACCCCAGAAATGCGGTCCTCAATCACGGTGATGCCCATGCCTGGAACACCTTGGCAATCTCTAACGACGATCTAAGCCAGTTTAAATTTGTCGATCCCGATCCAGTTTTTGCCGAACCAGCCTACGACCTGGGAATTCCAATGCGCGAATGGAGTGCTGAATTACTCGCCGGGAATCCCCTAAAACTCGGCCGAGAGAGATGTGCACGGCTTGCGAGTTTAACGGGAGTCGACACCGAATCGATCTGGCAGTGGGGATTTCTTCAACGCGTATCCAATGGCCTTCTTTCCTTCGAAAACCCTTCACTCGAAGAAGAAGGCCGGAAAGCGCTTGCGGTAGCCGACGCTTGGACGGACTCATTGGATTTGTGACAATAGGATTAAAAAGGAAGTAAAAATGAAAAGGCTTCATTCTATCCGATTAGAAAATAACCTCATCCTCCGTGAAACTCGTTCCACCAATTTAACCAAACTTATAGAAGCAATAGAAGCTAACAAGGATTTTTTTCGAACTGTCGAATTTTGGATGGCCGAAGGCTCTATCGAAGATCATGCAAAACTTTTGGTAGAGAAAGCAGAAAAAACCAGACGAGAAAAGACTGGCGCCAGGTTTGGACTGTGGCTGGGAAACCCAGGCGGAACGAAGAGTGGCTCCAAATCGGACCTTATAGGTCAATTTAATATTTTTGATATGGACAAACAGAATAAAAAAGCTGAAGTCGGCTATTGGCTTGCGGAAAATCATAATGGAAAAGGATACGCGTCCAAAGCGCTTCGCGCCCTCATTAAATTCGGCTTTGAAGAGTTGAAATTACATCGCCTGGAGGCAAAAACAGCAACGACAAATCGATCTAGCATTCGGCTATTGGAGCGAACTGGCTTTCAACGAGAGGCTTTGTTGCGAGGTGCTTTTAAGATCGGCAATAGATTTGTCGACGACTACCTCTATTCTTTGTTAGAAACAGACAAACGTAAGGATAAGTTATGATTCTCTCAGCCATTCTAGCCATGTCAGAAAACCGAGTCATCGGCAGAAATAACCAACTCCCGTGGCATCTTCCGGAGGATCTCAAGCATTTCAAAAAAATAACGTTTGGACATCCAATCATCATGGGGCGAAAAACCTACGATTCGATGGGTCGGCTTTTGCCGGGACGCGAGAATATTATTATTACGAAACAACCGGACCTTCGAATACCTGGCGCCCGAATCGTTGGATCATTAGAAGAGGCCTTGGTGCCCTATGAAAACCAGAATTATGAAATATTTGTAATAGGTGGTGCGCAGATCTTTGAAACAGCACTTCCACTTGTTCAACAAATATATCTAACGCTCATTCATCAAACTGTCGAGGGCGATACATTCTTTCCCGAAACTCCGGCCGACTTCAAATTGAAAAGCCGTGAGGACCATTATGAAGGTCCAACTCCATATAGTTTCTTGCTATTAAAGAAAGAAATTTAATTCTTCCACGAATTTGTTTTAACTAATACCGCAAAAACTTCCCGTAAAATCTCGACTGACTCATCGATTGTTTCTTGATCAATTGTCATGGCAGGTTGAATTCGAAATTTTGCGTCGTAAGACATTGTGAGCAGTCCACGTTTTACACACTCATTAAAAATTTGGTACGTAACCGTCTTCGAAAGCGGCTCTTTTGTTTTTTTGTCTTTAACTAGTTCTATTGCTAAAAAGAGTCCTGCTCCGCGGACTTCGCCAATAAACGGAAAATCATCGACCATCGGAGCTAATTTCTCCAGAAAATACTCACCCATCCGTCTCGAGCGTTCGACCAGATTTTCTTCATCGATAATTCGGAGAGACGCGGCTCCGGCTGCGGAAGCAAGTGGTCCGCCGCCATAGCTAGATGAAGAGCCTGACGGATTTGACCACGGTTTAGCCTGAACGACGTCTTCATGTGCCATCACACCGCTAATCGGCATGCCACCGCCAAATTGCTTTCCAATGGTTACGATGTCGCCCTGAACGCCCGAGTGCTCCGCACCCCAATATCGGCCGGTACGACCAAAGCCAGTGATCATTTCATCGATTATCAAAAGTGCGCCTATTTCATCGGCGATTGATCTCAGACCTGCCACAAATTCCTTGGGCGGAATCACATTGCCAGCCGTCCCTTGCATCGGTTCGACTAAAATCCCAGCCACACGTCCGGTCGCATTCGTTTTGATCTGTTTTCGGGTCATTTCTAAACAGGCCATCCCGCACGACGGATACTTTAAACTCATTGGGCATCGATAACAATTGGCATATGGAGCAATGTGTGACCCCGGCACCATGGGACCCAGCCCTTCTTTAAAGTCCGATCCCATCAGCGAAAGCACGCCCATCGTTTTACCGTGAAAGCCGCCCCAGAAACTGACAAACTCATATTTTCCGGTATGGCACTTCGCCAGTCTCAACGCCGACTCAACTGCCTCCGCTCCGCTTGAATAAAGCTGAGTTTGATAAACTTTTGGTGCGGGCCGATGCTCGGCAAGGCGTTCTAACAATTCAACTCGAGGCTCCGAGGTAAAACTTCCAACCGAAGCCTTTTCCACTTGCTTTTGAACAGCCTCGACAAATTTGGGATGGCTGTGGCCTAATCCGTTGACGCCTATTCCCCCAATAATATCAATAAACGTATTTCCATCGACGTCAGTAATCGTACTCCCTTTAGCATGATCCACGACAAATCCTGCCATCACCGCAAATCGCTGCAATCCCGGCGCAATCGCCTTCTCTTCACGAGCTCTCAGTTCGCGGCTTTTGAGTCCAGGAATCTCAGTCTTAATATTCACTTTTTTCATTAAATAAAACCTCGGCTACAACCAATAGTCTCGGTTACATACGATAGACATAACCGTGCTGCATCGGATAATTAAAAAAAACAGCGACAATTATCGAAATTACTATCACAGAAAGCGCGTAGTGAATGTGAATAAATTCGGTAACCGCCCAGACACCCATTGTATTCAATAGAAGACTGCCCCCAGAAACCAACGTATATCGCCTAGCTTGGCGTTTCACACTTCCTTCTGATGCCTTGAAGCTCCAGTGTCGGTTAATCAGAAAATTGGCAACCGCACCCAAGAGAGCGCCTAGAGCCGTTGAAGCCACATACCAGACATGAAGAATCTCGGTACACAAAAATAATACGCCGTAATCTAGAAGAGTTGCGCCGATCGCGGCCAATTGCGCCCGGCTAAATGTGGCCAATAGTGCCTTCATATCTGTACCGTTTTTATCCGGTCTTGAGTTCGTTATGGCTTCGTCGATCATAATACCAGTTAATAAAATATCCTGTCATGAGCGCATAGGCTGAGCCCCAAAGCGCGTCCAGCAAGTAATGGTGGTTCAGATATACAGCTGAAAAGGTCATTAAAATATAAAAAAAGATACAAAAACCTCTAGCCGCCCCGACTTGAAAAGCAAAGATGATACTTAACAGCGGATAAGCCACATGAAGCGAAGGAATCGCTCCAAACACGTCTGCGGCACGCCCATACATTCCGGAAAAGAAATGCGTTCCCAGCATTTGGTCGAATCGCGCACAACCCGCTGCATTGGCGGCGACATCCATTTTTGCCGGCCCTAGACCGTACATTGCGACATACCAAGGTGGCGCCGCTGCGTACCAATAATAAGTAGAATATCCCAGCATATTGAGCCAAAAGAAAGCCCACGGAATTCGTCTACCCACTTCCGATATACGTTCGGGCGTAGCTCTAAATGTACCGGTCTTACCCAAATAGAAATAGAAATACCCGGCTACCAATATAAAAATCGAAACAAAATTCAAATAAGCAAACCCAGTTATAAAATCCAAAACGGGATTTGTATGCAATTGCCACCATTCATTCGGAGTCAGAATTCCAGCCGCTGTAGAAATTCCAAAAAACCTCTTATCGAAAAGATAGGGCTCATTAACATGTACAGGCCCCCGAATCAGATCAGCATAATAACGCATGCTATCGTAAATAATCACGGTCAGTAGAAAGGGTAGCCCAAATTTCAATACCGTTCGACCAAACGGCCCGATATAGCTGAGGGTCAGGATAATAGCACCGATCCAGAAATGGTCGTTTCGAAATCCGTTCAACGCATAAAGAACGGTCCAATAAACTAAAATACTAAAGATGGGAAAAACCTTTTGAAAGTACGATAAACCTCTCCACCAGTCCGGCCAGGTTTGAATCGCCTCACGAGCTACTTCAACTGCTCTAAAGAGCTGACGCTGGTAGTTTTCTAATACGGAAATCGAAGGATCTTTTGACATAATTATTTGAGGTGAAACTATAGCACGTGTCCGGCGGGTGGCTACGATATTTCTATCTTTTCGGATGTTATAAGCCGGGCCCCTCTTTGAAAGGTAATATAGGCCCAAGCCCACTGAATCATCACCAAAACCCGATTTCGGAAGTCTATGAGATAGTAGATGTGTACGACAATCCACATTATCCAAGCAAAGAAACCACTGATTCGAAAATTCCCAAACTCCGCTATTGCGAAAGACCGACCCACTGTGGCCAGATTTCCTTTATTTACGTAGCGAAAGGGTTTCGATGGCCCTCTTCCTTCAATTTTTCTCCGAATCAGCCCTGCAACGTAGCGCCCCTCTTGCATCGCAACCGGCGCCAAGCCCGGAAGAGGCTTTCCGTCTTGCATATAGGACGCTGTATCTCCAATTACAAAAATCTCCGGGTGTCCTGTCACCGAAAAATCTTCTTTCACCAAAACACGTCCTGCCCGATCGACTTCTGCTCCTAACCACTTTCCGGCGAGCGATGCCTGCACTCCGGCACACCAGATAATCGTACTGGCTTTGACTTCTTTCCCAGAAAAATAGACATAGTCCACGTCTAAGCGTTGGACTCGCGCCCCGGTCTGAATTTCCACACCCAATGAAACTAGTTTTTTGGTGGCTTTTTTTGCAAGATCTTCGTGAAAGCCAGCCAAAATACGAGGGCTTGCCTCGATCAGAACAATCCGAACGAATCGCGGATCAATATGCCGGAAATCATTTTTAAGCGCGAAATAGGCTAGCTCAGCAATGGAACCCGCCATTTCCACACCCGTAGGACCAGCTCCCACTAACACAAAGGTCAGTAACTGTTTTTTCTTTTCCAGATTTGTTTCGATTTCAGCGGCTTCGAACGCGTTAAGGATACGTTCCCGAAGCAACGTAGCATCTCGAATGGACTTGAGCCCAGGTGCGTGCTTCATCCAATCGTCATGACCAAAGTACGATTGCGAAGAGCCCGTTGCCAGAATGAGATAATCGTAACTGAGTTGGCGATGAGCAAACGAAACCAATTTATTTTGTGGATCAACTCCAATGACCTCATCCATCACAACGTCTACATTTTTTTGGTTTCGTAACACCGCCCGAATCGGTGCTGCAATATCGGCTGGAGAGAGTCCTGCCGTGGCTACTTGATACAATAACGGTTGAAACAAGTGATGATTTCTTCGGTCTACCAAGGTCACGTCAGCCAAAGCTTTTTTAAGAGACTGCGCAGCGACAAGCCCGCCAAAACCACCGCCAACGATGACAATCCGTGGATTCTTGCTGGTTCCATTGCCCATGATTATTTAACCGCCTTCAGTTTTTGCCTGCCTTCGGGTATATTGCAAACGTGACACCTCTAAAGAGAGAAGATCTCCTTCTCGAACTTCTCACATTACCCACAGCTCCCTTTCGAGAAAAGCAAATTTTCAACAAGATTTCGCTAACACTTAATCAAGAATCTGTTCCGCATTTTTTTGATCCAATTGGAAATCTGGTAATTGGCGTAGAATCAAAAAGGGCTTATTTAGAAAAAGTTCGCAAACACCACCGAGGCGGAAGCCAAGAACCACTCCGGGTTTTTATCGCACATACGGATCATCCCGGTTTTCATGGTGAGCGTTGGATCTCAGACCAGGAACTTCAAATTAAGTGGCATGGCGGGTCGCCGACACAGTATCTCGAGGGTGCAAAAGTTTGGTGGTCTGATACTACTGCTTCACCAGCGGTTCAAATGGGCCAAGGAACGCTCAAAAAACCACAACTTGATCCCGCAGGAAGACACCTCGACTCAGCCATTATCAAGCTGGCCGACTCGACAGTGAAGAACACGAAAGCCACGAATATTTTTGGAGGTTTTGCTTTTCGTGCCCCGGTCTGGAGGGAACAGGAGTTGATTTACACAAAAGCGGCTGACGATCTAGTAGGCTGTTTTTCAGTTTTATCGATTGCTCTCGATCTCTGGGGAAAGCAGCGACGAAATCAGAAGGCCCCTCCCTTTATAGGATTGCTAACACGAGCCGAAGAAGTAGGCTTTATTGGCGCTATTGGCCATTTTCAGCTGGGCTGGTTAGAAGGTAAGAGCCAATCACCACGACCCATAATTTGTATCAGTCTTGAAACTTCGCGCACCCTTCCTGGTGCAGAAATCGGCAAGGGTCCTGTCGTCAGACTAGGCGACCGTTTCACGGTTTTTGATCCCTCAGGTTTGAGGATTCTCAGTGAGTTAGCATCAAAGGCGCTTCCAGGACGACATCAACGGCGCATAATGGACGGCGGCACTTGCGAAGCTTCTGCCGCGACGGTCTACGGATTTCCATCGATTGGAATTTCTATTCCGTTAGGAAACTACCACAACCAAAGCTTTGAAGGGGGGCCCGATGCTAGTCCGACGAATGGTCCGGCACCAGAGTTCGTTCACAGCCAAGACGTCGCCGGAATGATAGAACTGTGCCACGGATTAGTTAAAGCTGATTTGGCCTGGAAGGACCCCTGGAAAAGCAAATATGAGGAGTTTAAAAAGAACTTTCGGAAATATAAGAGGCTATTTGACAACTCTCAGGTAGACAAACCTCGGGGAAGGTCAAAAAGTGCGCGGAAATAATTATGCTAAAATTTCGCCCAATATCTAAATCGATATCTAGCATCAAACCGTGGGGGCACACCCTCAAAGTCGTCATTACCGATACCTATCGCCAAATGAACCAGGCCCAGCTCTTCCTAGTAGCGTCCTCCCTCGCCTACAATACCATTCTTTCAATTATTCCTGCGTTGGCGTTGAGTTTTGCTGTCTTCCAAGCATTTGGCGGTTTGCAAAAACTCTATAACCTGCTCAGACCCATTGTCTTATCCAATTTGGCAGAAGGAACCAGTGACGAAGTCATTGCGACCATTCAAAAATTCGTAGAAAACGCGCATTCTGGGGCTCTCGGTGTCGGTGGTATGATCGGATTAATCATTACAACGCTGATGCTTCTTTCTAGTGTCGAAAATGCGATTAATCTTGTGTGGCAGGTGAAACTAACTCGAACTGTATTCCAGAGAATCGCATACTATTGGATCTTTATTACGCTGGGTCCCCTCGCGCTCTCTGTCGCGATAGGAGTGGCTACGACTTACAACTGGCCACTAGCAAGTCTATTGCCGAGTGGAACTGGATTATTCGTGGTCAGCATTGGAATTTTCTTCGCCGTGTATAAATGGGTGCCGCAAACAAAAGTAAAATGGCAATTTGCACTCTTGTCGGGATTCGTAACAGCTGTGCTTTGGAATTTGGCACGATTGGCTTACGGTCTATATACAAAGAACGTTGTCACATACAACGTTGTCTACGGGAGCTTAGGAGCCATCCCTATCTTACTTGTCTGGATCTACATCGTTTGGCTTATAATTCTAGGTGGTGCCGCTCTGACAGCAGCTTTACAAAAGAGAATTAAAACATAACCTTAAATGGGCCCATTCATTGCACGTTTGGCTACCTAGTGGAAAATTGGTTCCACATTCTTGTGGCCCAGAGCCAAAAAATAGTTCGTCCTCTGGGTCACAGTTTTGAGCAAATAACTCGTTGCTGAGGCCAATAGAATACTAATGGCCCGCGAATATTACTTTACGCAACATTTAAGAAGTGTTTTTACATTTTTAAACTTAATAACAGGAATACCCTGTACGGAACACGAAACCTAGAACTACACCGACTTGATCAGCTTAGTTTTTTCGGCTTTAATTCAAATACTGCATTCCATCTAAGAATGACCATAGCGCTTTGGAAGCAGTCTTGGCAGACTCGCCCGCTTTTTCTTGTTGGACTCTTGAGAGTTTATCCAACAATTTTTCCATTGCCTGTGTGTGGTAAACATCTGCTGTCATATGGACTCTAAAAAATTCAACTGCCTTGTAACTGTTGATACCGTAAAATTTTTCAAGACCGTTAATTTTCGCAGCAGCTACTTCGGGAACTTGATGTTCATAGGCGAATAAAGCCCCGAGGCCCTCTTCGTAGGAGCTTCGGCATAGCCCATCAAAAGTGGAAACTAGATTAGCAGTCTCCGGAGAAAGTTTTTCATTCATCACATTTTCTCGGGTTTCACCGAGGCCTTCAGCAAAGCGAAGCCAGAGTTCCGGGTGATTCGACTCACCTCTCTCTTCGTCAATCAGATTTTCAAGAAGCGCTTGACGATCCTCAATATTGAGACAGTGTGAGTGCGTCGCACTCACATATCTCGGGAAAGCTCCAACGTGGTGATAGTATTGTCTCGCATAAATTCGAAGCGCATCCAACGAAAGCTGGCCACAACTCCATGCCTGATACCAGCGGTGCTTCAACAAGTGTTTATCAGAAAGTTCCTGCGTCAACATTACGGAGAAATTCATGGCACCTACATACCGTGATAACCTCACAGAGTCAATCCGCAACTTTTGCTGAGTGCTGTGAGTTGACCGTATAGCTAAAGATCTCTGCGGAGGATCCTGCTTCTACTCCCAAACCACCCACAATAAAAATACTGCCAGAACCTAACGGAACTGCAGCATGATGCGCACGCGGATAACTCATCGAGCTATGGAGCGGACTAAAATCATTAGTAACTGGGTCAAAAATCTCAGCACTTACCAAACAAGACTTGCATGTCTCACCGGTAAAATCACCCTCAATTTGCTGCTGTCCACCTGTCAACAAGACCAATCCATTGTCCAGCAGATTCGATTGATGACAGGCGCGCCGCTGGCTCATGGGCGAACTCAGGTTTTGAAAACTATTTTTATTTTGATCATAAATCTCGGCTGTATCAAGGGCCTGATCTTCGTCCATTCCTCCCGTAATTAAAACACGTCCGTCTTTCAAGAGGCTCGCTTGATGCCCACCTCGGCCTCTACTCATTCGCGATTGCAAAATCGGACTTACTATTTCACTCACCGGGTCAAACAGATCAGCCGTACTAATGCTGTGCTTATCTCCATACCCGCCTGCGATCAAAACCGTCCCGTTACTAAGAAGAGTCGCCGTATGAAAAGCACGCGCGACACTGAGTCCAGAGCTAAGAAGCTTAAATTCATGTGTGTTTGGATCAAAAATTTCAACAGAC
>JABDFB010000009.1 GCA_013286765.1 Deltaproteobacteria bacterium
CTTCTATACCTCTATCAGTTTCCCTGTAAAGAGCTCCTTCTTTTTGTTCATCCTTGTGGGGTAAACTGCTAATAAGCTCCTGAACTTCATTAATCACCTGCAACAACGGTCTTAAGGACGCGTCATTACGGAGACTAAAGAAGTGTTTTGCCTTCTCGCACACAGCGTGAAATTTTTCAGGTACCTGCCATTTTTGGCTATGGATAGGAGTTTGCTCGAACGCCTTCATCTGCTGGCAAAATCCTTCAAGAGCCTCTCTCATGAGTCCTAGTTTTAAGTGACCATCGTTTGTCTTGAGATCGTCAACCGCAACTTTAATGCCCGAGAATTTCACCAAGATCGCGACATCCGCTAGCTTTCCGTATTGGATTACGGGTTTTTTACCACTCGACTTGCTGCCACTTCCGCCTAGATCAGTCTTCTTTTCTTCTTCCTTCTTTTCCTCTTCTCCACCTGATATGGCCAGCGCGCTTTGCAGAGCCTGGAGAGCCTGGGTCAGGTCCGATCCTTCAATTATATCTGACGAGTTTATATTCACTTCAAAATAGTCTTTATTCTTTCTTGCTAAATCAGAATCCCATTTGTCTACTAAAGCATTGTGAGGTCTATTGTAAGTGTATATATCTGCTAAAATTTCTTGAACATGTACCAAAGCTTCCCCCATGGCCTCAGCACTTCCGTCATGCCCTCGTTTTCTGGTATATTCAGCGGCGACAGTGCACAGGTTAAGGAATTGTTTAGGTATCCCGCTTTTGGCTTTCGCAAAATCTGCTATTCTTTTACAAGTATTGGTGAGATGTCTTAAATATGTTTGATAGTCTAATTTATCATTAATACCTAATATCTCTTGAATCGCAGCACCATCTAAGAACTGTTTCCAATTTTCTTTGTCTGCTCTAGGACTTTTCGATCCTTTTGGCTCTTTTTTCGGATGCCCAGACGCCGGAGACCCCGACTTTAATCCCTTCAATCGTAGATCCCAGATCGTTTTCCGATCGTCAGCTATTGATGAGAGAGAGTTAACCCCTCTCCCTTCATAGGTTAAATCACCATTCTGTGGGATATTATAGTGTCCTTTCGGTTGAGCCCAGCCTAGCGGCAAAGCCTTTTTCAACTTATCCAAAGCCGGTCCTACCAAGCTATTCATTCTCTTAGGATCTGATAACCCATGATCATATGCCACTATCAAATCGTCGAAGATCTCTGGGATCTGCTTTTTAGTATTTGTTTCAAAATCCATTAATGCAGTTGTTAAATCTGACATGAGGAGATGAAATTCAGGGCTTGATAAACCAGTATACTTACCAACCCAATTTGTGTATTTGAATTTCTTCAACCTTTCGAATAAGTTTCCCGGGAGAAGAGTCACTTTAGCGTCTGCTTTCTGCTCCTCTTTTTTTTCTTCTTTAGCTTCCTCCTCCGCTTCAGGAAATTCTGCCAAAATACGTGCCCACTCTGCAGCTCTATCCGCTACATCTTTAATGTCCGCTCTTTTTGAAACATTGAACTCCAATTCTCCACTGCCATTTATAGTATAGAGGTTTCCAGGAGTGCCTAATCTGCCGGACAAAGAACCCCGTAACTTCTCAAATAGCGGCCCAATCTTGCTATTGCTAATCTTAGGATCTATTTTACCGTCTGGACCCAAGATTTGAACATACTGGTTGATCAGCTCAAGAAACTCTTTCGGCACATACTTTCCTTCAATCGATTCAAATTGCATTAGCTGATCAGCCAGCTCTCGCATCAGGCTAGCGAATTCCGGTGTTGAAAATCCATAATAATGGCCACTACGTTTAAACTGATGTGTCTTTAATCTTTGGAATAAATCTGCGGAAAGGAGAGTTTTATAGGAGGATCCTGAATTAGTCTTGTGCTCTTTTTCATCTTCTAAATCTTCACTATCCGAAGCTTCACTATCCGAATCTTCGTTTTCCGCATTTGGAGAAGAATTAGGTTTCTTTTTTTTCGCAGTTTTAGGAAGAAATGTTAATCGAGATTCTGTTCTGCTAATCTGGTCCAACATCCCCTCTAAAAGATTTGAACGTTCTTTCATTTTATTTGTAGGTTTGTCACCATCTTTAACAAGGTTTTTAGATTTTTCGAATTTGAATTTTTTGAAAAATTTCAAAAAATCGTCATATTGTTGCTTTTTTTCTCTTGACCCCAAATATCGCCAGTACATCTTACAAAGATCTCGATATTCCTTTGGGACTTTACCTTTATGTGCTTTCTTGAACTTTATGAGCTTTCCAAAGAGTTCTTTCATGCTCTCATGTATTCCACGCTTAGTCTCAATCTGATTCAAAGTACTACCACTCGCGTATATACCAAGTTGCAAAACAGTCTCATCTGGGTCGTCCTCTGGAAACACCCCCTTATTGTCTTCATCACCCGCAATACTCATGGGCTCAGTAAATATTCCGAAAATCAAACCCAGGGAGGCCCCTGGCGCTACGCTAAGAAAGGAAAAAGCCACTAAAAATATCTTGCACTTATAGAAACTTTTCATAATACCGCTTTTTATCCATCTTTGTTGATGAAGCTTTTCCCGTTCTGGAGTCATAAATTACGATTCCCTTTTAAACATAAAATTTGTAACTACTGCATGTAATTAATAATAATTATATATTATTACAGACGAAGTTAAAGTAGGTCGTTTTTTACCTGGACGTAAAACCAGCGACATCACAAAAACTACCACACGTGACATAGGTCGAAATGCGGCTTTTTTGAGAACTGCACGTGAAAAACCAGCAAAATACGCGTTTGAGCAAAAAGGAACTGTCTCCTTGATACCCGTTCATCTCTGAGGTCACTTGATCTTTACACTCCCGCCGTCTATATTCGACACAGGTCAGGCTCGACACACGAAAAAGCTTCGACCAGCCACAAGAGAGAAAAAAATGTCAACGACACCCACCGACTCAACAACAGCACAAACAACGCGAGTGCAAATGCTCACACCGCAAGAAGTTCGGCAGTTCAGTCAGACGTCTGGGCTTAACACCTGGAAAGCGATCTTCTTGGATTGGGGTGTGATTGGATTGATTTTCTATTTAGGCGCTTGTTTTTCGCACCTCTCGCTTTCAACATCTTTTTCATCTTATTTTCCGGCATTTATTTGTTTGCCACTCATTTACCTACCGCTCATGATGTTGATGGCGCGGCAGCAGTTGGCGCTGGGTTTGTTGATGCATGATGCGACACACGGCCGGTTGTTTAAATCGCGATTTTGGAACGATGTGATTTGTCAGTTTTTTTGTTCAGGGCCATTGTTTTTTTCTCTCTATTCATATCGGAATTCACACTTAAAACACCATCTAGACCCGTTGGTCCCAGATGACCCTGATATTACTTTGACTGGGGGCTATCCAATTTCTGGGCGGAGTTTTGCACGGAAGTTATTTCGGGATGTTTCTGGGATTTCCTATTTTAAGTTTATTAAATATTTTGTTTATCGCACGCACAACCGTACGCCTCGCGGGGCAGAACCCGAAGCTGGCACAGCCGTAAAAAAGAAAGCCCATTCAGAATCAAATCTACTCTCACTGAGAGTAGTAATATTCTCCATGCTGCTTTCCAATCTCGTACTCTTTGGAATTCTTGCTCTTCTTGGTCATCCGGGATTGTACTTCTTGCTCTGGGCTTTGCCGAGTATGACATTTCTACAGGTTTATTTAAGAATTCGTGGAATTGCTGAACACGCAGGTTATCACCCAAACCCAGATCAGCGCCTGAATTCGCGCACGGTGGTAAATCCGGTACAGACTTTTCTCTGGGCTCCGCACTGCGTGAACTACCATGTGGAACACCATATCTATCCGAGTGTCCCGTATTTTCGGCTACCCAAAGTGCATCGACTACTGGCAGCGCGAGGGGCACTGCCGAAAGAAAATGTCTACTACAGCTACGTGCAGGTGATCCGAGATCTCGTGAAGTGAGAGTTCACTTTCGGTGAAAAACGAGTGCAATCGGTTCATTCTTGTAGGTCGTCGTCAAATTGAGTTTGTTTCCATCCATTTTATATTGAAACGGGAGCTTGAGAGAGTGATTTTCAATTTGATCAGCGATCTCTTTTCCAGCCAGGCGTGATAGGAGTTCCGCAGCCGGGCACAAAATCTGGCTGTCATCTCCCTTAATTTGGGAAATATCAAAAATCGCGTTTTTTCCATTAGCGTTATCTTGAGCGTGCTTCTGCTTGTAACTGATTTTTCCCGTTCCGTAGAGGCGTGTGCATAGACTTTTAATTACTGTTTCAATGGCACCGGAATGACCTGGTATGACGACGATTTCGCCGCGCGACCCTTTTACTTTGAGAACTATTGTATCGCCATCAGGCAGCTTTTTTGCCGGTTGGCCGGATTTTGTGGATGTTTGAAAGACCCAGGTACCGTCGAGGTCCACGGCTGCACTTGCAGCTGGCCCCGCACTGAGCAGCCCGATCAGAAAAAGGTACACAGAGGTTCTTAGTAGTCTCGTCAGTAACGGTCTGGGCTTTCTACGCATAAGGCGAGTTTACCGAAATTTGGGAAATAGAAAAGATTTGTTTTCCCAAGCCGATGGCAGGTACCCCACCTATCAATGCGTTAGCTTTTTGAACTTCACCCGGTGTGGTTGGACGGCCTCTGCGCCCAGGCGTTTCTTTTTATCTTCTTCGTATTCTTGGAAATTCCCTTCGAACATCACCGCCTGGCTATCGCCTTCAAAGGCCAAAATATGTGTAGCAACGCGATCGAGGAACCAACGATCGTGGGAGATAACAAGAGCGCAGCCGGCAAAGCTGAGAAGTGCTTCTTCAAGTGCGCGCAGAGTATTTACGTCGAGGTCGTTTGTCGGCTCGTCGAGCATCAGAACATTGGCGCCGGATTTAAGGATTTTCGCGAGGTGCACCCGATTGCGTTCACCACCTGAGAGTACGCCGACTTTCTTTTGTTGATCGCCGCCGGTGAAATTAAAACGCGCACAGTAAGCGCGCGATTGAACTTCGCGGTTGCCGAGCATGATGGTTTCGTTTTTTCCGTCGGAGATTTCTTCCCACACAGTGTTGTTTGGGTTCAGTGATTCGCGCGACTGATCGACGTATGCAAATTTTACGGTTTCGCCGATACGCATCGTTCCGTGGTCGGGCTTTTCTTTTCCGGTGATCATCTTAAAAAGTGTAGTTTTTCCGACACCGTTGGCACCGATGATTCCGACGATACTACCGGGGCGGATGTTGAAAGATAAATTTTCGAACAGAATCCTGTCACCGAAAGATTTAGTGATGTTATTCGCTTCGACGACAAGGTTTCCGAGACGTGGTCCTGGTGGGACATAAATTTCAATTTCCTCGAGTTTATCCGGACGATCTTCTGCGAGCAGTTTTTCATACGCGCTGACTCGGGCTTTGCTCTTGGCTTGACGGGCTCTCGGACTCAATCGAATCCACTCCAGCTCTCGTTCGAGCGTTTTTTGTCGTTTTGTTTCTTGCTTTTCTTCTTGTGCTAAACGTTTTTGTTTTTGCTCGAGCCAGGATGAATAATTTCCTTCCCAGGGAATTCCGTGACCACGATCCAGTTCCAAAATCCAACCGGCGATATTATCCAAGAAATAGCGATCGTGAGTGACGGCCACCACCGTGCCTGGGTAATCTTTCAGAAATAGCTCAAGCCACTGAACCGATTCAGCGTCCAGATGGTTGGTGGGCTCGTCCAAAAGCATAATATCTGGTTTTTGCAAAAGCAGTCTGCAAAGAGCGACTCGCCTTCTCTCTCCTCCCGAAAGATTCTTGACCGGAGAATCGGCTGGTGGAAGCCTCAAAGCATCCATCGCAATATCGAGAGTGCGATCTAAATCCCACCCTTGTGCGTGTTCGATTTTCTCTTGTACTTCAGCTTGCTCTCCGAGGAGTTTTTCCATTTTGTCAGGGTCGATATCCGGATTGGCAAATTCGGCGTTGATTTCCTCAAATCGTTTGAGCCATTTCACTACATCGCCCAAGCCTTCCTGGACGTTTTCGCGAACTGTTTTAGAATCGTCCAGCTGGGGCTCCTGCTTCAGATAACCCACCGTAATTCCATCACCAGGTCTGGCTTCGCCGTTAATATTCTTCTCTTCCCCGGCCATAATTTTCAATAAGGTGGATTTTCCAGCACCGTTGAGACCTAGGACCCCTATCTTCGCCCCATAATAGAAGGAGAGGTAGATGTCCCTAAGTACTTGTTTGTTAGGGGGATAAATTTTTCCAACGCCTTGCATCGAGAAAGCATACTTTTGAGCCATAAAATAGGGTATACCTTGTTTTAAGATTTCATACAATTTGTTCTCGTACTTATATTGGCCGGATGTTTGAACGAGTGCCAAGAACACGCACAAAACCTTGGACAAAAGCCTCATCAAGTGGTTAATCAAAACTTGAACCGTGAGTTTAATCCAATATTAAGTAAAGTGATTGAGATGCTCAAAACATTTAAGCAAATTCAGACAAGTTATATATTTTTTGTTTTGTTTTTATATCTAGTTTTTATTGCAGGCCTAGGAGGAACTCCTCTAGCCTCGGCATCCGAACTGCCTCTGGATCGTCCATCTAAAAGTAAAAAGAGTTTAACAGTCAACTCCGGTTTAGGCCCTGGCGCTAGGCCTCTTTCTGCGTCGAATAGCGACTCAAATCGTGTTTTGGCTTTGGACGATTATATAATAGAAGTTAAAGGAAATCATCCGGGCCTCAAAGGGGCTGTAATTTCGTCTGAAGCGGGCCAACAGCGTTCCGAAGAAGGGCAGATTCCGAATTCCTTTACATTTTATTCCGAAATCAAATTAACATCAGACGCTAAGCTTACGCCACCAGTCTTCATCGGATACGATAATATTACAACGAATACTTATTCTTTCGGGATCAGTAAGATTACGACATTCGGATTAGAGACGAAACTCCATTATGATTTACTCACTTTCGACTACAATAATCCGGTGATTAGGCTCAGCTTAGGTCCCACTCCCATTGGTGGGAACACTGCTGGCGACCAGGGAAATACCGTTTTTCCTTTCTCCTGGGCTAACGCTTCGCCCGTTTTAGAGCTCAAACAAAGTATTTGGGCGGGCGGTTTTGGTAGGACGGTTCGCGCCACCGAGGATCAGACGGAAGCAAAAGCACTTGCCTCCAGTTATGAGGCAAGTTTTCAGGCAAAATCTGCCATTGTCAAAGCGGAAGCCGCTTACTGGCGATTGGCTCTCGCACGAGAAAGCCTTCTCGTTCGCCGCGAATCTTTAGATCGGGCGAATAAAATCTTAGACTGGAATCGCCGGAAGTTCAAACTACAGCTGGGCGAACAATCTGATGTCTTGCAGGCAGATGCACAGGTAAAAACTCGTGAACTCGAGCTTATCGCAGCACAAAATGAGGAACGGTCCGCATCGCGAGATTTTAATTCTCTGCGGAATTCCGACTCTCGCGTGGTTCCAGAAGTGATTGTGGATATCCGCTCACTTAATCTCGAGAGAATAGCGATCCCAAAACGCGCGGTTCTCAGGGATGATGTAAAGGCGGCTGATCAGACCATGCGGGCTACTATTGCAGGTGCTACCATCGCTCGCGAGAAAGATACGCCGACACTAGACGCATTTGTATCTTTTGCCTTGAACGGCCAACGCGGTTACGACGTTGCGTCCAATCTCAGTTCGGCCTTTGGTCCTTCATTTTCTCTTAATCGACCCACTCGAGTTGTTGGACTTAAATTTTCAATTCCGCTTGATATAGCGCTGGTAAATAAATCGCGCGATGCCTGGAGGCATGAAGGTATTGCGGCAGAAATGACTTACAATAGAAAACTATTTGAACAAGAACAGAATTGGAAAGATCTGAATGAATCTTTGAATGAAGCAATTCAACGTTTTGAGCTTTCACAAAGGCTGGAGTCCGTACAGGGCGAGAAGCTCCTGGCGGAACGCAAGCGGCTTGAGCGCGGCCGAACGACTACGTATCAGGTTCTACTTTTTGAACAAGATCTCCTGTCGTCTCAATTGGCGCGGATTCGGGATCAAGCGAGTATTCTAAATATCATCGCCCAGATGAAATTGTTCGGGGAGACGTTATGAGTCTGGCAGATTTATCCATTAAAAGACCGACGTTTATTACGTGTATCGTGTTGGTGATGCTGGTAGTCGGCTATTTGTGTATGAAGAGTATCGGGGTAGATCTTTTTCCCGATGTGACTTTTCCGGTCGTGGTCGTAAACACGGAATATCCGGGCGCAGGCCCCGCCGAAATCGAAACGTTGATTTCTAAGCGTCTTGAAGACGAGATGAGTTCCATCGCTGGTGTGAAGAGGCTTTCTTCCGTTAACTACGAAGGCCTTAGCCAAATGATTACGGAATTTACGTTAGAGACGGATATCAAATATGCAGAGCAGCAGATCCGGGATCGTGTCAGCAGCGCGAAAAGTAAACTTCCAAAGGATATTAAAGAACCCGTCATCCGGCGAATCGATCCGTCCGACCAACCGATCCTGATTTTAGCGCTAGACGCAAGTCTTCCAACTAGCAAACTTTATGACGTTGCGAACGAAACCATTCGCCCGAGACTAGAGCAGATTAATCAAGTGGGCCTTGTCGAAATTATGGGCGGACGAAAGCGAGAAATTCGAGTCGCTTTAGACCGCCAGCAGCTCAAGAATCGTGAACTTTCCGTTGCGGGAATTTCCGATAGACTGACTGGCAGCGGTGAGAATGTTCCGAGCGGAAAATACACTAAGGGCGCACAGGATCTGGTTTTTCGAACGCTCGGGGAATTTAAATCGATTCAAGACATCGAAAAAGCAACGATTAGTTTCTTCGGCAATGACGTTCCGACCACCATCAGTCAGGTAGGAAAAGTTATTGATACCGTTGAGGACGAACGGTCCCGGGCCTATGTGAATGGGAAAAAATCGCTTTTCATTCGTGTTTTTCGGCAAACGGGCGCTAATACAGTCGCTGTTGTCGATGGTTTGAAAAAACGCATTGATATTCTGAACAAAGAACTGGGTGGCCTAGAAGGGAAGCCACAGCTGACGTTGGTTCGAGATTCTAGTGTGTGGATCCGCGCAAACGTCGAGGATGTGCAGGAATCTATTTTCATCGGAATTTTCCTAGCGGTCGTTGTGGTCTATTTTTTCCTCGGCAACGGACGCTCGACCATTATTACCGGATTGGCGCTCCCGAACTCGATTATCGGTGCTTTTATTTTGATGGCGTTGGCGGGATTTACGATCAATATTATGACTCTTCTGGCGCTGAGTCTGTCGGTCGGCTTGCTCATCGACGACGCTATCGTAGTGAGAGAAAACATTTTTCGTCATATTGAAAATGGCGAATCTCCGGTCGTTGCCGCGCGCAATGGAACGCTCGAGGTTCAACTAGCGGTAATCGCGACGACCTTGACAGTGATCTCGGTTTTTGGACCGATGGGTTATCTGAAAGGCGTAACGGGCCAGTTTTTTAAACAATTTGGGTTAACCATTTGCTTTGCGATGGCCATCAGTTTGTTCGATGCACTAACGATCGCACCTATGCTTTCTGCTTATTTTGCTGGCCGCAGTCACTTTGGCGCCAAGAAAACTTCGCTCTGGGGCAAGACTGTAGGCAGACTCGTAGTCAAGTTTGATGGCTTTCAGAGATGGCTGGAAAATGGCTATGAAAAGCTTTTGCATATTACACTGAGGCACCCTCTCAAACTTTTACTTCTCAGTGTTGCTATCTTTTTTGTGAGTTCCTATTCGGTTAAGTACATACCAAAAACCTTCCTACCTGCTCAGGACGCAGGTGAGTTTCTAGTATCTTTAGATATGCCACCCGGCACTAGTTTAGAGAAGATGGATGAAATTTCGCAAAAAGTAGATCAGGTTATCCGATCGAATAGTGAAGTCGCAGTGACTGCCCTCACGGTCGGCGGACGGACAGGCCAGACGGAGGTTTCTGAGACTTACGTAAGACTAGTTCCGGCACGGCAACGTAAGATGAATACGAGCGAGGTCAAACAAAAATTAAGAGATCAACTCGTTTCGGTGGCGTTTGCCAATCCACAAGTAAAAGACTATGACGCCCTTGGATTTGGTCAACGCGCATTTAATTTAAGTATTGTCGGTTTTGATGAAAAACAACTCGAAGACGTGGCTGAAAAGACGTTTCAAGTTGTTCGAAAATATCCCGGCCTAAAAGATGTGGAAACCACTTACAAACCAGGGAAGCCCGAATTCCAGATAAAATTAGATCCGCTTAAAGCAAAGACTCTGGGAATCTCGGATAAGCTAGTAGGCTATGAGCTACGTGCACAGATTGAGGGCCTAACACCGTCTGTTTTCAGAGAAATGGGCCGCGAATACGACGTTCGAGTGCGTCTCGAAGATGATCAACGCAACCTCAAAGCTGGCTTCCATGAAACCTATGTACCAAATTTGAATCAAAGATTAATTCGGTTGAAGGACGTCGCGGTACCGCGCGAAACCACAGGGCCAGCGACGATTCGTCGACAAGATCGAGGTCGCGTAATTACTATTTCAGGTGATATCGCTCCGGGCGCGGGTCTAGGAGACATAATGGAGCAAGTGCGCCAACTCTTCAATAGCGACATCCCTTTGCCCCCTGGTATGAATTATCGTTTCCTCGGACAGGCAGAAAGCTACGAAGAACTCGGCAGTAGTATGTCCCTCGCTGTCTGTCTCGGTGTCTTGTTAATTTATCTGGTGCTGTCGAGCCTCTACGAGTCTTTTGTGATTCCTTTTACCATTATGCTCGCGCTGCCACTAGCGGTCTGCGGATCTTTCGTGGCGCTCTTAATTTGTCGTGAAACGCTAAATATTTTTTCTATGATCGGCACCATCATGCTTTTAGGAATCGCGACAAAAAACTCTATTTTGCTCGTGGACTACGCCCACCAACTTATTGAAAAAGGGGTGGATCGTGCTGAAGCATTAGTTATCGCTGGAAAAACAAGACTGCGACCGATTCTAATGACCACCATGGCACTGATTGCAGGCACTATCCCAGTTGCCATGGGTTTGAACGAAGCTTCACGACAACGCACCAGCATGGGAGTTGCGATCATAGGTGGCTTGATCAGTTCGACGCTTTTGTCGCTGATTGTAATTCCAGCTGCATTCTCGTTTATTGATCGGTTTAGGCTCTGGAGCAAAGCAAAGATGAAACGGCTTTTTCAGGCCGAAGCTGCACCAGAGCAGACCGTAGGGCACTAGTTAATTTCAGGGAAGTCGTAACGAAGACTCGGCCCACTTACTATGAAAGCCAGCAGGCACTCGTCCCGGAATTTGAATGCTTGCAATAGGCTGTGGATCAAATGAATAAGCATCGAAGATATCAAAACTCTGAGTCCCTGCAGTTACGTCATGAATAAGGCTTGCGACCCAACCATCATCTTCAGACCTGCGGCTAGCTCTAGGTATAAATACAAACTCATCGCTATATTTTCCATTGGGTAACTCAATGTAAGACTTTCTACATTTCTCCCAATCCATTTTAATCAGGCCATTGAACTTGACAGTCCCACCACGAGCAACGCGAGGATGGTAACTATACTTACTTTGTACCCCTAAATAATCGTCGTTTATGCGAGCAAACTCTGTGTTTTCCTCGTCATAAACACTTTCTTGGATCTTTCGTGAAAAATCTTGGAGATCCAGAGTCCACAGTACCGATTGAGTCTCCATCCTCAGGGTTCCGACATATGGAGTTTCTGTATCCAACTGTGGTCTTTCTAGAAATGGGTCCACATATTTGGTGACTGAGATCTGAACTGTTCCGTTGACTTCAAATGCATTGAGTCCATGCAGAACATAACAGGGATCCGTCTCGAAAATAATCTCCGGTGATTTTCCGTCACGGGGAATGAGAATAATGCGACTCGCGTATTCCCGAAATAGGCCTACGGTTGCAGTTGGATAGAATTTCATTCCAACGGGGAAATCCATCAAAATGACATAGTTTTCGGTAAACAAGATGTCATGGAAAATTTTTGGAAAATCGAGCGCGAAATCCCGCGACCATTTGTAGTGCCCATCCGAACCAATTGCCACCACAGAAACCCAGCCTCTTATTTGGCTGAAATTCATAAAGAAAAGCTCGCCCGTGCGTGGATCGATTCGGCAATGCGCCGACACGTTACCACTATAGCCCTTAAATTCGGCAATTCCCTGAGGTTCTAAGGTCTCCGGATCTAGCGCATAGGGTACACCAGAAAGCCACCATAGAGAAATCACCTGATCCCGAAAAATAATCAAATCCGTATTACTCGTATCTTTCACAGGTCCGCCGAGTAGAGCCATGTTAGCTATAACACCTGGTACAAACTGGGGTTTTGAAGCTTCTATAATACCAGGATAAATCTTTCCCCAATATTTTTCTCGCTTCCACGCGGCTGTCTGGACATAGCGATTGCAATACTCAGCGCGTCCTTGTCGAATTCCAACTCGGTGGACCATACCATCGCCGTCAAACCAATGGTGCGGGTTTGTAGGATATTGCGGATTGGGACCATTGCGAAAGTAAGCGCCACAAATTTCGTTAGGGATTTTTCCAACAACCTCAAGGTCTGTTATCAGTCTCTCTTCGTTTACTGGTGCATATACCGATTCTAAGTAGGGGTTTTCACCCTCTGGACCTTGTGAAGATTTCGGCTCAGACTTAGTATCGTTAGCCCAAAGCAAGGTCTGTGTGATGGGATGCGTGTGAATGCCAAGGAAAGCCGCCATACTAAGAAATTCGCGTCGTGTAGGATTCATTTTACTGCACCTCGGCACACTAGCTACCATAGTTCAGTAAATAGAAAAGAAAAGAATTAAGCTTGGGTCAGTAGTTTGCTATTGATTATCAAACTCAAACCCGTACGTACTCCAAGGATCAAAATGAACTAGCTTCTTCGCTGAGAAATCCGGTCTCATAAAATCTGTGGCAACTTGATTGAGAAGTGCGGCTGAGGTTGAAAACGTACTATTGGATAGCAGCATAATGTCCGCGTTACTGAGAAGATAGTGGTCGGAATAGAAATCGGCGCCTTCTATATTTAGCTTTATCCCTAGGCTTTCACTAGTTTCAGGATGGAATTCGGCAAAATCCGGCAGAATTTCCTTTAGGCTATCGCTCGCAAGAAATACGACTGGGTCTTCCAGCTTATTCCAATGCTCTTTCAGCCAGTTTACGTACCAGGTAGTGGGTGAAATATTAAAAGGAGGTTTTCCAATCCAAACAAAATCTCCCCGTCGGATATGAATTCCTATAACCGTTTTGTGCTGTCGCAGTTTGTCTAATCCCGGTTGAAGTTGCGCTTTAACTTCTGGAAGAGGTTGGAATAGCTTTAGAATTTCTTCCCTATTCCAACGGTGATAGGAAGTATTCCCGAGGAATACACCTGTGAAGTCTACACCTGAATAGCGCTTCTCAGACAAGCCTGCGTATGACCGTAAAACTTCGTCACTCTCAGGAACTGGGCAATAGTTCACAGTGACTTCTGGATCATTAAAACCATAGATTTGTTTTCCGATCCAACCGCGGGTCTCAAATTCTAGGTGGTGTCTTTTTGCATAGCCTCTTATAAAGATGTATTGGTAAACTTGATTTCCAAACCGACCATACTGCCCAAGAGTTGAGAACGTGACTTTATTGTCTTCCGGCCTAACAACGCACTCAGGGTCACATGCAATACTATTTATTGATAAAATACCTAAAAAGATCCCAGATAGAAAACGACTAAATTTTTCCATCTGAGCTTTATACACTATTTATGTAGTTTAATCAACCATTACTGTGTAACATATTTAACCCTAGGAGACAGCCCTATCACAGCAAATGATCTCAGGCCCTATTCGACTCAAGCACATAAACTACTTTTATTTATAAGACTCCTTGCCGCCCAGAACTTTGACCGGGACCTGATCTGAAACTTCTACCGGCCTATTTTGCCGCTTAACCCCAACCAGCTGACTTAGAACACGATAATTAATGGTTCCTGCGCTCAATACTCCGCCCAACATCGCACCGGTCACACCGAGCGTGCCGACGTCTCCTCCAGCTAAATAGAAATTTTTGATGGGCGTTCGAGTCCTTAATCTAAATGAGGTAAACCGTCTAGGCGTTGCTTCTAAGCCATAGATGGCGCCACGTGGGGCCTGGGTAAAAAACGATGCTGAGAGTGGCGTAGAAAGCTCGTGATAGACCATCTTATCCATAATCGCTGGAATCAGCTTTCTCAATTGCCGAAGGATCCGGTCTTCCACAGTTTTCTTGAATTCCAGATAATCAGGATCGCGCTTTCCACGGCGCGTATTCTTCCATTTTTCAAACGCCTTCCAAGGAACGAAAGTGACAGCTTCTCCTGTGTTTCTCATTTTAGGCCCTGGATCATGATGTGGGTCTTTGAGCGAAGGAAAGGATAGATAAATAATAGGAATTTCGTCGTCTGGATTTTCTATATTCCAAACCTCATCTTCCATCGACCAGGTTTTGAAAAACCACTGATTCGATACAGTAGCTCCGACTGCCAGAATATCGCCTTCAAATCCCAAATTCAAACAGACATACGATGGCGATTGCTTGAGAGAACTCAGTTCCACGCCCCAGGACGTTTGGCGATATTCATTTGGTAATAGCTTCTGAACTGTATTATTTACTCCAGTGGCTGAAATAATCTTCGGAGCGAAAAACTCGTCGCCACCGACCGTTCGAACGCCTACGGCTTTTCCGTTTTTAACAATGACCTTCTCTATCGGCGACCGCAGGCAAATCTGCCCGCCGCTTTTTCCCACTGTTTTGAGAAGGCTATTGGCAATAACTTCTGCTCCGCCTACCGGGTAATATCCGCCGTTCCAAAAGTGCCGCGTGGTGAGCGCGTGAATGCCAAAGCTGGACTCAGACGGAAGGCTGCCGTAGTAGCCCCACTGCCCTGTCAGAACTGTCTTTAGTTTTTCATTATCGGTGATTTCATCCAGCACTTCCTGAGTCGTTATTCCCCAATAGCGACGACCTGATCGAAACAGGGTTTTTGACAGAACTCGATCGACGATTTCAGGCATCGCCTTGAGCCCAAAATAAACCTTCGAACTCCGTACCACGTCACGTACCAGTTTGAAGTATTTGGCTATAGCCGCTTTGTCATCCGGAAAAGCCTTTTCGAGGTTTTTCTGAAATTCCCTTCTCGAATCTGGAAACGTGATTTCAAACCCATCAGGAAAATGAAACGTCTCGTAAATCGGACTCATCTGCTTCATCTGAATTTCGTTGTTTGAGAGCCACCGTAAGATCTCGCCTGGAAGATCCCCCTGCCCCATCTCTCCGATACAGTGCACACCCACATCCCATTTAAAGCCTTTTCGCGTGAATGTGTGCGTGAAACCGCCAGCAACATAGTGTTGCTCAAAAATGAGCACTCGAGCGCCATACTTGGCAAGCGCAGCAGCGCACGCCATTCCCCCCATCCCTGAGCCTATAACGATTGCATCCCACGAACCTGTTAGTTTTTCGGAAAGCTGATTTGGAGATCGGATGATGAATTCTTCTGGTTGCATTGCGCTGTTTCTCCCGTGCTATTGGTATCTATAGTTTATTTTTTGTGAATTCGCAAAATGAGGTGCGTCGTAATTCAGAGCACCCCAAGTTGTTTCCTTCTATATCCACTTCTCTTAATTAAATTAAAATAATTTAATTCAATAATCAGACTACCTCGCCTTGAGCGCTGCCTAAGCCCCATCCGGGGTAGGTTCACACTTGTCACAATGCCCTCTAGTTCCCTTTAGTTCACAAAATATATTGAAATTATTGCGAAAATAGGGTATTTCTCTCCGATGCATTATTTCAGCAAGGATGGGGAATCTTTAAGTAATCCTTTAAGCTTGGCGAACCTCGCCAGCGGTGCGACAGCACTACTTCTTCTCTCCCTACCCCTTTCTACCGCCGCATGGGCAAAGCAAGCACCTCTAGCAAGTCCCATAGCCCCCGTGAACATCGCCGTTGATTCTACGAGAGTTTTGGAATCCGAACTAAACGAAATGAATCAAATTTCAGCGCAGAGTTTTATGGCTGATCTTTCCACGCTTCTGGCCATTCTTCTGGCCGATAAAGTGGCTCACTTAAGGCCAGGACTTGACGAACCTGAGTCTTCTTTCAAGACTTTGCTCAAAGACTGTAAGCTCAGGGGCACTATTGCTCAATGTAGTAAGCAGAATATCCGGCCCGAAGTGCAGTTTTATTCACAGATTCGTAACATCACAAATCACTGGAATAATACCTCTTTTTTTACCCAGGAATTGATCAGTACTTTCACTTCCGCTAAACCAGAAAAAGATTCGGTTTGGCATTTCCTGCTAAACCTCGTTACGCCTTTTCAGGAAGGCGACCTGGACGCTCATTTTGTTCAGGTGGTTAAGTCCTGTATTGATAAGTGGATGATGCGATTTCCAGGCGAGTTGACAAGACAAAAGATTATCACTGCAATTCAAGACGGAATGGATGGACTTAAAGAGACCATCGGCAACAATAAGAAATGTGTTGGCGACAATTGCGCCGGTACTATCGAATCAACCACGGATGCGAATACCGATCTTAGTGACCCCGAAAAGAGTAATGACAAAGGCAATTACGCTAGCAAAGGTCGAAAAACCGCACCAGCCGCCTCAAGGCCCTCTGCTGGAAAAGACAACAACGACGCCCCGTCTGTTGTTCCACCCCTGTTAAACAACTGGTCTAACCACCAACCAAACAATATGGGTGGTAGCCGCGGCTGCGATACGAAATAATTCTCACAACGTACACTTCGGATTGCGTCCCAGTGCCTTAGCGCGGGCGTACTTCTGTTCTGCCTCCGGCATATGTGCTTGCAAATTTGCAATTCGATTTGGACTTGCCGGATGTGTAGATAATAGCTCTGGTGGCCCGCCTCCGCCGGCAGCAGCAATCATGTTTTGCCAGAGTTCGACACTTTGTCTCGGATCAAAGCCTGCTTGGGCCATGATATCAAGTCCAATCACGTCAGCCTCAGATTCCTGCGTCCTGCTATAAGGCAGCATAACTCCAACCTGCAACCCCACACCCAGAAGCCCCATTAACAGACTCTTTTTTGGATTATCCGGCGTAATAGCGCCCAGAGCCGCAAGGCCCAATTGCGTTCCGGCCTGCTGTGAAACTCGTTCTGCTCCATGATGTGCAATCACATGTCCTATTTCGTGGCCGATCACGGCGGAAAGCTGCGCATCAGTTTTCGCTACTTTTATAATGCCGGTGTAGACGCCAACCTTACCACCGGGAAGTGCAAATGCATTTACTTGGTCATCTTTAAATACGACGACGTCCCAGTGATCGACTCCAGCCTGTTCTTTCACCACTGCGCCCAGCGGACCGACAATACAATTCACGTACGCGACAGTTTTTGGATCACGTTCTATCGGCTGCGAAGCTTTCATTTGATCAAAGGCCTGTGCACCCATTTGACTCATCTGAGCTTCGGGTACAACAATAAACTGCTTACGTCCTGTGGGCGACGTCGTGCACGCTGCAGCAATGATCATTACTATGACAAACAGGATGGTCTTGGGGCTGCAACTCTGGTTGCGATAAAACAAGCGTTTGAAAACCATATATTTTAGCCCAATAGAACGGTTACTAAACCGATACTACTTCCTGAATTTCCGGAATGGCTTGCCGTAATCGCGTTTCAATTCCCATCTTTAGTGTTGCTGTTGAGCTTGGACATCCACTGCAAGAGCCTTGAAGGTACAAATAGACAACACCATCTTCGTACTTTTCAAAAGTAATATCGCCGCCATCCATTGCAACGGCCGGCCTAATTTCGTTGTCCAGAATTTCACGAATTTTATTTTCAATATCAGTATTGCCACCTTTATGTCCGGCAGCGCTACCGTCGGCACCAATAAGGACGGCTTCATTCCTCGTGAGATGAGAATGAATAATTTCGGAAGCACTGCGATGCACTAGATCCCAGTCTCCATCCTCGGCTTTAGTAATCGTCACAAAATCTTTTCCGATCATGACGCCAGAAATTCCAGCAACTTGGAATAGTTTCTCGGCCAGTGGCGAACGATTTCGCGCTTCTTCCAAATGCGTCAGATTTACCGCTCCGCGATCTAAGAGCTGGCGGTTTACTGCATACTTTAAGGTATTTGGATTAGGGGTAAATTCAAGAGAGACATACACTGGGGTAGGCGTATTATTGGACGCCGTGTTTTCATTCGAACTTCTATCGTTTTGCATCATAACTCAACCTCATCTTCTCTTTACCAGAATTCGGGGCCAAGGGACAGAATGATGATGGTTTGCTGATACCGTCTGATTCACCCCCTTCCCGAGCTGCCGTTACTCCGCTGTTCCCAGGAGTTGTAACACACAATACCAACTACCGCTAATTATGCTCTTCCTTTTATTTATTATACTCTTATATAAGCTGACGACAGGGTGAACTTCGTTTACAATCAAAGTCGTATGAAACTAATCCAGTTCACTCTGATATTATTGGGTTTTTCCATCGCATCCATTGCACCGGTCGAATCATCCATCGCGTCAAAGGTTCCCCTGTCCACACAGCTTCAATTTGATCATTTTGACCAACAAACGGTCTATTTTCAACCTGCGGACAACACCAAGCCCTCTGTCTCGATGAAAACAGGGCTATTTGACCTAACGTTTATTGGGGAACTCGATGAGTCCGGCCGGTCACCAGACCAATATTTTTTATTTTCTGCAAAGCCCTGTGCAAACTGTGCCGAAGACCGAATGGTCTACGCCTTAGCACCCAATTCGGGCAAAACACAGGCGTTTGTCTTTCCTGGAAAAATCCTAGATGACTCCTCGCGACGGCTAAGTTTTCAATCGCGCGGTTTTTACGGAAGATGCTTAGCTGGTTCGGAAAGCGTCCTGGTCTTTTTTCAAGAAGAACACTCTGACCGCCATCGTCGACTCCTGCCCAGCGTATTGATTGCCCGACCGAAAGAGAGCTATTTGAATGAGGAACTCCTCGAGGGGCGACGCCTCCCTGGAATCCGAACAACCCTGCGTCGGGTCAAGAAAGGCGAGTGCCATGAGATCACCGGCAGGAATCGCGTCAATGCACAAAAATTAATCAACGTGAGGGTTAGGAGCAAAACAAGTCCAGACTCTTGACGTAAAACTCAAATTTTAAGAAAAAAGGAACAGTTCTTGCCCAGAAAATAACTATGGGAACTAAGGCTTATACTACTATGATGACACTTACATCTGATGCAGTGGGAGAAGATGGCATTTTTGATCCAAGATACACCTGCGATATGGACAACTCTTCGCCGGAACTGAGATGGGAGAATTTCCCAGAAAGAACAGCCGGATTTGCAGTTGTTGCCGAAGACTTAGATGCACCTCGCGGGGTTTTTACTCATTGGGTCATATATAATATACCGCGAGACGTACACCACTTGCCGGCTGGTATTCCACCGCAAGACACGTTGCCAAATGGAATTAAACAAGGACTAAATAGTTTCGGCAAACTTGGCTACGCAGGTCCGTGCCCCCCTCCAGCCGACCCAGCTCATCGCTATATTTTTAGCATCTATGCGCTCAGTCAGTTGCCGACATTGAGCTCGAGGCTCAGTCAGCAGGAACTACGGCAAGCCATTATGCCCTATATTATTGGTTCGGCCCAGCTCTCTGGGAAGTACTATAGGCGCATCCAGCGAGCAGGGTAGCTTTCTTTCCGAAATGTCTTTTTAGCTTAATATGTCGCTAGGGGTTCAAACCACTTTTGCGAGATTCATACAGCCATGGATGGCGAAAGCTATGAAAGACTGGAAGTCTGCTCTCGCAAAAGTGGTTTGAACCCCTAGCGACATATGAACAAAAATCCTATTTCGGAAACCTTGGGTAAACCGTAGTCAGAAATCGACCGCTATGGTATTCGCATGCCTATGACCAAGAATAAAATTTTAAAAGTCATTGCTCGCGAAGTTTTGGATTCCCGTGGATTTCCCACAGTGGAAGTAGAATTGACACTAAACCACCAAAAACGGCCCTCTGACGTAGTGGTCGGGCGCGCAATAGTTCCTTCGGGAGCTTCCACAGGCGAAGCGGAAGCACTAGAGCTTCGCGATGGTGACAAAAACCGCTATTTGGGAAAAGGCGTTCTCAAAGCGCTTCAGAACATCCAGCAGAAAATCGCCCCCGCAATTGAGAACAAGGCATTTACGCAAATCGCCGAACTTGATCGTGTTTTGATGGATTTAGACGGCACTCCCAATAAATCACAACTCGGTGCCAATGCGATTTTAGGGGTAAGCATGGCCTTTGTAAGGGCTTGTGCCCTCGCTTCGGACACTCCATCCGATGAATTGATTGCTAAAATATTCCAGACCTCTGGCAACACTCTGCCGGTTCCTTTGATGAATATTATAAACGGAGGAAAACACGCCGATAATGACCTGGATATTCAAGAATTCATGATTGTTCCGGCTGGATTTTCGTCCTTTTCGGAAGCTCTTCGGGCAGGAGTAGAGACATTCCACCACTTAAAAAAATTACTGAAAGACCAAGGCCTATCGACCTCCGTCGGGGACGAAGGGGGCTTTGCACCATCGTTTCACGGCAAAAATCCCCACGAACAAGCATTAGAAATGCTGATACGTGCCATTACCAGTGCTGGATATCGTCCGGGAGAACAGATTTTTCTAGCATTGGATTCGGCAGCCAGTGAATTTTGCGAAAAGAATGAAAACAAAGGAAGCCCAATCACCTACCTCTTTGAGAAAAAATCCCTTTCCGCCGCAGAAATGATTGCGACTTATGACCGCTGGAGTCACCAGTACCCTCTGATCTCTATCGAAGACGGCTTGGCCGAACAGGATTGGGCGGGGTGGAAGGACTTGACCGAACAATTAGGGGACCGTTTGCAGCTAGTGGGCGACGATCTCTTTGTCACAAATCCTATTTTCCTAAAAAAGGGCATCGAAACGCATACTGCCAATGCTATTCTGATTAAACTAAATCAGATTGGTACAGTAACCGAGACACTGGAAACCATGAAACTCGCTCAAGAATCCGGATTTCAATGCATCGTCTCTCACCGTAGCGGCGAGACTGAGGATACTTTTATTGCCGACTTGGCAGTAGGAACAAACTGTGGTCAAATTAAGGCTGGGTCCGCGTCTCGTACTGACAGGGTTGCGAAGTACAACCAACTCCTGCGACTCGAGGAGCGCCTGGGCAAAAAAGCCGTTTTTCCTGGGACTAAACCCTTTCTAAGGAAAAAAAGGTGAAGAAAACTCTTCAAATTTTCTCTCTGAATCAAAAGTGGTTAATTTTGTTTTGTTTATGGCTCCTGTTTCTAACAGGTCTCTTCTCCAGTTTTCTAGGCTCCCCCGGAATTCTTCAAGCCATGAGATTGAACGCACTATTTGAACAAAGAAAGCTCCAACTAACTGTATTAAATGACGAAGTTCAAAAACTCGAGTCAGACGTAGAAAAATTAGAGCACAATCGTGTGGCTCAGGAAAAAGAAATCCGGAAAATCCTCGGTTACGCAGCAAAAGATGAAATTATTTTTGACTTTATTCCCGCCGATCCTTCAAAATAAATATTAGTGGAACGAAATTCTACTCGTCTACAACAATATCAAAGTCAAAATCATTACCACCAACATTCATGGAGGATGGAAGCTGAATGGCAGTTGGAAGAGTGAAGTGGTTTAGTTCATCCAAGGGATTTGGATTTATTGAGGAAAAACCGGGCACCGAAATCTTCGTCCATTGGACTGGAATTCAAGGCGAAGGGTTTAAAACTCTCGATGCTGGCCAAGAAGTTGAATTTGACATATACGAAGGTCACAAAGGTCTTGTCGCGCAAAATGTAATACCTGTTACTTGATATCACAAATGGGTTAGCAGCGGTCGCTACGATTGCTAGGTCGTGTGTTATTGCTTACCTAGCGGTCAATACTATACCTGTACTCTAGTGTAAGTGCGCGTTGTCTCGCTAGCTTTGTGCAATAGTTTTTGATCTTCGTTTCGATCTGGGAACCCATTGAAACAAGTGCTGGCTCTCCACGTACACCTGTGCCGTACTGATGTGCGAAAGCTGTGGGACAAACTTTGTATGACGGAAAAACCAAGTCCATCCGGTCTGAATCCAGAATGACTTTACCCACTCGAAGGCCCTGCTCCACGCTGAGACGGCCCTCTTCAATTTCATTCAGTACGATTTCATAGGCGGTGGTAAAAGGACTCACGCTCGATGGTAAAGGCCGGGCTCCGATTTGGTGGATATACGTACCAATAATTCTATTCGTGGGGACTTCTTTTGCAAACTGTTCGTAAATTTCAGGATCCCAATGCACGTCATCGCCTACTAATAAAAAAGCCGTGTCATTCGCCTCTGCAAGGTTATTGAGCTGTTGTAATTTATAATAGAATGTACTCTCCCACTTCCACCAATTGCTGAGCAGGAACTGCCCTGCGGGAAATCCCCCTGAAACTACCAAAATATCCTGCAACCTAGACGCCATCGACTGAGGTGAGGCACTGAGATAGAATACCTTTTCGGCTGATTTTGCTAACTCCTGGTACAAGGCCGACATTCCAGGAAAAGTATCTCGGTTAAGGACATTTAGAACGGCAGAGTAATAGTGTGCTGTACCCGAGACCTTTAAAGTGTCGTCAATGTCGCTTACAACGAGGAATTTCTGTGCCGCCGCATGAACCCCTTGTGCAACCCTCTCCCCACCTTCCACAGCAAAAACAGAGGGTAATTGAATTGCGAAAAACAGAGTTAAAAGCGTGGAAATAGATTTAGCTAGTTTCATGAGACCCCAAACTTTACTTACATAATAATTATTAAATCAGTTGCGAAATAATTCGCGGAAAATGAACCAGACAAATAAGACGAAAGTCTTATTTCAGAAGGACTTTAGAATGTCAACTGCTCGAAGAAAAAGTTCAAAAAAAAACTTAAGGATACGTTGCATAAGGGTAAGTCACATATGGGATCCACTTTGGTTCGGTAATTTTGCCACTGTCCTTACCAAGTCCGAGAGCTTGCCCATTGCCCCAACCAAAAATTCGGTCGTGTTCAGTAATCACAACAGTATGTTTTGCGCCCACTGAAACTGCTTTTATTTTCACATCATCTTGCGGAAAAGGAGGGTAATTTCCCTCATAAATAACTACTTCACGAATCTCACCCACAGGACTATCGTGACCTAATTGACCTTCGGAGTTATCGCCCCATGTGTAAAGGTGTCCATCATCGGTAAGCGCAGCTATATGGTTTGCACCCACAGCAACAGACTTGATCACGATTTGACCTACTTTATTTTTACTCTTATCATTGAAAAATTCAACGCGCTTGGGTTTTGGCTGTTCTGTTCTGTCGTCATAACCCAAATGACCCAACTTATTTTTATAATTGTTACCCCATGTATAAAGGTCACCATCGACTGTAACTGCTGCACTATAATCTGGCCCCAACGCTACGGATTGAATCGGCGGTTCTCCCGGTTCAAAATGAACTTCCTGTGGAGTAGTCTGAATTTCATAATTACCAAGTCCGAGTCTTCCGTCTGTCCCCAAACCCCAGGTATAAAGCGTTCCATCCCGCGCGATGGCTGCCGTATGTTCTGCGCCTAAAGCGACAGAAGACACCTGAATTTTTTCAAAAAATGGAACCTGTGTTGGTTTAAAATAATCGTTATTACCAAAATAACCTTTCACCAAGCCCAGCTTACCATTAGACCAATGGCCCCATGTATACAGCTTGCCATCTCGGGTAACCACAGCAGCATAGTCGGTGCCTAATGAGACGGATGCAATATTATCTTTAAACTCCTTAAGATCGGTCCCTTCAAATACAGCAGGTTGATCTGCAGCTTTAATAAAAACTATTTTCTCCGAAAAGCTAATTCCCTTACCCCAAGTAAAAAGCTCTCCTCTTTCGGTCACAGCAGCACTGTGGCCCGATGGCCCTGCAGTAATAAAATCAATACGACGATCCAGCAATGGCCCAGCTACTATTTTTGGTTCGGAGACATCCGACTTTGGTCTGCGACCGTCATCGTCTTTCTCGGATTTCATATGACTGAGAACCTTCGTATCTTGGCCCCAAGAATAAAGTCTATCCCTAATTAGAATGAGATTATGACTATTGGTTACCGCTAGATCATTCCTCTTAACAATTTCATTTGGGGTTCTTGATCTACTGCGTTTTGGGCAGTCGGGACCCTTTCCTGAATTCGGCGGAGTAGGCTGTGTTGGCGGTTGTTTTGTTGGCGTTGGTGCTGTTGGCACTGGCTGTGCAGCTGGCAGCGCGGGTGGTGTGGAAATACTTGCCGGTGGCGGATACGGTTGTGGTTTTAACGGTGGGTAAATTCGAGGAACTGCTGTAGTCGGTTGCGGTTCACTTGGATTGGGTAATAAATAAGACCCTGAATTGCTACCATTACATCCGCTCATACTAACAAGCGGTACCAATCCGGCAACTAGAATAAGCAAATTTACAAACTTTGACCTTACCATACTTCCCCCAAATCAAACCCCATCAGATAAAGCTACGTCAGCCCTATTCCCTGTGTAATTCTACTGGTCCATGACTTGCTCGATCACTACCCCAGGTATAAATCTTTCCGTCTTCCCCAAGAGCGACAGCATATTCAGAAGCAAAATCGACAGCGACAATTTTCACGTCCTTACCAAAGTCAACCCGCTCTGGGACTAATTCATTTCCGTTACGTCCTAATAGATTTTTTGAATTATCACCCCAAGTATAAACTTCGTGATTTTGTGTAATAACTGCAACTTGGTTCGCACCTGCTGCAACAGAAATAATTTTCAATCCCATGTCTTCGAGAATTTTAACTTGCTGAGGTTCTTTCACTAACTCTCCCACAGCGTAGCCCAATTTGCTGCCCGCAGCTCCCCAGGTATAAACTTTTCCATCGCCAGTAACAGCGGCACTAAAATCTGGGCCCAGAGAAACTGACGTTACATTCCTGAGAGATTCTACTTTTTTGGGCGTGTACTGTATGTCTTCGCTTCCGTGGCCTAGCTTCCCGGACGTTCCATTACCCCAAGTATAAAGATCTCTCGTATCAGAAATAGCTGCGGTGTGATCGACGCTTAATACAACAGAAGCAACACGTATCTTCGGCTGCGCGTCTGCAAAGAATGAAACGAGCTGTGGATCACTAAAACTACTATTCCAGAAATGATAAGGAATCCCTAATTTTCCCGAAGAAACGCTACCCCAGGTATAAAGACCGCCTTCAGCAGTAACAGCAGCGTAATAGTCAGAACCAAAAGCGACGTCCGTTACCTTCTTTCCCGCAAGAGCTTTTACCGGCTCAATCGGATTGATAGTAAAACCACCAAACAAATTTCCCTCTGTTTTTTGTGTCCACGTATAGAGAGTGCCTTGAGATGTCACTAAAGCAGTCTTTAAGTAAGCCTTCCATGGACCAGCTTTCTCAACTGCAGCAGCTAAAGAAACAATTTGATTTTCACCTTCACCAGAAATTTCAAGACTGATTTTCCTATCATCGCTATTGATGGCGCGAGGAGCATCAACTGCAGCATCCGAATGTCCGAGCCACATTCCGCTTTGGCCTTGTGGAGCCCAGGTGTAGGCTCTTCCGTTAAATGCTTCAACGGCGTGCAAACGAGTTACCGAGAGAAGCTTGCGGTATTCGGCAATGGTTTTACCTGGATTGTTTGTTGGTGTGCTTCTAGGAGCCTTAGGAAGTGCTTTTTCAGGTTGCTCGCCGATTAAATGATTTTTTGAAAGAAGATCGGTATATTCCGGTATTTTTGAAGATTGCGAGGTTTCTGAAGTTACAACTGGCTTCTGACCATCGTCCGAACTACAACCGGCTAGTGCTAAACAAAACAATAAAACGACTGTGCTTTTTTTCATAATCACTCTTTAATACTTTGCAAGATTAAATAACGACTATAAATACCATAATGGAGCTTTTAGGTCAATTTAAGTCATCGACAATCGATCCGTTTAAATTAATTAAGTTTAATATATATCCGTAGCCAAACCCCTTAAATACAAGAGGCCTTCGTATCTAGTGAATACGAAGGCCTCTCAACTAAGTTAGATTATATTTATTCTAGTTGAATACTTTTCCTTCGGGATTTACGCCAAATTCAGCAAATTCGCCGGATTCGTAAACCACCACCGTGGATTCAGGTCCAACTGCGATAGACTTAACCTTGCCCTTCTCGTTGATTTTCTCAGCAAGAATAGGTTCCCACTCATGGCCGCTACGACCGAGCTGGCCCTTCGCATTATTACCCCAGGTGTAAACACGACCGTCTGCCATCAAAACAGCGACATGCTTTTCACCGATAGCTACAGATGTTACGGCAGTAGCGCCTTTAACATTGCTTGGGCTGGGAATTATGACTTGTTTTGGTTCATTTCCATTAGAGCCGGTGTTGTCAAAGGTCTCGCCCCACATATACAAAGCACCGCTCTTTGTCACTGCAGCGCTCGCATTTGGGCCCAAAAAGACAGAAGCAACGAGTATTTGCTCTTCTTTGCTCTTATTGAAAAACTTTACTTCGGTAGGAGTAGGTTTCATCTCGGAATCACCATGACCTAGTTTTCCAGAGAGGCCATTACCCCATGTAAAAAGACGGGCGTCTTCGGTTACTGCGGCAGTGTGGTTCACACCTACGGCAACAGAAGCAACTGTAATACCTTTGAAAAAGGGAATAGGCCTTTTTTTACTTTGCGTATAGGATGCTTCAGGACCATAG
Source organism: Deltaproteobacteria bacterium (assembly GCA_013286765.1). The sequence goes on from JABDFB010000009.1 coordinate 26,751, forward strand.
TACCAGTCCTTTACACTTCTGTTGTACTGCCCAAGTTTACCATCTTTGCCTACACCCCAGGTATAGAGCTCACCGGCAGTTGTAACATAAGCTACATAGTCTGGCCCTAAAGCTACAGAAGCGACATTTTTTTCGATTTCGTTTTCTTTGAAAAGCGAGACTTTTACAGTTGGATAAATAGTTACAATATTGCCGTTATCTTTTGTGCTTATATCGATTACTTTCTGTCCTGAAAACTCGAGATCTCCGTTTTCTTTCACACGAGCAGAATAATTCGGGCCCGCTGCAACGTACCTGTATACGGGTAGCTTAACTCCAATGCTGCCATCCGTTAAAGATTCTTCCGTAACCATCATCTGCATAGGACCAGAACCAAGACGAGTTCCATTTTGAGTTTGATTCAACCATTTGCCTTCGCTACCCCAAGAATAGACTACGCCATCTTGTAATCTCAGGGCGTGAGTACTGCTAACTGAAATTGCGTTGTTCACCGCGATTTCGTTAATAGAGCCGTCAGTCTTATCACTATTGACATTGTCGGTGGTTTTTGAGGGCTCTTGGTTCTTGCCATCAGAGACACTCTGACCAATCGCAGAATTCTGAACGTTATTTGCGGATTGAACATCGGCGGATTTGCCAGGTTTTTCCTGACTTCCCTGAGGTGCAGGGCTTGGCTGAGCGCCAGGATTAGAATTAGAACCGGAATCACAGCCGGTTACCATCAGACACAAGAATAGAGCAATCAAACTTTTTTTCATAACAACTTTAAATTCCTTTCAAAAATTTTTAATTAAATATCATTTATATAAAATTAATGCAACAATATTGTAAACAATTGTTTTATAAAGATAAATTCACCAACCGCAAAACTGTAGAAAACACGAAGGGCCTTCGCAAGTTTCTGCGAAAGCCCTTCCTTTAGTATGCAGTCCTCTATTCTTATCTAAGTTTACTTCTGCTCAATGCTCTCGCCAAACTCGTCATAGGTACCTTTTTCACGGAGCACTATGGTGCTCCTAGGTCCAACTGCAATCGCAACAGCCTTGCCTAACTTATTTATTTCTCCCGCGGGCAGAGGTTCCCAGTCAGTACCGCTACGACCAAGTTGTCCTTTTGAATTATCACCCCAGGTATAAACCATGCCATCCTGAGTTAGGACAGCGACGTGTTTTTCGCTAATAGCTACTGAAGCAACCTTTACTAATTCTGAAGGATTGTTTGGGTTTGTGATCACAACCTGTTTAGGTGTCTCTCGGACCACAGTATTCAATTTATAACTGTCGGATTTAGAACCAACCAATTCGAGACCTTCAAAACAGTCGCCCCACATGTAGAGAGCACCAGTGCTTGTTACCGCTGCGCTGGAGTTCGGCCCTAAAGTAACAGATACAATATTTATTTTTTCATTTTCTTTATTAAAAAAATTCACTTCGGTAGGAGTAGGCTTCATAGCAAAATCGCCATGGCCAAGTTTTCCAGAGAGGCCGTTACCCCATGTAAAAAGACGACCATCTACAGAAACTGCGGCAGTGTGATTTACGCCCACAGCAACAGAGGCAATCGCAATGTCCTTAAAAAACGGCACAGCTCTTTTTTGGCTCTGTGAAAAGTCTGACTCTTTGCCAACCCATTTCCACAAGCTGTCCGACCACGTTCCTAAGTACTGCCCAAGCTTGCCATCTTTACCATTACCCCAAGTGTAAAGCTCACCTTCCAACGTAACTAGCGCAACGTAATTAGGTCCTAGCGCTACAGAAGCGACATCTTTTATCCAGTCGTTACCAAGGAGCCACGATGCCTGATTACCAAAAATATCAAGCAGTCCATCTTCGGTAATTCGAGCTGTATACTTTTCACCTGCTGAAATGAAGCGAAACGAAACTCCGCCATTCATTACTTCCTGAGCTCCAAAGCCCTTCCGCTCTCCAGTCGCGGTCTGTCCTAACCAAGAACCTTCCTTGCCCCAGGAGTACACAACGCCGTTCAATTGCGTGAGTGCATGAGTGCTGCTGACTGATAATCTATTAGTTTTCATGATCTCGTTAGCAGTAAAGTTCCGAGTCTGGCCTTGATCTGGTTGTTGCCCGTTGCCGCCATCGCCATTGGTCCCAGTTGAACCAGTATTACCTGCACCCTGATTGTTACCAGCGGCGCCACTAGCGGGATTCTGAACGTTATTTGCGGATTGAACATCGGCGGATTTGCCGGGTTTTTCCTGACCTCCCTGAGGTGCAGGGCTTGGCTGAGCGCCAGGATTAGAAACTGGACTAGATTCACATCCAGCTACCATCAAACATAGAAATAAAACAAATAAACTTTTTTTCATAACAACTTTAAATTCCTTTCAAAAGCTGTAATTAAATAGCACAAAGGTACTAAAAAATAAATGAGTTTAATAAATCTAAACTAAACAACTATAATTCAAATAAGATTCTGATGGACGGTAGCCAAAGACAAAACCGCTCTGATTCTACTCCAGAAGAACTGGTTTATGTCTGTCCATGGTACTATGATTTTTATCAACTAAAGTGGTTGAAACGCTCGATTCACCCCAAACGAAGACTTCGCCACTCTTCGTAAGGACTGCACTATTATCCGTTCCAAGCGCAACATCAACAACGTCGGGTTGAGTATTATCGAAGTTCAGGCGTACCGGCTTTAACCGAGGCTCACTATCACCGAGACCCAATTTGCCATGTGTTCCATCACCCCACATGTAGACTTGATGGTCAGTCAACGAAATCGCGGCAGAATGTACTGCCGACGCGACAACGGACTGAATCCGAATTCCTTCTAAAGCTTTAACCTTCTTTGGCAAATATTCATCTTTCCGATTGTCGTGGCCCAACTGACCAAATGAACCGGAACCCCAAGTGTAAACTTCCCCACTTTCCGAAACCGCCATACTGTAGAAACGCCCAGCTGCTACAAAAGTCATTCGAGGCTGGTGAGCTGTCTTCGAACCGGATTGATCGAATCTAACTAAATACGGATATTCTTGAATAGAAGTATCACCCGTACCGAGCTGTCCCTTTAAATTATGCCCCCAGGTATAAACCTGTCCTTTATCAGAGAGAGCGATGATATGCCCAGTTCCGGTATTACTGTCGCCGAAAGCAACCTGAACAATTTTAATTTCGTACTTTATAAAATACGGCACAGGCTTCGGTGTATCGTCGAAGGGTGAACTTAAAGGGTTAAGGCTAGAAAAAAGGCCAGATATGGTCGAAAGAATAAATGACGGATTACCCTGGCCTAGCTGATGGACAGAATTGTCTCCCCACAGATAGAGATCTTTATCTTGGGAGATGGCCGCTCTAACCGATGTCCCAAGAACAACCGAAGCGATCTTAATGCCTTTCGAGTCAAAATAAGTTTCTAAAGTTGGTTCATCTAAAAAATCCCCTTGAGACTTCGTTAAAGTCGCCCCCCAACTGTAAAGTCTACCTCCTCGTGATACAGCAGCGCTCTGCGCACCATAGGCATCTACTGAAACGAGGACTACCTTTTCTCCGTTGCTTTCTTGCACCTTGGTGACGTTGTCAAAGGATTCATTGATTTTGGCCTTTTCCTGAGCTCGGTAGCCACCTGTCCCAAGCTGTCCCTGCCCATTCTTTCCCCAAACCCGAAGTAACTGCCCTTCCTTGAGGAGCTGTACGCCATGCATACTACCTAGGGCTAAAACTTTTTTAAATGGCTCCGGATGAATCACGGGATCATCACTAGAATCATCGTCAGAACTGGAATGAACACCACCATTGCTATCTTCACTAGCACCAATACTGGCACTGCGCGAATCAAAACCCGCACTTAGGCCCGAAGATGAGCCAGGACTGAGGTTGGCATTGAGACCAGAACTAGAAATCGGAGGGGAACTGGCCTTTGGCTTAGAATTAGCGCCGGCTCCGGTACTGGCCATAGAGTAGGTCCCGGTTTCGCCAGGAGCAGAGTTACTTGTTTTAGCAGGATCGAGTCCGCCATTTGTTCTTCTTCCCGCCCCGTCTGATTGTGCAGAATCTGCAAGACCAGTGGTCGATTTTTCGGTGCGTGGTACAGGGGCATTTAAATTACTGTTATTAATATATTTACTAGGGTAATTCAGATTTTCGGTAGACTCAGGAGCAGCGCTGCCTGAGGCGGCGTCTAAGGCATCTGAATTTGTTGAGTTAGGCGCTTTCGTATCGTTGTTCTCGATAGACTGACCGACTATTCGATCAGTCGTCTCTGATGGGGCGGATACGTCGGAATCAGACCCGGAGTTACAAGCACTAGAGGCTGTAGCCAATAGCACTACCAGGCCTGTTTTAATTCTCTTCTTCATACTCTAAAAGATCCTTTCAGATAGATTCACTATCTTCTTGAACTTTTTAAGCTGCTAACACCGTGCGACATGCGGTGTCAACTAATATTCTGAAGTAAATGGAATGAATGAAGAACTATCCACTCCTCCAAAGCCAATTAAGGGAATTCCGAGTGTGATAATTTCTATTGCGTTTTGTCTACGGGCAGCAGATCTGGCGCTTTTATAGGTCCGTTTGAGCCCCAGTGGAAGACTCGCCCATCTTTTGAAATGGCTGTAGCATCTTCAGGACCTACTGAAATAGAATCTATGTCGTACAGAGTTCGAATCCTTCTCGGCTCATTAGTTCCTAAGCCCCAAGTATAAACATACCCTTTCGTTGAAAGGGCAACAGCGTGCTTCGCACCTAGCGCGAAGGATTTGATCTTTATGTCTCTCTTATCATTCTGAAAGTAAGAAACTAGCTTTGGAGAAGAAACTCCGTCGTAGTCAGCATGTCCGAGCAAGCCATCCTTACCCGAACCCCAAGTATAGAGACCACCTTGCTTCGTAACTACTGCAGTTAAATCCTCGCCAAATACAACAGAGTGAATATCACCGAGCCCATGATCCGAGAAGTAAACTACCTTTTCGGGCGTGGCCAGGTCCGGGCATCCTAATATGGCTACACAAGGTCCAAATAAATTCAGATTCGAATGCTTACCCCAGGCATACACCTCGCCGTTTTCGGCTATAGCAGCGGTCATCCCATCACCTAAAGCTACAGAAGATACATAAATTCTCCTGTCGCTCAAAAACTCTACTTTTTGTGGTCTTCCGTAAGACCTTTTATAGTCTGACCAAGGCAACCAAGATTTACCCCCGTCGACAAGATTCGAACCTGTGTTTCCATCTTTCCAGAGGCCCAGTTCTCCGTCGGAGCCATTGCCCCAGGTATAAAGCTCTTTGTTCTTGCTAATCAGCGCATTATGGTTTTTACCTATAAAGATGGATTCGACTCCGGTAGGGATATTTTTAAACTCTTCTACCAAAATAGGATTCAATTGCACGCCTTCGAATTTCAGAAATGTATATTTAGCTGGTATCAACTTCTCGTGGTAATCATCCAACAAGTAAGCACTCTGGACCCACGACCATAACCACGGCAACCATTCTGCCGGTCGCTTTGTCCCATCACCAGAAGGACTGTCGGTTGGAATCGGCTGCCGTTCCAATAGCAAGAAATTATAGGTTTCCTCACGCGCCCAATTTTTGTTAAAATATTCAAGAAAAACATCGAAGCCATCCTTAGGCAACTCATTAGCCAATTTGACCATTTCTACACTATAAAGTCCTTCAATGGGCTTATTCTCTAGTTCCCAGTTTGCGATAGTTTTTCCCATTTCTTTAAGATTTTTGTTTGACCAACTATCATACTTATTGCCTAAATAGCCCCAAGAATAGACGTCGCCATTATCCAAAATGGCTATACTTTGACCGGCCATTTTTGCTGTTCCCGAGACCACTGAACTTACTTTCTTATCTTTAAAAAACATCTGGGGGTGTCGATTTGCTTCAGCCATTGGCCCTTGCTCAATGATTCCTCCATCCTGCGTAATTTCGACCCTATTACCCTCAGATCCAGTAGAAACTAATTTGCGCTGAAGATTATGGGGCAGAGCCGGTGGCGCTGGAGGAGCGGGCGGTACTGGTGGACTTGGCGGACTTGGTGGACTCGGAGGACTTGGTGGACCTGGCGGATTCGGAGGACTTGGTGGACCTGGCGGATTCGGAGGACTTGGTGGACCTGGCGGATTCGGAGGACTTGGTGGATTCGAAGGTGTTCCTGATGGCGGTGTGGTCGGGTCAGTAGGAGTTGTAGTCGAAGGGTCTGGTGTTCCAGATTGCCCTTCATGAGCGCCTTCTGGTTTTTTTTCGTCCGATTTTGGTTTGTCTTGCGGAGATTCCTGAAGGTGATTCGGATTTGCAGAAGGCGACTTTTGAGCGGAATCATCAGTGCTAGAATCACCACCTCCACCACAGGCAGTTAAACTTAAACAGACTAGTAAAATAAAAACATATTTTTTCATAAGCACCCGACAAAATTTAAACTGACTGACTTTAACACAATGTGTTAATTCGGTCAACCCATTTGCCAAGGACAAGGAAAACAGCAAATCACCAAAATATTTTGACGATTTTAATTGAGATAAATTAAACTATTTAAATTTATTATAAATCCACCGTCTAACCCTGAAGACGCCTTCTTATCAATACCCTAGTCTCTCGCTGCGTTTCACACTTCGGAGATTCTGCGCGAGGACTTTTTTTCGGAGTCGAATCGATTTAGGAGTAACTTCAATCCATTCATCTTCGTCAATCCATTCGATACACTGTTCCAGCGACATTTTTTTAATTCCGGCGAGAGTAACTAGAACCTCCGCATGAGCAGCGCGGATATTTGTCAGTTTCTTTTCTTTGCAGGGATTGACGTTGAGATCATTTTCTTTGTTATATTCGCCGATAATCATGCCTTCGTAGACAGGCACGCCGGGGCCAACAAACAAAACACCACGATCTTCGAGGCCGAGTAGTCCGTACTCGACCGTATCGCCTGAACGGTCAGATATCAGGGCGCCACTGGTGCGGTGCGGGAGTTCTCCCTTGTGTGGACCATAGTGAAGAAAGTAAGTGCTAAAAAGACCTTCGCCACGAGTGGCTGTCAAATACTTCGAGCGCATTCCTAGAAGTCCACGTGTAGGAATATCGAATTCCAATCGGACTCGCTTGTTGCCGTGGCTGGATCCGCCTTCGTATTTGGTCATGATGCCTTTTCGCCCCTGAAACATGGCAGTGACGTCGCCGACTGCTGATTCCGGGAGGTCGAGAACAGCTCTCTCGATGGGTTCGAGAACATTTCCACCTTCATCGTTCTTGTACAAAACGAGAGGTTTTCCAACCATGAATTCGAAGCCTTCTCGGCGCATTTGTTCGATTAAAATTCCAAACTGCAATTCACCACGACCGAGCACACGAAACTGATCGTTACTTTCTGTTTCTTCTAGCCGAAGTGCAACGTTATGACGGACTTCTCTCAGCAATCGGTCTCTGAGTTTTCTGGACTGAATTGCTTCCCCTTCTTTTCCCATGAGAGGCGAGGCATTCACGGCAAAAATCATCCCAAGAGTGGGTTTTTCTACGACGATTCGTGGAAGGGCTTCCTGAGTATCGGCACTGACCAACGTATCGCCAATTTCGACAGATTCATTACCAGCGATAACACCGATATCGCCCGAGAAAAGTTCAGGAACTTCTGCTTGGCTCAATCCATCAAAAGTATATAATTGCGTGACAGTAAAGGATTCTTCTTTGGGTTTTCCTTCGAAATCAATCCCTTTTCGAATAATCCGTTGCCCTTTCTTAAGAACCCCGGAGGTCACTCGTCCAATCGCAAGTCGTCCCACATAATCAGAATAGGAAAGATTTGAAATCAAAATTTGCACATTCTCGCTAGGAATGACTTTGGGTCGAGAAACGTAATTCAGGATAGTTTCGAAGAGCGGTTGTAGCGAACCCTTTTTTTCGCCCGATAGGTAACTTGGAACTTCCTTCCGATCCAGCGTACACCAGCCTTGTCTAGCGCAGGTATAGACGATTGGAAATGCCGCTTGTTCGTCAGAAGCACCTAAATCCACAAATAAATCAAATGCGTGATTAACGACTTCTTCAATGCGGGCGTCGGGTCTATCCACTTTATTGATAACTAGAATAACTTTCAGTCCCTGAGAGATTGCTTTTTGTAAAACAAATCTTGTTTGAGGAAGTGGTCCTTCTGCCGCATCAACGAGAAGCAATGCACCGTCTGCCATGCCAATAATTCGTTCCACCTCACCACCAAAGTCGGCGTGGCCCGGGGTATCGATAATATTGATTTTGGTATCTTTAAATATGACGGATGTATTCTTCGCAAGAATGGTGATCCCACGCTCTCGTTCGAGATCCATGGAATCCATCACGCGCTCACCCACCGTCTGGTGTTGCTTAAATGTGCCCGCTTGCCTCAGAAGAAAATCAACAAGAGTTGTTTTACCGTGGTCGACGTGGGCAATAATACAGATATTTCTTAAATTTGGAGAATTCATTTTATTTATTTCGATTTTCTATTTTTATTTCGGTTTTGGTTTTGTTCGCGTGCTGGTCTCAGTACGATAGTCGGACTTTAACTCCTTAACGCATCGAATTTCGGGCTGCCGCCAGCCGAGCTGCCACTAGCATAAGGAAGGCATCTCATAAAGAAACTCAAACATTCATCGAATACCTATCCTTCTTTTAAAGATGCTAGGATCGCTTCACAGGTCGCCTTGGCATCGCCAAATACTAATGAGCAGTTTGGGTAGTAAAACAAGGCATTATCTACCCCAGAATACCCTGCCTTCATCGACCGCTTACTTACAAGAACATGTTTTGCTTTATAAGCGTCCAAAATAGGCATCCCGTACAGGGGACTTGTTTTATCCGTTTTTGCTGCTGGATTAATAACATCGTTGGCGCCGACAATCAATGCTACATCGACGGAAGAGAATTCGGCGTTAATTTCGTCCATTTCGAATACGGAATCATAGGGAATTTCTGATTCGGCAAGTAATACGTTCATATGTCCGGGCATTCGGCCAGCGACCGGATGAATGGCAAATTTGACTTCGACGCCTTTTTCGCTGAGCAGATCGAAAAGCTCCCGAATAGCGTGCTGTGCTTGGGCAACTGCCATTCCGTAACCAGGAATTATAATGACTTTAGTGGAATTGCCCAGCAGGAAGGCAACATCCTCTACAGAAACAGCCTTCACACCTTTGCTGGCAGCTTGGCTTGCGGTTGAATCAGCACTTTGTTCTGAACCGGCACCACCAAAAATGACGCTCAGAAAAGAGCGATTCATTGCTTTACACATTACATATGAAAGAATCGCACCGCTACTTCCAACGAGAGCACCGGTTGTGATCAACAGTTGATTCTGCAAAATAAATCCAGTCGCGGAAGCGGCCCATCCTGAATAAGAATTCAGCATAGAAACGACGACGGGCATGTCGGCCCCCCCGATAGGCAGCACAAGCAACAAGCCCAGAATCAGCGCCAGTCCTGTCAGAATAAGAAAAGAAGTCAGGCTGTTTTCAACAACAAAATGAGCAGTGAGACCTACCATGGACAACGCGATGAGCAAATTCAGAATTTTTTGCCCCGCGAAAATCAGGGGATTCGATTTCAGTAATTCTTGTAATTTTCCGAAAGCAACGAGTGAACCGGTGAACGTTACAGCGCCAATTAAGCTTCCTAATGCCAATTCGACTTTTGAAACCGCTGTGAGATGTCCTGTCGAATCGTGAGACAAATACGTCCCGAAAGCGACTAAGACAGCCGAAAGGCCGACAAAGCTATGTAGCGCTGCTACCAGCTGAGGCATGGCCGTCATACTGATCTTGAGCGCTACGACAGTTCCGATCAGAGCGCCAAGTCCTAAACCTGCGACAATCCAGGTATAATTTTTGACTTCCGGGTTCATCAGAGTGGCGACCACGGCAATTGCCATACCAACCATGGCAAAAGTATTGCCGCGCAAAGCGGTCTTAGGGGAGCTCAGGCCTTTGAGACCGAAGATAAACAGAATCGTCGCTATTAAGTAAACAACCGCAAAAAAATCAGGGCTTAAATCCATATCGTTTCTCTATTAGTCATCTATTAACTGAATTTTCTTTTATTTTATTTAACTTCTACTTTTTCTTTTTAAACATCGCCAGCATTCGATTCGTAACAACAAACCCGCCAAAAATATTAATCGACGCCAGGAGCACTGCAAAAAAACCGATAAACGGGACCCAACTCTGAGTCTCTCCGCCGCCAGATCCGGCCACTAAAATCGCACCTACTACAACAATAGCAC
>JABDFB010000010.1 GCA_013286765.1 Deltaproteobacteria bacterium
AGGCCAGTGTCTATTGGCAAAAAAAATGGGGAAGACAAGAGTTATTGCCGAAACTGGTGCAGGACAACACGGAGTCGCTACAGCTACGGCGTGTGCACGATTAGGATTAGAGTGTGTTGTGTATATGGGCAACGTTGATGTTCAGCGGCAACTTCCGAACGTGGAAAAAATGAGATTGTTGGGTGCACGGGTAGTACCAGTATTTCAAGGCAGTGCGACACTAAAAGATGCCGTCAACGAGGCACTGAGAGATTGGGCAGCAACGTATGATAATTCGCATTATTGTTTAGGTTCTGCGTTAGGTCCCCATCCCTACCCGGAGATGGTTAGGGAATTTCAATCTGTGATAGGGCAAGAAATCCTAAACGAATTTTCAGCAAAAGGGGAAGAGCTTCCAGGTTTAATGATCGCCTGTGTGGGGGGTGGTTCTAATGCTATCGGAATGTTCAGCGCTTTTCTAACAAACTCCGGAATTAAACTCGTAGGCGTAGAGGCAGGCGGAAAGGGATCTCAGATTGGGGAACACGCGGCTCGTTTTCAAGGAGGTCGGCCGGGCGTTCTTCATGGTTGCTATACGTATTTGCTGCAAGATACATTCGGACAGGTTTCCTCTACTCATTCCATTTCTGCTGGACTAGATTACCCTGCAGTCGGTCCGGAACATGCTAATCTTCATGAAACTGGACGAGTCAGTTATGCCTGCGTTCAGGACTCTGAAGCCTTGACAGCATTTAAACTTTTAGCGGAAACAGAAGGAATTATTCCCGCTCTAGAATCGAGTCATGCACTGGCTTATCTAATAAAAATCGCTCCAACATTGAACAAAAATTCTACAGTTGTTGTGAATTTATCAGGCCGAGGAGACAAGGATCTCCCTGCCTTACTTAAAAGCGGGCTGTTGAGCCCGATGGGGGATAGGGAGTAGTTTATGAATTCCTTAATTCAATCCGTATTTAAAGATCGATCTGCTTTCATTGCCTATCTGACTGGGGGTGATGGAGGTGTTCAATATTCTGTTGAAGTGGGTTTAGCCCTTATAGAAGGGGGCGTCGATATTCTGGAAATTGGAATTCCTTTCTCCGATCCGATTGCAGACGGACCTACGATTCAAAAGGCGCACGAGAGAGCATTGCGGGAACAAACCACGCCGGAAACGGTACTCGAGATTGCGTCTCAAATAAAGAAAGTGCGTCCACATATTCCACTGATTCTTTTTAGTTATTTCAATCCGATTCTGCAAATGGGGGATAGTTTTTTGCCCAAGGCAAAAAGGGCTGGATTTGATGGTGCGCTTCTTCTTGACTTGCCGTGCGGTGATCCTTATTTCAATGGAAATTCGGGGCTCGACCCGATTCATCTTTTGTCTCCGTCTACTTCGACTGAAAGGCTGGAAGAGATTTCAGCGCGAGGGCGTGGTTTTCTGTACTATGCTTGTCAAAAAGGTACGACGGGGGTGCGCCGGTCTTTACCAACGGATCTCAAAGATGAGATCCAACGAATAAAACGTGTTACGTCCACTCCGGTCGTGGTAGGTTTTGGAATAGCGGAACGGTGCGTTGCTGCAGAAGTTGTACAGATGGCAGATGGTTTTGTAGTCGGATCGGCATTTGTTAAAATGATTGAAGCAGGAGCCAGACCCGAAGATTTGAAAATAGCTGCTCAAAGAATTGATCCAAGGAATATAAAGGGAAATTACACCTAATGGTGCGAGCATGAACGCAAATCCAGCGGTACTCAAAAGAGACATAAGCAAACTTCAACTTCTATTTATATCCTTTGCCGCTATATTCGGTTCGGGTTGGCTTTTTGCACCACTCTATGCTGCTCAGATAGCCGGGCCTGCATCTCTTCTCGCTTGGGTCTTGGGGGCTCTTATGGCTGCGGTAATTGGAATCACTATGGCAGAAGTAGTGGTTCTTTTTCCAAAAACCGGTGGATTAATCCACGTTGCAAAACTGACCCACGGAAGCGGCTTGTCTGCATTAATAACAGTTCTTAATTTAGTGGTTTTCATAATTCTTCCTGCAATTGAAGTGCAAGCCGTTTTGCAGTACATGTCTTCTTACTTTGGATGGATTGTCGATTCCGATCATCGTACCTCGATTCTGGGCTATGTGCTGGGCTTTTCCTTTTTAACTTTGATAACGCTAGTAAATCTCTATGGAGCTTTGTTTACGGCATTTATTACAAAAATAGTTGTAGCTTTTAAGATTATCACTCCGGCTCTAATTTGTTTTACTTTTCTCTATGTAGTCTGCTCTTCTGGATCGTTTGATCCGACACGGCTGACAAATTCACCACTAACGTCGATTCCGTGGACTCAGGTTTTTCAGGCGATCGCAGTAAGTGGAATTATTTTTTCATTCAACGGATTTAATCAGGCGACGCTTTTTGCTGGTGAAGCTAAGAATCCTCAAAAGGCCATACCGTTTGCGATTTTGGGCTCTCTTCTCGCCTCAGCAATACTTTATTTTCTTATTCAATTTTCTCTATTAATGACTGTTCCAAAGGAGAGCTTTGCCAATGGGTGGAATCAACTGTCTTTCTCCGGTGATCAAGGGCCATTTGCCGGGCTTGCGGCACTATTGGGTTTAGGTTGGCTATTGACAATTATTTATGCGGACGCCGTTATTTCGCCACTGGGTACCGCCTTTGCTTATGCTAGTGCTGCGCCTCGTTTATTCTATAGTCTTGCGGAGCAGGAAGCTCTTCAAGGAGCGGTGACTTTGAAATCATTTTTGAAGCTGAATCGCCACGGAGTTTCTTATCTTTCTATTGTAGTGACCCTTGCTTTTGAATGTCTGGCGTTTATTTTGCTTCCAAATTTAAAAGCAATGATCGCGCTCTTAGTAGCGTCCTTCGTTCTTTGCTATACTACTGCTCCAGCAAGTTTGCTCAGCTTAAGGAGGACAGATCCAAATCTGGAGCGACCTTTTAAAGTCTATTTTGCTCCTCTTGTTTGCTATCTGTCGTTACTCTTTTCCAATTTAATGGTATTTTCATGCGGCTGGGTCTCATTGAGAAATTTATCGGTAGTAACAGCTGGTTTGGTTGTTATTCATTTCGTTTTAGATAAGAAGAATGGAATTCCCGGCTCAAAGAAGGTTCGATACAAATTTGGTGGTTCGATCTGGTTCCTATTTCAGCTATGTTCTCTTGTAGCATTGGCCTACTATGATCACCTTCGGCCTCTTCCCTTTGCAACGGCGCTTCCCGCGGTAGCAGTGATTAGTTTTATTGCACTGATTTTGTCGCAGAGGATTTCGCTTTCAAGGTAATAGGAGTTTTTCGCCTTCTTGTTTTTCGATAAAAACTCTTCGAAATATATCTGAAACTGGGAAGCTGAATGATTTGAATAGTAATCCTTCCATTGCCAGAAATGGATCGAATTTCGGGTCACTATTTGCCTTTTTGACCAATCGAACAAATTCGTCTGAAATCCCGACGATTTCGGAGATTCTATTAATAGAACCCACTCCAAGGTGATTTGGAAAGCCCAGTTTATCTTTCCGTTCATGATGCTGCAACACGGCCTGTATCGTTGTTGGATTAATATTCCGCATGGTTTTTAGCATGTTTGCTCCGGCCTGAGGATGATTGTAATAAGCGTCCAATAGATCTTCCGGCATTTTTGTAATGTCCTCTTCCTTAACTAGATCGGGTAGAGGCATTAATCCAATATCGTGCATCAGACAAGCTAAACCAAGAACGTGTACTGGATCACTCGAATCAATGCCCATCGCACTTCCGAGGATAGAGCCTACAATAGACACAGACATTCCGTGTTCATAACTAGGAAGATTCTCTAAAAAGGAACTCATATAAGGATTGCTGTTGGTTTCCTTTTTCATTTTATGGACGAGATCGTGCACATTAGAAATAAAATTTGAAGCATATTTTAACGTGGGAGCGCTCAGGCCATTTGTGCCTAGGAAACTCATCACCTCCTGGCCATGATTCAGAATTTGAGTTACCTGAGTCAAAGGTTGAGGCTTGCCGCTTTTTACAATCTGTGTAGTTAAACGTTCGCAGTAGCTTAAGTAGATTTCTTGTATTTCTTTACGGATATAAAAGTAAGTGAGGCCCTTCTTTAAATAGCCGTCGATTCTTTCCGGAGTAAATGAGTCGCCACTTTTAAGAATTTTGACAAATCGACCAGAACTGAGTTTTACATATATATCAAAGAAGGAGGTCGTGCCTGACACGAAATTCTGAGCGAAGATTGGTACGAAAGCCTGTTCGTCGGTTTCGACGGCTTCCTCGTTGTCGGACTGTATTTTGAGAGCCTTATCTAATGCGGTTGCTGCATCGAAGGTCAGAGCAATCGGTTTGAGTAAAGTCAGCATCTTTGGGTAGGTTAAAGGTTTTTTTACCTCGGACTGAACTCCCAATAAATGCAATTTATTAGGATCGAGAGGTTCCGTAGTGTCGTCAGTTGTAAAATAGATGGGAACCGCAGGTCTGTAACGATGAGCAAAACGAACAATAGAGAAACTAAAATTATTTTGTAGGTTCCTGCTAATAAAGATGCAGGAAATCAAAAGGGAGGTGTCAGCTAAATAAAGTTGTGCTTGTTTCCCGCTATCTGTCACGATCGGTGGCAGTTCTTCGGCCTTCGGGTCTCGTGTAATAGTATCCAAAAATTTCGTGTCGGCATCGACTATAAGTGGAACTCTTTTTCTGAAGTCGGGTAGTATTGTATCCATTATTTACCTATTTGCTATCGTCCTCTACTCTATTCATCTATGCCGATCTTTTCCAATCCGAATCATTCCCTTCTTTTTTCTCTTCTCCTTGATGCACATCGGACAAGCGATCGCTCGACTCGGGGGTTACTATCTTGGCTCTTCTCCACTGATTGATTGCTTTAGTCATAGGCATGGTTGATCGTGAATTGGAGCCGTAGAGGAAATTTCGAAGTTTAAAAATCAATCGACTTAGTGAACCGATCTGCGAACTCAATGCCGATACCTGCGAGCTAAGATCTTCGGCTGAATTGGAGTTTCGTTGTGTAACAACAGCAATTTCAGAGATCACACGATTTGTCTGTCGAATTCCTTTTTCTTGTTGTGAAGTGGATGTTGTAATTCCATCCATAGCATTTGCGATTTGGTTCATGGCTACCGCTAAGAGGTGAAATGAACTTTCGCAGCGTTCAGAGACAGATTTTGCTGAGGTGACGCGATCCTGAATACTAGAGATGATCTGATTGACTTCTGCGGTGCTTGACTCAAGCAGGGTATGGATTTCATCTGCTGCTTTACCGCTGACATTGGCTAACTTTCCAACTTCTTCAGCTACGACTGCAAATCCTTTTCCATGAGTTCCGGCTCTGGCTGCCTCAATGGAAGCATTGAAAGAAAGGAGACGTGTTTCGAAGACAATGTCATTGATAATATTTGTTTTATTTTTTATGTCTCTAATAATATTCAAAATGTTGTTCAGCTTACTGTTGGCGGATTGAATTTGGAACATTGCCGAATTCATTTGAGCAATAACATCTTTGCTGGTTTCCACTTGCACTTGAGCTTCTCTGCTCAGCCTCAGGCTGTCGGTGGCGTTGTTTGTCGCGCGGCCAATCATTCCTTCCATCTCTTCCATTCTAATCGCGGTTCCTTCGATTGCGGAGGCATTTTGAACGGAAGATTCAGTCACTTCTTTTGAAATGGAATCAATACTGTGAGCTGCCTTTGCAACTGTCTCGGTACTGTTTGAAAGCTGCTCGAATAGTGCTTCCAGAATACTCCATGCTCCTGAAGAGAACGCCTTTACTAATAAGACCAGAGTAAAAGTGGAACCGACGATTAAGGCGGCTAGCAGGACCGCTGCCAGCATAATAAAGTTGGACTGCTGTGTTCCAAAGAGTTGGGCGTCGGAGGAAGCTTTAGTTCTACTTTTAACCAACAAATCTTCTAGTTCGCTAGTCAGTATCGAATACTCTCGGAAGAAATTTTCCTCCGCATCATGCCGTTGAAGATCCGTCAATCGAAGAAATTTGAAAGTCTTTGGTTTTATCTTTGTAACAAAGAGTTTTGTCGCAGTTTCTAGTAAGTGTGTGACAGATTGGTCATAGGAAGCTCTTGTTGCTCTTTCAAACGCGCTTGTCGTATCGTCCTCTATTTTTTTAATTTCCTCGATCTTTACATCTAACTCAGGAGAAAAATTCAGATTGGACAGGGATAGTGAAATCTCGTGCAAATTTAGATCGATCTCGTTTAGTGTGGATGCCATGTTAAACGCGGCATTATGTCGTGCTCCGCCATCGGAGATCATTTTGAAGCTGAGAAGATGGCCTGCAAATATAAGGGAGTTCGCGCCCAGTATAAGCAGAGTGACCCGTCTGAAGCGCTGATTTAATGAAGCTAATTTTGACATTACTTAAATTCCTTCAAGTCTTGCTTCGCCCGGTGGCGCCTCCAATGAAAAGCTTAGGTCGAATCTCATGTTATCTATCGGATTAATATAGAAAATAATTGAGATTAGGTGTTTTACTATCTTAACTTCAAAATATTAAGTGCCGAATAGTTAACGAAGTCGATATGAGTAAGAAAAAGCTGTCAAACCTTATTGTAATCCGGTCGGAACTCAAAGCGGTTGAGAGTCTGATTCTAGAGGAAATTGACAAACGGCATCAAGCCATTAGTTTCGAACAGATCCTTGAAATAGTGGATACACTTAAGCAGTGGGCTAAGTCGCAGGGTGCAGAAGTCCTATTCGACTATGTCAGAAGTCTTGAGGACTGTATTCAGTATGAGTCCACTTATATAAAGACCCTCTCCAACCCAATTGAAAGAGTGAGTCAGTATGGCCACTTCTTTTCAGCCTGTTTCCAACACTTAGAATCTATTATCGAATCCTATGTCTCGAACAGAATTGAACTTAAGAAAAGTAATAAACCCTCTGTTGATGTTATTCGAAAGAAGAGAGTCCTTATAGTGGACGATTCGGAGACTTACCGAGTCCTTCTCTCGAGGCTTCTACAGTCCCATCCAGCCCTAGAGGTTATTGGTACCGCCCCTAATGCTATGGAAGCTGATAAAATCATTGAAACGCAAGCACCAGACGTTATTACGCTAGACATAAATATGCCGGAGATTGACGGTTTTGCCTTTCTAAACTTGCTATTAAAACGACATCCTATTTCCGTTATACTAATTAGTTCCATTGGTGCTGAGAGTGGACGACAAGCAATTGACGCTCTTTATCAAGGAGCTATTAGCTTCATTCCAAAAGAAACCGTTGGACCAAATCCCGAAAGCGCAAAAACGGTTGGAGACGCGGTATATCAGGCATCCTGTACCACGCTGCAAGCGATGATGAGATTTTATACAGAAACACCTAATGTTTCCGAAGAAACAGAAGTCGATACAACCAAGATCCTGGCTATCGCAGCCGGTCCCGGTAGCACGCGTACCCTCATCGACTTACTAACCCAGTTACCTGCGAATATTCCGCCGACAGTGATTGTACAACAGGCGATACCTAAATTTTCAGAAAGCCTGATTGAGGAGCTTCTTGAGGTTTGCCCCTTCGTTTTAAAAGAACCCAAAGATGGTGAAGTCCTCGAGCCGAAGAAAATTATTTTTGCTCCCAATAACGTTCAAATGACTGTTGTAAAAAAGAATAAGGAATATTGTATTCACTTGGTGGACGGTGAAGAGGTGAATGCGGAAAAACCTTCGGCAGACGTTCTTTTTGATTCTATTGCTCTTTCAGTAGGTAGCAATGCAGTGGGAGTTCTTCTTTCGGGCGATGGAACGGACGGAGCTGAAGGCCTCCGCAATATGAGAAAAGCCGGCGCATATACTATTGTTCAGGACGAGAGTGATTGTATTGATCCCAACAGAGTTCAGGAAGCCATTCGGATTGAAGCTGCTACTCTTTCGTGCTTTGGTAGTACAATTGGAATGAATCTCATTGATGCACTTGTGAAAGATAAGTCCACGCAAGAACTGGCACAACCCGAAGTCGGTGTAGTTTTTGAGGGTCAGGGCCCTAGAATACTCATAGTTGACGACTCTCCGACAATAAGAGCTGTTGTCAGATACAATTTGAGAACAATTGGTCTTTCAAATTTTGTGGAAGCACGAGATGGAATGGCAGGCTGGGGGATGTTGATCGATTCACTGACAAATGGGCTACCAATTTCCCTAGTTCTTTGCGATCAGAATATGCCTCAGATGACGGGAAAAGAGTTGCTTTTGAAAGTTCGGGCTCATTCTAAGTTAAAAGAGATGCCCTTTATCTTAGTAACCTCCCAAAACGAGAAGAAAGACGTCACCCAGGCTATTTATAACGGTGTTACTGATTATATTACAAAACCAATTTCGGCAAGGGCTCTGCTGCAAAAGGCTACACATGCCATCCAAAGTCAACTTGGAATGGAGATGGATGCACGTTTGGCAAAATTGGTTAAAAACTAAACAGAAATGAATGAACTTGAAAGAGAAGTAAAAATAATTTTTTTGAATGAGGCGGAACAACTCCTTGAAGAAGGGGAAGAACATTGCCTAGCGCTTGCTGCAACCAGTTCCGACAAGGAAGTTGGCGCGCTCTTTAGAGTCTTTCATACCTTTAAGGGATCCTCAAGCTCAGTTGGCTTTTTGTCTCTTGCGGAGGTCGTTGGCCATCTTGAGAATCTGCTTCAGAATTTGAGGGATGGGAAGATTACATTCACAGAAAATGTTTGCAAAATTTTTCTTGATACCGTGGATTTTCTGAGATCTTCCATACAAAAGCTAAAATCTGATTTGAATTGTAATATTCTGCCAGAGGAGATGATCGCCCGGATAAAAAATACAGAACAGGAAGCGCTTCAAATACCAACATCTAAGGAACCCAGTCTACCAGCAGAACAAAGTTCAACTCCTTTTTTTCAAGGCGAGCAGATACCTGAATTCGACGAATCCAGTGGATTTCGCGAAGAACCACAGGAAAAGCTCATCAGAGTGAGTTCCAGAAAACTAGACACCCTCATTAATTTGATTGGTGAGCTAGTCGTAAATCAATCTATTTTGACAGCTCATCAAGAAAAACCCGGACTACAATTGAGCGTTCGAGAATCTCCCGTTGAATATATGATTGATTTATGTAATGAAGTTTATGAATTGTCGATGTCATTGAGAATGACTCCAATTCGACAGATTTTTCAAAGAATGAATCGTCTTGTCATCGATCTCGGCCTGTCTGAAAAGAAAGAAATCGAGTTTATTTGCTCAGGCGAAGATATTGAATTGGATAAAGCTGTAATTGAAAAACTTAGCGAACCCCTCATCCATCTTATTAGGAACGCCGTTGATCACGGAATCGAGGATAGTGAACAGCGTCTCGCGGTCGGGAAGAGCGCCAAGGCAAGAATAACTCTAACTGCTGAACTACTCGAAGACTTTGCGCTTATAAAAATTTCTGATGACGGACGCGGACTCAACAAAGAAAATATTATTAAAAAAGGAATAGAACAAGGTCTTTTGAATTCAAAAACCACAATCGATGAAATCAGCGATAGCGAGGCATTTGCGTTGATCTTTCAGCCGGGGTTTTCTACTAAGGAGAGAATTACGGAGATTTCGGGCCGCGGTGTTGGAATGGACGTTGTCGAGCGTGTGATGAATGAAGTGCACGGAAGTATAGAAATTCAGACCAAAGAAGGTGTCGGAACTACTTTTAACTTAAAGTTTCCTCTAACCCTTTCCGTCATTCATGGTTTAGTCGTGACGGTCGATCAATGTTCTTATGTAATACCGATTACACAGGTGATAGAGACTGTCAGATGTGATGCCAACGGTCGGGTTTTAGTCTTACGAGGAGAATCCATTCCAGTATTCAAATTAGGAGAGATTCTCCACGGAGAAATGGATAGAACTCATTACTCTGGCACGAAGTTAGGGGTTGTCATTTTATTTAGGGGAAAGAAAGTCTTGTTTGAAATTGACTCTATCGTCAGTCAGCGACCCCTGACCCTGAAGCCTATTGGTCCAGAAGTACAGAGAATACGTGGGATTAGCGCTGGAACAATTTTAGATAATGGTGAACCCGCACTGGTTTTGAATTTGGAAAGCTTGATTCCGGAGAAATTCCCAACAGACACTGTACCAAAAGAGGCTTTTCAACGATGAACGATCTAGAGCATAGTTATCTTGTTTTTAGGTTAGGCGGTCTGCTCTACGGGAGTCCATTAACTCATATTCGCAAAGTGATACCCGTCCCGTCTATTAAGACGGTGCCCTCACGAAAAGACTATCTAAGAGGTGTTATCAACCTACGCGGACAAATTATCAGCGTTATCGATCTGAGAAAGAAGTTCGGCCTAGAGACCACGGAGGATCCTCAGAACTTAATTCTTGTTGTCGCCGTTGACAGCAAAGACATCGGCTTTATTGCTGACGGCGGTGATTCCGTAGTGACAATAGAGGATCCAGATATTAGTCGTCCCGATCTTACATCTTCCCAAGCTGTCAAAAATATTCCGTCGGAATATTTTTTAGGTATTGGCAAGCATCAAAACCGCGAGATTCATCTGGTGAACCTCGCAGGGCTTGTCAAGAGTTCGGCTGACTAGATCAGGTAAAACATTTTTAAACCGATCCGCACTAAGCACGCCCAAGCGGCCAGTTTGCCAGGGGATACACCGCCTTTATTAAAAGCAGACGTGAATGTGTAATGGGACTCACTGGAAGCTCCGGCATATCAGCCGTTCATCAGTGAAATTTGAGCGTCAGACTAAATAAATAAGCTTACTGCCATTTTTAAAGAAGTCATGCGGAGTTTAGGGCTATTTGGCCCGCTCCCTTATTCCCCTCGTTGTGTATGATTCTGGAATAGTCTGTGTACTTATGATAGGTGAAAGCTGGTGAATGTATGGTACTTGCTATAAGTTCCGAAAATTTAGGCCCTTCCTTTTATTTGCGTCGAGGAAAAGAGGAGATACTAAAAGATTGGGCCGCTAGAGTTCGTAATGAATGTCTTGATGCTAAAGAGAAAAACCATATCCTTTATAATTCCGTTCCAAGTTTTCTCGATCGAATAGTCGAAGCTCTAGATCCTTCCACTAGCAGTAGTAGTGCTTGTGATGTAGATGCATCGGTTTGTAAAGAACATGGACAGCAAAGAGCTACGGCCACAGACTATACTTTAAAGGAAGTTATTCTCGAATATGGCATATTGCAGGAAATTATCTTCGAAGTTCTTCAGAAAGAAACTCCGTTAAGCCAAAAGGATAGTGCTATCATTCGCAAATCGATCCATCAGGGCATTGCCGAATCCGCCTCGGAGTATGCCCATATTCAAGATTCTATCAAAGAACAGTTTATCGCTCTCCTGACACATGATCTTCGGAATCCATTAACTAGTACTAGCGCAAATGCTCAAATACTGTTGAGTCGGCTCGATTCCACAGACCAACGAGGACTCTTAGTTAGAAAAATCATAAGAGGTACCCAGCGAATGGACAATCTGCTTCAGGATTTGCTGGATGTCTTCCAAATCCGAGCCGGCAGGTCCTTACCTTTTCAATTTGAACTATGTGATTTAAGTACAATCGCAAAGGACGCCGTTGAAGACTTAACAGCTATATATGGTGCCCGCTTTACCCTGAAGAGCCCTCCTCAGTTAAAGGGCCGTTGGAGTCCTAGCGGCCTTCGACGCGTTATTGAAAATTTGGCTAACAATGCCGCTAAATATGGGAATGTGGAGACACCTATCACGATCTCTCTTTTCCGATACAAACATGAAGCAGAGATCTCCGTTCATAATTATGGAGATCCTATTCCCGCCAGCGCGCAGGACAGTCTCTTTCAACCGTTCTATCGGTTCCAATTTTCAAAGGTTCTGCAAAATAAAGGATGGGGACTAGGACTTACTTTAGTCCAAGAGGTAACCAGAGCACATCATGGAAGGATTAGCTTAGAAAGCACTCGTGAAAAAGGAACGACATTTACCATTCGACTACCACTTAATTTGAAGCAACCTCAAGATGTAGGCTAATCCTATTTAGGAATTTGGGCTCTTGATCGCCTCTTCATGTCGGACTATTTCTATGAAAATGTGGTATTCAATATACCCCCAAAAACGATGTCTCACGATTACAGGAAGGGAGTTCCAATACAATAATTATTTAATTTTTCGGAGTACATCGATTTGAACAAGGAACACAGACTAAAAGTTCATGTCAGTGCGAAGACCAAGAGTTGCACCCACAGAAAGAGTATAGATATCCACCCAACACTAAAAGCAGCGGCTCGTTGTCGTATATTGTTTCTGCCAAGATGGATCCAAGCATGAAGGCCCCGACTGACTACGAAAGTCCATGCAAGAACTAGAGTAGTAGTACTCACAATATCGAGCGATAGAAAGATTGTACAAGTAATCAGAAATAGAAGTGGCACTTCAAATTGATTCTCGTAGTGCTGAGCAATTAATTCAAGTCGCTCTGATGGGCAATCACCGATGTAGACCTTAAAGTACTTTGGAGAGATTTCGCCTGTTTGGATACCTCGAACGCGAGACAAAAACATAAAGCCTGCGAATCCCACCATGTAGAACACATAGACAGCCATTGGAAAAATGAGTAACGGTTTCATGGTAAACGATTTTAGTACCTGTTAGGCCATCAGTCATTAAAGAAAGTGAAAATATCATACTAACCTTCTGAATCCTTAAAACCGATCCGCACGAAATGGGTTGGGGTCAAAGCTAGGTTTAGCTTTCGTCATCATCTCAGCTGCGAGTCGGGCTGTGCCCGGTGCGGTTTTCAGTCCCATCATCTGGTGTCCCGTTGCAATGAAAAGATTTGAAAATTCTTTTGCATATCCGATAATCGGAACGCCATCCGGGGTGCATGGTCTTAAACCACGCCAGAGCTCCGTTATTTCCAGGTCTTTTGGAAAGTTAAAGCACTGTCTCGAACCCTCAATGATCGCGTTAAGTCGACTTGTAGTAATGGAATAGTCTTGATCGACTAGTTCGAGGGTTCCAGCTAATCGTACGCTCCCATTGCGAGGTGTGACAGCAATTTTTCGTTCAGTGATCATAATTGGAATTTTTGGTGAAGGATCAAAAGAATTGACGGTAATTGCGTAACCTTTGCCACCTCGAATTGGGATCCTTATTCCAAGAGCTTTACCGAGGGAATTTGACCAAGTACCAGTAGCTAACAAAAATTCCTTAGCTTCGAAACGCCCGCGGGTAGTTTCTATCGCTTGAATGGATTTGCCAGTCGTTTCAAAATTATAGACTTCTGCATTTGAAAGGATTGTAACCCCGCGTTTTTTGGCAGCTTCGGCTAAAGCCTGAACTATTTGAAAGGGCTCGCAATGAGCTTCTTCGGGAAAGTAGACGCCACCACGAATAGGTCCTGTCAAGGAGGGCTCTAACGCTTTCACCTCGCTAGCGTTTAGAAATTTGCCTGGAATACCGTGGTCGCCAACGATTCTCATATTTAGTTGTGCAGAGGATACCCCTTCATTGGTTTGTGCAACCATCAAAAGACCCTTTTGCTCGAAACCAAAATGCATACCAAGCTCAACCTTATAGTTTGCGAATTGTTTTAAACTAAATTTTGCCAATTCAGTGAGGGCGGCGATGGAACGATTGGCCTGCCGAGCATTCATGTTTCTCAAAAAGGCGATCAACCAGGAAAAATGAGTAATATTGAATTCGGGTTTAATATAAAGCGGGCTCACTGGGTCGCTAAGCCATTTAAGAGACTTGAGAAGCATGCCAGGCATGGGTAGGGGAAGAGCGAAACAAGGCGTAAGCCATCCCGCATTTCCGTACGAGCATCCCTTTCCCGGCTCATGCATATCGATAACGGTAACCTTTGCACCGTACTTGCTAAGTTCGTAAGCACAAGCGAGCCCGACTATGCCAGCTCCAATGATAAGTGCATCTGGTTTATTGTCACTCATAGATAGAAAAATATTATCACAATTTAGGTGGCAGATTTGTGGCTTGAATTGATAATAGTGTCCAAAGCTTCAATAAGATTTTTGGCGTTGTAGGGTTTTTCTATTTTTGGATTTTTGACAGTGGTTAAAAAGTCTTTTGCTTCTAAAGTAAACGCTCCACCCGTCAGGAATACGATACGATTATTGAGATGCGGTCTCTCCTTTTGAAGTAATGAGTAGAAATCCATTCCACTCATTTCGGGCATTGCCAGATCACAGAGGATGACATCAAAGTGGTCATCCTTTTCCAAAAGAGCGAACGCCTTTTTTCCATTTTCAGCATGAACAGTCTCAAAGCGTTTCGACAGAATTTTCAATGTGGTCTTCGCCAACATCGGATCATCATCTATAAGCAGAATTCTGGCGCGTGAATGCTTATTCGTCATTTACTATTCCTCTCTTCCACATCTCTACTCATATCTTATCGTAATAGATGCATTTTGAGTTTAAAATTGATGCGGTGAGTCGAGGTTACTTGATAACTATTGAAAACTGATGCATAATTCCAGCTAATGAAGTTAAGAGCTCATATTTTTGTTTGTACCAACCAACGTCCACCGGGGCATCCGCGAGGGTGTTGCTATGATAAAAAGGCCGAGGATTTAATTCCGGAATTTAAGAAAGAACTCGCAAAAGTCGGGTTGGCCGGTAAGGTTCGAGCTCAGAGAGCAGGTTGTTTGGACACATGCGAATATGGTCCTTCTGTAGTCGTTTACCCTGACAATATTTGGTACGGGAAGGTATCTATTGCCGATGTATCTGAGATCGTTAAAGATCATATTCTAGAAGGAAAGCCCGTGGAACGATTGAAAATTCCAGGAAAATAGCGGCAAGAATTTCCTACAACGCCCAGCGTTGTATTTTGCTCTCTCTTTTTTACTCGTTTCTTCTTTAACATCTTGGCACCAAGGGCGCATGCGAGTAGAATTTTTATATGCGCTCTCGCCGAAGAATATTCTTAATTAATCGGAGTTTTCAGCTTCGGTTTGCTTTCTACGTGTGTTCCTGGGTAATAGCGTTCAGTTTTGTCTATCCGCTGATTATTTCAAATATTTTTGACTTTCTTTTCAGTTACTTAGTTATGGATCCCAACGGCCCGGAGATTTCCTATCTCGAGAATACTCGCCAGGATTTGCTTTGGCTCTTAATCATTATGCAGGGAGTGATGCTGATTCTCAGTTTTTGTATCAGTATTTTCATGTCTCACAGGGTTGCTGGCCCTCTTTACAAACTGAGTATGTTCTTCAGGGAAGCCAAAGCAGGCAATGCGCTTCCAAAAATCAGTTTTCGAAAGAAAGACTACTTTCCGGAACTGGCGACCGAATATAACGAAATGATGGAAAGTATCCGATCGCGAATGGACCGAAAAACCAATGCCATAACCAGCTCGGCCTCTCATTTGGAGCAAATTCTGACGAAGGCGGACTCTTCTCTTCGTCGAGATATAGAAGCCGTACTTTCGGATTTGCGAAAAGCCGAGAAAACCTAGTAGTATCTGTCTGACGATGAATACTTTAAAACATTGGTTTTTTGCCTTTTTGGGTTTTTGTTTGCTCGCTGCACAGGACACAGGCTGGGCCGCGATCCAGAAGTCTGCCGAACAGCAGAACACCGTTGCTGAGGTTACCGCCTTTCCAATTGATGTATTACAGCAGCGTTTGGTAAAAAAGGAACGATCAAAGGCCGCCAGGAATCTGAAATTGGCGTTCGACAGTCTTGAAAAGCAAAACTTTTCAAGAGCCCTCCAGCTTGGATCTTTAGCGCGAAAAGATCCCTTATTTTTTGATTTTGGAAGTTGGATGATGGCTTCAGCAAATCTAGGCCAAGCTAAGGCCCTTTTGCGAAAGAAGAAGTTCAAAGAGTCTATTAAGAATATTGAAGCCGCGCAGGTACTTTCTCTTCAAATCGAAAGGAATTCACCGTATTCACCCGTTTTACGCTTTTTGCCCAAAGACCTAGCGGAGGAAGATCTGCTCTATGGATTGGCCCACGCCGGCCTTAAGAATTGGAAAAAAAGTGAGGAATATTTTGAAAAATCGTTTCAGCGTCTGAACTCAATGAATCAACTTTCGGCCGTCGATTTTGATGCAGCAAAAGCGTATGTTGAAACTTGCAAAAAAGGGCGTGGGCTACTATGTGTCTCGTGGACTCGAAAGTTCTCAGTTATTTTTCCGAATAAATTTGAGGAAGTAAAACCTATTAAAAATTCTTACCCAAGAATTTCAAAACTCCTTTCTGTTCCATACAAAGCACCTGATCCGGATGTGACGGCGTTTGACGCTGCTTTCCAGCTTTATCGTGATGAGAAATATAAGAAGGCAATAGAAGGGTTTAAGGATTTTCTGCGGGATTATCCACTTTCTACGCACAGAAATCGTGCAAGATATTGGCTTGCACGCTGTCTCCTTCTGAGAAAGGATCCAGAGGAAGCGCAAAAATACCTGGATCTTTTGAGACAAGAGAGTCCGCTGAGTTATTACGGCCTGTTAGCTTTGAGTTCTAACTCCGATAATAGTAGCAACGGAAAGAAGCTAAGTCTACCCACGATCAGCTCTGAACTTCCTGTGGCGACGGATACGGATCCTGCGTTAACACCGTCGGAACAATACCATCTTCTGCGAGCAAAAAAATTGGTGGCCGAACAAGCGTACCCGTTAGCTGCTCTTGAATTGAAAGAATTCAAAATGCGCGAAGAGCTCTCTGTTCCGTTCCTAGTCTATTTCGCAATGCTGAATTCCAAAGCTAAAAATCATATTTCTTGTTTTCAAACTCTGCAAGAACTCACTTACCGTGGGTACACGGGAATTCTTTCCACCTTCGGACTAGGACTTTTTTTCCCAGCTGAGTTTTTAGAACTAATAAAAAAATATTCTGCAGCAAATGAATTGGATCCCATATTAGTGCTTAGTTTAATTAAGCAAGAGTCTGGGTTCTTACAAGATGCCAATTCATCTGTAGGAGCGCTAGGATTGATGCAATTAATGCCTGCTACCGCAGTTGAAGTAGAAAAAAATGTGGATCTAACAGAGCTTGTAAAAGCAGAACAAAATATAAAGGTAGGAACAAAATACCTACGAAAGCTTCTCACCCAATTTAAAGGCAACGCCGTCTACGCTTTGGCAGCTTACAATGCCGGACCCACTGCGACACAAAAGTGGATCAAGAAAACTGCTGGTGGCAAGCAAGATTTGCAAGAATTTATTGAGTTGATCTCTTATCGAGAAACTCGAGAATACGTTGGATCGATTATCAGGAATTACTTTTGGTATTCTAGACAATTAAATGGCGGTCCGATGGAAAATCTCGACGTATTTTGGAAAAAAGATACACAATAATATCCAATATTAGTGTAAGTTATTGTATCCTATTCATAAGGTGAATTGGACGTTTCGTACAAAACTCACGATTACGATCTTTTTTATGATCGTAACCGCCGTAGGCGGGTCTACAGCTTTTCTTTTGAATCTGTATCAAAAAGATAAGCTGAACGGAATACTACAATCCAGACTTAACGGAACAAAACAAACAGCATCGCACTTAGCTAATCTGATTGCTTTAGTTGACATTGTAGAAATAGACAAAGCGCGTGACTCAGATACGATTATCTTTATCTATGACGATCCTTGCTCTCAACTGGCGAAGCGAAAAGGGATTGTTTCTCATTACTATGAAAATCAACTTCGTGAGATTGAGGTCCCTCCCGAAGCCTGGTTGGACAGTCTAGCACTGTTTAAGACCTGTTCCCAGTTGACTGAATCGACAAGTGAAACAAAAACTCAAGCAGGTGTCGAAGGAGTCTCACTTAAGGCTGAAATTGTACCCAGCAAGATTCAGATAATGCAGCCATATATCGCTGTTCTTACTCAGAGTAAGAGAGGACGTCGTTTTGCTCTCATATCTCTACAGAATTTAGATAACTACGAAGCGAGTACTACGTTTATTATCAATAGCAATGGCGAAACGGTTTGGAGCGCTGACGGCGCTGAATATGTTCAAACAGCCATGTTGGACACGGGCGTTACATTTGAAACTCTACGAAATCTGAGTCGTGAGTCCTTGAAATCGGACACCGCAAAGGTTGAACTACTAGGAAATGACGGTCTCATCTCCTACGCTAAAGTTACCGATGATTGGGCTCTCATGACCCTGTCATATAAGCCTACCGCATTTAAATCGGTGCACTTTGCTCTGCGTCAGTCATTACTTCTCATACTTGGATTTATTTTTCTTTGCTTGTTTATTGGTAAGATGGTTGCTCAGCTTGTCACTCAACCTTTATTGGATCTCAAGCGGCATGCGGAACTCGTAGGACAAGGTAACTTTGAAACAAGACTCGAGGTGAAGGGTCGGGATGAAATTGCTACAGTGGAAAATGCATTCAACGTGATGACAGACAAGATTATTCAATTGATCGAAGACACTAAGGAAAAGATTAATATCGAAAAAGAACTTGAACTTGCCGAACAAACACAAAAAATGTTGATGCCGGATCACAGAGTGGATTTAAAGGATTTCCGGTTTTCAAGTTACACCCAGACCGCCAGTAAGTGCGGTGGTGACTGGTGGGGATACTTAGAGATCAAACGCCCGAACAAGAAATCTGTTCTATTAATAATGGTCGGGGACGTAACTGGTCACGGTACCTCTTCAGCTCTCATTACAGCGTCCGTTCACGGTGGCCTATCGATTCTCTCAACTTGGATTGAAGAAAATCCAGAGATAGGAACCGATCCAAGATCTATCAATCAATACTTTAATCGAGCGGTCTACGAGTCAGCTAAAGGGGTCATTGGTATGACTTTATTTACGGCCGTTGTCGAGCCGGAAGCAAAGCTTATGTATTGCTCAAACGCAGGTCACAATCTGCCCTATTTAATTAGTCCTGACAAAGATGGAAAAAAAGCTAACGTAAAAGTACTGAGTCGCCCCGGAACTCCGTTAGGTTATGTAAAAGACACGGTCTATACCGATTTAGATACCTACGAATGGACACCTGGCTCACAACTTTTTCTCTATACGGATGGCCTAATCGATTGCACGTTGGGAGAAAAAGTCCTCTATGACAGAAAAAGTCTGAGAAAAGCCTTAGGAGCCTACGGTCATTTGGTCGGCGCCGATCTGATGAATCAACTGCTCAATGATCGTTCAAAAAAAATAGGAGACCTACCGACCGCAGACGATATTACGGCTGTAATTTGTGAGTTTAAGGATACCTAAACAATGAAAAACGCAATGGTAATGAATCTCTATAATCACTTACTTAATCAGCCGATTACACGTTTATTTGGTTTTTTGAAAACCACCTTTAAGAATCGACGCGTGGATATCATTTTGTTGTCAGCGTCGTTCGTATGTTTTGCAATTTTTATCCGTAACTCCATCAAAATGGAAGAATTGAGCGGCATTGGGGCGCCGATTGGTGTTTTAAAAACTGGCAAAATAATGAAGCGGTCCTTGGGTGGAAAGGCATTCAACTTGGTCACATCGGGTACGGAGTTCTTCAATTTAGATGCTGTATGGGTCGGGCCCGGACAAAAGGCAACTGTTGCTCTGGAAAGCGGTGACATGCTCGAACTATTTGAAAGGACTCTTGTGGTTTTAAAGAAGCAATTTAAAGAGGCCGGTAGGGCTACAAACGTTCTCAAAAGACAGTTTAAACTGGCTAAAGGCCGCGTCTCTGTAGGTGATTCGCAAGACTATAAATATAAAGACGAGGACTCGGCCGTTTGGGATTCTAAGAACTTAAAGTTTGGCAATACGCCTTCTGCTGACGACGGCAAAGCTAGTTCGGATATGTATCCCCGTCAGGATTCTATTATTTACACACGAGCTGAGAGCGAACAAAAATTTACTTTAGTCTGGCCTACCCCAATTTCTGGATACTTAGAGATTCAAGATCGGCAAGAAGGAAGGCGGATACATGAGGAATTGAAAAATCAAAGGTCCGTCACGCTCAATCTTTCGCAAAACAGAGTTTACTACTGGCAGATTATCGATCAACAGCGAAATACTCTCTTCGGCCCAAACAAATTTGAATTACGAAAATTGACGGAAAGTTCGGTCGGAAAATTATTAGAAGGCAAGAAAGAGGGGAGTAGTCAGGGCGAACAGCCGGTAGAGGTGTATTGGTAGATCAACCGAACTGTGCTGAACGTTATTATTTAAACAAGTTCCAAATTAAATACTTGAATTTAAATAAAGTTAATTGGTTTATTTGTATGCAGTATCAAACTAAACCGGTGTAGTGACCATTTTGGGCGAAGACGTACTCTTAAAAATACTGATCCTGCGTTTCGATACTCCTCAGCATTTCATCGAGGTAGTCTTTTTGCTGATTAAGCAGAGCTAGAATTTCCTCGACTTTATTTCTGTCCGGGTGGGTTTCCGGAATGGTTGCAAGCTGGGATTTGATCCGTTCAATTTCTCTATTTTTATGAGACATGAAGTCTTGCAGAAGAAATATGCCCCATTTCTGATTATTCTGCTCTAGTGTGGAATTGAGAAGTCGAAGTCGTTCTGCTTCCATCGAAGTTTTATTAAAGTCATCAGTAAGTTTTTTCAGTTTGTCTTCGAGTGTGTGTTGGCTGAATTTGGTATCAGTCAGTTCGTCGACTAATTCCTTACTCTTAAGTTGAAGGTGATCAAAGCTATCCTTGAGGCTTTTTTCACGGGTGATGGAAAAGTTGAGATCTTTTCGAGTTTGAATAAGCTCCGTTTGCACAGAGCTTAGCTGAATTTTCGCGTTATTCAGTTCGTTCTGGTAGTGATGGAAGTCCTGTTTATGTTTTTGTAAGTCGGAGATGGTCTCTGAAAGTTTGGCTTCGATGACTTGATTTTTAGAGACCTGGTCCTGTTCGCCTAATCTTGCTCGTTGAAGGTCGAAAGTGAGATTATTGATTTGTTCTCTCAGTTTTTCACTTTGGTTGATGTGGGCTTGGAGTTGATTTTTTAATTTCTCTTCCTGCAGGCAAGCTTGGAAATATTTGTCTTGTGATTCTTTGACGCGGCCTTCGTAATTTTCTTTAGTCCTATCAAATTCAAAATTCAGTGCTTCGAGACGGCTTTGTTCATGTTTGATCAATGAATGGAGATGATTAGTTTGGGTATTGAATTTCTGTCTCTCTACCGCCAGAATCTTCTTAGACTGCTCTAGTTCTGCTTTGACGACGTTCAGCTTAGCGATTTCATTATTTAAATCTCTGATTTGTTGGTGCGAGACGTTAACAGCGGATTGAAATTTACTTTTGTCAATCGCGAACTGGGCCTGTAGCATGCGGTTCTTTTCTTTTTCGTCGCGGAGGGCCAACTCTAGTTGACGAATAGTGGTACAAATAGATTCAATTTCATAGAAGATTTGAGGAAAATGAACCATTGAGCTGAGAGAGTTTAATGGATTTAGGGAGCTTGCGGAGTTTGCTGGGTCTCCAGTATTTCCGTCTTTTTTTCTTTCCGATATGGAAATAACTTGTTCTTCGGAGCTCTTTATTGACGCACTCATTGGAATTCCTTCTCCTTGTTTAAATATTGTATCAATAGATAAAAAATTTACTACAATCAAGTTTAATTCTTTTTAAATTCCTCCGATAAGAATATGGGGATACGGGTACTAAGCATGGAGAATACTTATTCTACAACAATTATAGATTTAAAAGACAAGATTTTGTCGCTGGCTGCGGAGTTTCCAGAGGTATCCCGTCTTGCAACGTACAGGCTTCTGGAGACTCAAGAAGGGGCTCTGCAGTTCGCGCTTTTTTGCGACTACCTCGGTATTTACTATGCGGAACGGATTTTTGATTTTTTGGTAGATTACCAATGGAGAATTTTCAAAGATCTTCTTCGTGTTGAAAAAAAAGCTCTGCACAAGGCAAATTTTGCTCAGGCCTTACTCAATGTTTACCAGGCATTTTTTGCCGAAGCGATGGCAGCGAAAGACATCGGTGAAGATCCTTTTACTTTTCTAAAAGATGTTCCAAAAGCTAGGTTAGTGAGTTATCTGAATCAAGAAGATCCAGCAAAATTGGCATTGCTTGCGGTTTTTTGGCGACAGAGTGAAGTTTCATCTATTTTGGAGGCTCTCGAATCGAACTTGAGAACGAAGGTAGTTCTTTATATTTCACGATTGAGTCGTGTTCCGAACGAAGCTTCGAAAAAGTCCGCCGCTACCTACGCGAACGAACTGAGTCAGAAACTCATTGAATCCGTCTATAAAGGCCCACAGCCTCCTGTGTTCAAAAAGAAAGTTGCAGATGGAAGCTTTAAGAATGGGAATGACAAAGTGGAAAGCACCAAAGTTGAGAATGATAAGGTGAAAGACAAAATTTACAAAATGCTCAGTGAAATCGATCTGAGCGCAGAAGAAAAATTCTTTCGGGTAATCCTGCCGAAATCCGAAAGAATGAAAGAGAAATGGAGCCGAATCAGAGAACTCCATGAAAGATCGCTACGAATTATTAATGAGGCAGTAGGACAGCGAAAATAAGAGTCGGCCACTTAACTTACAAATAAAATTTTTTGCTCCTATTTTTTTCAACAAATTATTAACACTAGTGTTAAAAGTACCCCTTGCACAACAGCGTTAGTTGGCGCAAGGGGGGTAGAAATTGCAAAGACCACGACTCTTCACAGTCCTAGCCGCAAGTTCCCTAAGCTTATTTATTCATCAGTCCTCACTTGCTCAAGCAAGCGAACAAACCAGTGATGATGCAAGTACCGAAGCCAGTAGTCAACACAGTGCGAAACTCACCACTAAAAATCTACATGGTCATGTGCTAAAGCGTAAACACCACAGGAAAAAGGGGCATCAAGAACCAGGCCTAAAGGGCGATGATGTCGACGAAATTGAACCCGAAGAGCCAGGTGAAGATATTCGCATTCCGTCGGAGCCTTCTTTTTTCGAAAATGTGAAGGACAAAGTCACTCTGGCGTATAGCGGCGTGTATCGAGGTGGATCTTTCAGTGACTTTACTAGTTCTTATCAACCCACAGCAACAGGGCACCCGGATTCGACTTCGCCCATCTCACTAGAAAATCTTGTTACTGCAGGATATCGCATTACTCCAGATTGGACAATCGGGGCAATCGCGCATCTTTATTATCTTCCCGCCGGATTTCCGCCCGGGACAGGTCAGGCTCTGCAAAATTACGATCCATCTATTTATATAGCGAGGTCCAAGCTCGTTGATTATAGAGGAATTAGTTTATCCGGTAGCTTGAACTGGACATTTCCCGTCTCATCCTTCGATTATCTTCGTCCGCATCATATTGCGTCTGCGATCACACTCAACCTAGTCGCATCGCTTCAGGCCCCAAAGTCCCACCTACGTTTGGGAATGGCTGCATATCTTCGAGGTTATATCCCGAATGGCAATGCTGGAAATGATGTTCCGACTTACAAAGTTTACCTGGGACCCAACCTGTCTTATCAGATTGTCGATAATGTCGCGTTTACACTCTTTATTGATTTGGTGCAGGCAGTTCGTAGTCGCGGAACAGGTTTTATCTCTGGTTTAAAGAATCCATCAGGAGATATTCAACCCGGGATTTTTTGGCAGATTACAAAAAATATTAGCATTAACCCTCTCATCAATATTTATCCGTCGAGCATGAGTCTAGCTTCTTCTTCGTTGCAGTTGCTGGTATTCATCAAGCCTTTTTGATAGGTTCTTGCATGAGAGTTTTTTGTTCGATCCATTTGGAAAAGTACTTAGTACTTCGGTGTAAGTGGAATTCGAAACATTTCTGGGCGATATCACCACCGACAGAAGAATTGTCAGTTCTGAGTTTTAGCAAATAATCCCTCAAGCGGGGGAAGTTGGCTTCTTTGGAGTAGTCCTTTTGAAGAATTGAAATCCCCATATCTCTTGCTCTGAGCCATTTTTCTTCGTTCGTGTAGAGTTCGATTGCACGGTCAGCAAATTCTTGAGGATTCGTTGCCACCAGATCGTTCCATATTGGATTATCAGTTAATTCCGTCATTCCTTCAAAACCGATCGGGGTACTTAACGTAGGCGTGCCGCTCCACCAAGCATCGGATATTTTTCCTTTGATCCCTGCTCCGAATCTTAATGGCGCCAAGTTCAGACGATAGTTTCTTAATGTATCAAATTGATTCTTGACCGGGCCTAAAACATAAAAGCCATCCCCTGGTAACGAAAGATCCATCAGTTCTTTTGTTGGATAAGCTCCAACACAATGCACTCTTAAATGCGATAGCTCCTGGGGCAATCTTTTCTTGATAAGAGGCCAAATTTCATTTCTTAACCAGGTGATCGCATCCTGATTCGGGCGGTGTCGGTAATTTCCGATCATTACAAAATCTCGGCGTTCCGAAAACGGTGGGTTTAGATCCGACAGGGGTGGATCGTATTGAAATCGGTAAAGGAGGAGTTTTTTCTCAGAAATATGAAATCGATTAACTAATAGATCTCTTTCAAAACTAGAAAGCACCAAGGTTCCATCGCATCTATGGATCGAGCCGAGCTCCCTTAAGGCCATTTCCGTTTCCAAGTCAAATTCGCATGCGGCGACTTCGGCTACGCTCATTCCGGATCGGATGGCGTCTTCTCGACCATGGCGAAGAAAATGAAGATCCTGTGTGTCTAGAACTCTGACCGCAGACGGGCAATTCTCCTTGACCCTCCAGCCAAACTGCTCTTCCGTAACAAATCGATCAAAGATTACAAAATCAGGTTGGAGTTGCCGCACAAACTCATCGAACGATTTATCATTCAAAAGAATCGATTGAATACGGATTTTTTTTTCACTCAGACGATCTGCATAGGAATTGCCTTTTGATGCTGATGCAAAGGTAATGTCCCAGCCGAACGAGGTAAAGCTATCAATCAGATTCCAGCTTCGTAGACCCGCTGCCGAAGATTCTGGCTCTGGCCAAACGTAGCCAATAATTAGTACTTTCATAAATAATAAGTACTTTAATACAAGAAAGTACTAGAGGACTAAAGATCAGTTTTCCACCGAGCATCAAATGACATCTTTATTACCTGACCAAAAAATACGCCTAAAGTCGCTAGTACGGCAATTACGATAACAGGATTCTTGGCGGCTTGGCTGTATTTTCGAACCTGGGTGACGCCACGTTCAATTCTATTCTTTAACTGGTCCAAAGACTCTTGGAAGTCCTCTCTGTTGCGCTGGACGTCCTGTTCTGCCAATTGCAATGATGTCGATGATGATTCGGCTGCTGCTTTATCTGCAATTGTATCTTCTCTGGTTGATGATTGCTGATTCATGACGCTCTCCGCTGAACTAGTTCAGTAATTTCGTGCATCTTGTTACGGACAATCTCAGCCTCTTTTTGAAGATGTGTTCGAGTGAGGATAAAGCTGAGATCTTCTTTCTTAAGTTTTCTCGCAAATAGGATTCCACATGGGACGCCGATCGTCACAAAAACTATGCAGACGATCAGAGAACTGAGCCAGTAGTTACTATTTAAGAGTTTGCCTAGACCTATGACTAAGAATGCCAGAAAAGGCAAAAGGCTTAACGCGGTCAGTAAAATAAACGCTGTTGTTATCAAAAGATGTCGGACTGCCTTCTCCGAAGCAGCTTCGAACTCCGCTCGAATCAAACGAATTTCACTTCGGGAGAGCCTCTGAAAGCCGTTGAAGAGGTCCTGTATGATGGTCGAGAGTGGCCTTTCCTGTTGCTCTATTGGTTGCTCTTCTGGCGTCGCTTTGGAAGATTCCATAACTACCCCCACAGTCGGGGATTTGCAATTCTGGAACCACTACAGGAATCTCAATCTAAATGACGTGGTTGCCACTCTTCATGACGCTGTTTCTATAGCCATAGAGTGCATAAACAATTATTCCGGCTGCCATAGTGGCCATGAACGGCATCCAATTTTGTACAAAAAGCTGTCCAAAGAGAAAAAGGCAAAGAAGTGCTGACATCGAAGCTACAAAATAGACCGCGGGGCACGAAAACGGGCGATTTTCGTTCGGAAATTTAGACCTCATAACCATCACGGAAATGGAAACCATGGCAAATGTTGCCAGAGTTGACATGCTGGACAACTGACCCAGTGTACTGACAGGAGCGAAACCAGCGATTAGCGCTATCGTGGTGCCACTGATAAGAACTCCCACGTGTGGTGTATCAAATCGAGGATGAACTTTTATAAAAAACCGTGGCAATAAGCCATCGCGGGCCATCATAAGAAGGAGTCGCGATTGGCCATACAGGTTTGACAGAATGACAGTTGTCATGCCCGCTAGAGCGCCGATGGCCACCAATTGAGCACCGATCGAAATTCCATTTTCTCTGAGTGCGCGCGCCATTGGTTCTGGATTATTCAATGTTGGATAAGGAACGATAAGCGTCAAGAGTCCGGAAACTATAACGTAAAGGATTGCTGCACCTACCAATGAACCAATAATTCCAATTGGCAAGTCACGCTTTGGATTTTTGCACTCCTCTGCCGCAGTAGCAACTGTGTCAAACCCCGTGTAGGCCATGAAAACAAAAGCGGCACCGGCGGCAACTCCAAAGAACCCTTTCGGAGCATAGTCTTGCCAATTTAAAAGATTGGCGTGGGGCACCGCACACAGAATAAAAATAAAGATCGCTGTAATTTTTATGAATACGAGAAGGCCATTGAGACGAACTGCATCTTTGGTTCCTCTATAAAGAAGAAAGGTGAGAATTCCGACAATCAGCACCGCAGGGAAATTGATTACTCCCCCTTGTGACGGGATTTTAGTTATCGCATCAGGAAGGTGCACTCCACCTGAATTTAAAATTCCAATAATGTAGCCCGACCACCCCGAAGCAACGGTGGCAGAACCGTAGGTAAATACCATAATCATGAGCCATCCCACCATGAGAGCTATTACCTCTCCCAAAGTCGAGTAGGCATAACTGTAGGCACTTCCGCAAACAGGTAACATTGTTGCTAATTCGGAATAAGCAAGAGCCGTAAAAATGCAGGCAACTGCACCTAGGATAAAAGAAATAGAAATAGCTGGGCCGGCGTATTGGGCTGCCGCAAGACCGGTCAAAACAAAAATACCGGTTCCAATAATGCCCCCTAATCCCAGCAAAACAAGGTCAAATGCGCCCAGAGTTTTTTTAAGTTCCGCTCTTTTGATTTCACTTCGAAGTTCGGCCAAATCCTTAAGTCGAAAAATACTCATGTCTATCCCTATAGCTTGGTTTAAAGGGTTTTTATACTGCCATTTGCTATCAGTGTCATTTTTTATTATAATTTAAAAAAGCCGAAATGAAATGGATATGTCGACTCCCAACCGATATTGGCAATTAGACAGCATCAGAGGATTTGCTGTCGTATTAATGGTGATATATCACTCACTATTTGATTTGAATTATTTCGGAGGGCCTTTTCTCGGCCTACATTTCAATTTAAATCCATTATTACAACTAGTTATTCCGGTGACCATTGGAACTCTTTTTTTCCTAGTGCTGGGAGCCTCCGCTTTTATTAAATTTCAACAACTCCAAAAACAGTCCGTTCGTCCCTTTCTTTTGAGAGGAATCTTGCTCTTCGCGATTGGTTTAAGCATTACTCTCGTCACGGCTATCTTTGTTCCACAAGGCCCCATTTACTTCGGTGTTTTACATTCGCTTGGCTTGAGCTTGGTGCTCCTTTTCCCATTCCTTTTGATAAATCGCTATGGGTTCAATCTCCTATTGGGAATGATAATTATTGCCGTAGGAGTTTTTCTTTTGCCTCGAGACGTCCATTTTCCGTGGCTGATTTGGGTTGGGTTTACTCCCGAGCATTACCAAAGTTTAGACTATTACCCCATTTTCCCGTGGTTCGGAGTGAGTCTTATCGGACTGGTATTTGGAAAAGTTTTCTTTGAACACTTTGGTGCTGCAGCCAAAATTCCGACGGTGGAAAACTTTAGACCGAGAAATTACCTTACCTCCTTGGCTTTTCTAGGGCGGCACTCCCTTCTCATCTATTTAGTGCATCAACCCGTGATTATGGGCTTAACCATGGCTATTTTTCGTTTGAGCAATTTTGTTCGGCTTCGGTAGTTTGCCCGAACTATCCAGTTTATTCTGATGAAGCACCTTGAGTAATCTATTAATCTCCGACTGCCTTTTTATAAAGTATTTCGCTTTCGACGTCTTCTTTTTGCCTACCCTGACAGTAAAAACGGATTGGTTAGCGAGCGCGCCGGGGAGTGTAAAGACGTCCTCGTCCGTAATGTCATCTCCAATATAAAAACTATTACG
Organism: Deltaproteobacteria bacterium; assembly: GCA_013286765.1. The sequence continues at coordinate 28,167 of JABDFB010000010.1, forward strand.
TAATCCCAATTTCTTCATAATAGCTAAAAGGGCAGTGCCTTTATTAAGGGCATTTTTAGACACTAAATTAACGACTGCTTTGCCTAGAATAATTCGGGGTGGAGGTGCGAGTTTCGAGGCTTGAAATAAAATCCATTCTTTGATGTGAGGTTTGCGATTGGAGCATCGATAATGGAGAGAGAGTGAGAAGATCTTGTCTTCGATTTCTATATCTTTCTCCAAATGATTTGCTTTAATGACCTTTTTGAAGGATTTCCCCCAGTTTTTGCAGTCCTTCTTTAGTCCCACCAAAGAACCAGGTTTCATTTCTGAGGACTCTATTCCATGATTTCCGATTAGATACGCAGGCATTTGACCCAGTTTACTCTTTAAGCTGGTCAGGCTTCTTCCCGAAACGACGGCCGTGCTACCTTCTCTTGCCAGCTGGTACAAGAGGTTTCGTGTTTTGGGGGAGAGTTCAGTAGCTTGCGGTCGACTGGTGATTTTTGTCAGAGTTCCATCAAAATCAAAAGCCAATAGAATATTCTCGAAGGGGCATGATGAGAGCTTACGAAGATTTTTTTTTAGAAACAGATACTGCATTCTATGCTTAGTCACCTTTACAAAAAATTCATCCTATCTTAGTCTGCATGAACTACTAAACTTATTAACAAAATAGTACAAGTTTTTACGGGTTAAACAGACATGTATAAATACGGGTTAGTTGGAAATTGTCAAACAGCAGCGTTGATCAGTAATATGGGTTCTGTGGATTGGCTATGCATGCCTCGTCCGGATAGTCCTCCGGTGTTCGGGCGGATCTTGGATAAGGACGGAGGTTATTTTTCGATCGAGTCAGTGAGCAAATCGACTTCCCGGCAGACTTATATTCCCAATACGAATGTCCTCGTTACCGATATCCAGGATAAAGACGGAAATGCATTTCGAATCACCGACTTTTGCCCCAGATTTGAACAGCACGGCCGGATGTATCGCCCAATTTCTTTCTTTAGAAAGATTGAACCGATCCATGGCAGTCCAACAATTAAAGTGATTTGCCGACCCGTTTCTGGTTGGGAAAAAGAGCCAGTAAAAGTAGTTCGTGGAAACAGTCACTTGCGCTACGAAGTCCGAGGCGAGAGCTTGCGCCTTGTCACCAATATGTCGCTTACCCACTTATGCGACGAAGTTCCGGTGCTCTTAAAAGAAACGGTTTATTTTGGTTTGACTTGGAGCATTGGAATTCAAGACGATCTAGTGAGAGTCAGCGAGGATTTTTTACAAAATACAATCGAGTATTGGAAAACCTGGGTAAAGCACTGCACTATTCCAACTTTCTACCAAAAAGAGACAATCCGTTCCGCCTTGACACTGAAACTGCATTGTTATGAGGACACGGGCGCGATCTTGGCGGCTTTGACCACAAGCCTTCCCGAAGAAAATGGCCAAACCAGAAATTGGGACTATCGCTATTGTTGGCTAAGAGACGCGTACTACGTTCTGTCCTCGCTACACAACCTAGGGCATTTTGAGGAGATGGAAGGGTTCTTAACTTTTCTGCTCAATATTGCTGAGCGTCACGAACACTCACGCGAAAGGCTACGGCCCGTGTACCGTCTCGATCAATCCCTGCCGTTGCCAGAGCAAGAACATCTTAACTGGGAAGGATTTCGCGGATCTAGACCAGTTCGAAGTAACAATCAGGCGGCCGAGCATGTCCAAAACGATGTATATGGTGAAATGATTCTGACTCTGGCGCCGATTTTCTTCGATCAGAGATTTCATCATTTGCGCACCAAAGAGCACGAGGGTTTGCTCTCCCATCTGGTAAAATTGTGTATCCGCAATATTTCTAACCCTGACGCTGGACTCTGGGAAATTCGCAATGGGTGGCAGGAGCATTCTTTTTCGAATCTTATGTGTTGGGCTGGAATTGAGAGAATGAGTCGAATTCAGGAAATGGGTTTTCTAAAAGATCTGAATATTGACCTGGCCCGCGCTAGAGACGTTGCCGAAAACGCGATTCGGCTGGCCGTACAGGATGGATCGCTCCGCAACGGTCCCAAGGATAGCACACTCGATGCAGCACTATTGCAGCTGCCGATTTTGCGGTTTCCCGACCAAGATGTTTGTAGAAATACGGTGAACAAAATCTACCAAGAACTTAGAATGAACGATACGGACATCGGTCGAGGCTTTTTATACCGGTATTTGAGACCGGACGATTTTGGAAATCCAAAGTCTGCCTTCCTCATTTGTTCGTTCTGGCTCGTACAAGCTCTTGCAAAGACAGGGCAAATAGAGGAAGCAAGTCGAGTGATGAAGTCGACTGTCATAGCCTCTAACGAGGTCGGCCTTCTCTCGGAGCATTTTGACCCGTTGACGGGAGAGCAGGCTGGAAATTTTCCGCAGGCGTACTCTCATGTGGGGCTAATCAATGCCGCTTTTGCAGTGAGCCCGGCGTGGTCGGAAGTCTTGTAGCGATTTTTTGAAAACGGATGCTAAAATATTTTTATGGACACAGAATATCCGTCTTCGTCACCGTCAGGACCCTCAGGGCAGAACCCAACTGAATTGAAATTCAAACCTGTTACCGAAGGTCTAGGATTTCATCCTTTCTCAGATGGATTGCCCTATGCACCCATAGCAAAGAAAAATTTGAGTGGTGGTTCGGGTGCACTTTCTGCTGGGGCGCCCAGATTCGTTCCTCCGCAGTCGACAGAGAAACCGGTAAATTACCAAAATCGCCCTAGTGCAAATCCGCAACTTCAAGTTCCCACGTCATCCGGTGCAACAACCGGTGTGGCCGGTATGGTAGCGGCTGGCCCAGCGATTGGTACCACTGCAAGAAGTGGTACCGCGAACAGCACCGCCCAGGCATTTGAGCTGATTCCGGGAAGATCGTATCTTCTCCGACGGGTTTGCGCTTACGGTCTTGACCTGACAATTCATTCTGTAGTTTGTGTTTTGGCAGTGACTCAGGTCCTTTTCAAACACAATATCAGCGCCGAAGTTCTTAGAGATGTTAATTTCTTAGTAGTCCTGGTTCTATTCTTGGGAGTCTTCAACTGGTTATCAACTACAGCGCAGGAAGTGATCTTCGGAACAACAATTGGCAAAAGAATTTTCCGGCTATATCTCAAAGGCAGTGGAATCGCCATCTTCTTAAGAGCGCTATTCTTTATTCCGAGTGTCAGCTTCTTCGGGATTGGTTTGCTTTGGTGCCTCTGGGATTGGCGAAAGCGCTGCTGGCATGATAGGATCGTTGGCGTTCAGCCCGCTGAAATACAATGAAAAATCCAAGAAAAGATCCTAAACAAAATTTAAGATCCTCGAATTCCAAGATCAAAACGGCCCGCGCCTTAAAAAGAACCCTAGAGAGTCCTGGCATCCAGAAAAAGACTGTCGTCTTCACCAATGGCTGTTTTGACCTCTTACACAAAGGACACGTACGCTATCTCGAGGAAGCTCGAAAGCTAGGCCACATTCTCGTTGTTGCTTTGAACGATGATTTTTCAGTGAGACAGCTTAAGGGACAGGGGCGCCCTCTTAATAAACTGCGTGATCGTCTCGAAGTAATGGCCGCACTGGAATCAGTCGATTATGTAACTTGGTTTGGTGACGCTACGCCTCTTAAAATCATTCGCTTACTAAGACCTGATGTCCTGGTTAAAGGCGGTGATTGGAAAACCCAGCAAATTGTAGGTTCTCAAGATGTACTAGGTTGGGGGGGCAAGGTTTTTTCTCTAAATTATGTGAAGGGCCGTAGCACTACAAAGCTTATTTCAAAAATGCTAGCGACTTCGTAGCAAATTATAGAAAAAACGAACTGACGCGAGACATATTCCAAAAGACAGGCAAACTGCGATTGCTGCGCCTGACGATACGCTCGCCGCAAAAATCGGTCGGAACGATTGAAAAAATAAGTTCCAGATAAAGATCCAAGAAAAAATTCCCCAGACTAACCCCATAGGGAGTAGGGCACCCCAGGAATTTGAATAAACAAAATGCGAGTAGATGAAACCCAAGAACGCGGCCAGAATCGTTATTATGGTAGCTCCAGCTACTAACCCCTCATTCATGGAGTAATCCGTAGCGATAGGGCCCAAAGCGATTGTGCCGATTAACTTAATAGGAAAAGTTGCTGGCGTTTGATTGGCAGAAGCAATGAGACCCCCAACACCAAAAGCAATCCAAATAGCTAGTACTCCAGCGAACACGCCTGCGATCCATCGCCGAGGGTCAACCCGCAACCAGTTTTCTACTAAATTATGTTCTTCCTTCATAGTTTATACTCTATGGATATAACATCGCGGGACCGAACCCGAAAGTCCCAAAATGAGGAATCCCAGTTCATCGATTACTTTTCTCCAGTCTTTGTCGTCGGCTGACCAAATAGTCCTGGATCGGGCCAAAAGGGATCGTACAATATACGGCACTAATAATGAGCGGTAAGGCGAGAGTTGCGAATGTAGTAAGATCTCTTCTTAACACTGGCGCCAGGCAAAGAACGATCCCGAAATACTGACTCGCCAGAAGAAATGGCACTTTATAGGTTCCGGGAACGGGAAATTTTTTCATCCAGGGTTGCCGCTCTAACCACAGAGTCGACAATATTGCAGTAAAAGCAGCCAAATTAGAGATTATAACTAAGAGAAAGACATCCAGATAGTTGAGAGAAAGAATCGACTTTCCTATCCAGGTACTTAGTGTGAGTCCAATAGATCCGATAACGAGTGCAGCAAGCATTGCGCGCAGTATACATCATATTTTCTTAAGTGCCATTGGCAGATAGCCGTTGCCCATTGGATTTGAAAGTGATTTATCAGGGGTGAGGGAGGCGGAGACACTAGGCTATGGAAACGATTGACTTTCATACCCACATTCTATCGCCGCGTTTGTTGAGCAAGGTTAAGGGTCGATTTGGAGAGTCGAATGCCGGTGCAGCTGGTTTGCGACGGATTAAAGAACTTCGTCGTCAGGCAAGAAGCTGGGCTCGACCCATGGTGGATGCAGTTCATGGATTTCAGACGCTGATTCGGCACTTTCCCGACGGTGCACAAGCGCCGCTTGAGGGCATCACCGAATTGGCGGGACTGCCCGGATTACTAATTGAATCGACCGAGGGGGATTTGTTGGAAGCGATGGATCAGGCGGACGTTCGCACCGCCCTGGTAATGCCCCATCCCCGGTTTCTATCGAATGACGAAGTGCTAGAGCTCTCAAAAATCCATCACCGCCTCCTACCGGTAGTTTCTGTCGGAATAGAAATAGATCATCCCGCAAAAATGCTAAAGAAGTACGTTGAGAAGGGGGCAATAGCAGTTAAAATCGATCCCCATCCTGCTCGCTTACAACTGGATTCAAGAAAATATAGCTCGATTTTGAAAATGGCCTCTGATCTCGAGATTCCGATCATTTTACACACTGGATGCGGCTATAACGGCATGCTATCGCATCAGCGGAGCGGGCAAATCCAGCAATTTGAAGCTTGGTTTAAAAACTATCCGCACCTGAATTTTATTTTGATCCAGTTGAACTTCAGCAATCCCGATATTGTGTACTATTTGTGTGATCAGTATTCCAATCTCTATATTGAGACGTCCGGTCAGCCTGCTGAGGCCATTGGTGAAATCGCAAGGAGAATTGGAGCATCGCGTGTTCTGTACGGTTCCAACTGGCCCTGGATTGGAGACAATCTGGCCATTACAAAGAAACGAGTTGAGCTCTGCGAACCAATGGGACTGTTGAACCGGGAGCAAATAGAGCTTATCCTAGGAGGGAACGCAGTAAAACTTCTAGGATTAGAAACGAATGCCCCTTCAGTTTGAGAAAATCAATTCCACTGAATTTAAAAAACTGCCGCCGCGACAAACTGTTTTCTTCTTTCCGGTTGGACCCATGGAAGACCATGGTCCTCACCTCCCACTAGGATTCGACCTGGAAGAAGCCTACGGTGTCTGCGAACTCTCGTCGCAGCGCTTGGAACGTGAGATGCCGGGATGGGTTGGTGTCATCATGCCTCGTTGTCCGCTCGGAATCGAAAGCAATACCAAGCAAATTGCAATTACCGTAAGACCGCATGTTTTGAGAGACTGGCTGGTAGATGCATGCCGCTCACTTATTCAAATGGGATTTTTTCACTTTGTTTGTATTTCAGGCCACCGAGGTCCTAAACAGTTAACCGCCATAGAAGAAGCTGGAAAAATTATTCGTAGAACACCGAAGTGGCTCTTAAAAAAAAATCGACCCGAACTCGTCTCAGCTTATTCAGCACTGATTCCTCCGTCGCAGCAGCTGCGTTCTCCACTATGGCCCGATTGTGCTGAACACGGTGGAAAAGACGATACTTCGATCGCACTTTTTCTTGGCCATTTTCTGAAAAAAGATTTGGTTGATCCTACTTATCAGAGCTTGATTCCAATCGAACGCGACGATTCGTTTTGGAGACGCAGATTGGAATTCATGCGCGGCCAAGTCCCTGGCTATTGGGGAAATCCCGCCGGGGCGGATTCAAAGACGGGCCAGGAAATCACTGAACACACGTTGGACGTTTTGTTTCCCAAGCTCCGTGCCGTTTGGGAAGGTGCAAATCCGGAATCAATATTCCGATCGTGGTATTCTGTTTTTCCTTCAAACAAGAGTTTTTTTAAATCTTGGGTCCTGTTTTCTATGATTTTTTTAGTCCTGGTTTTTTGGACTTATTACAGTCTCAAACTCATCATGATGGAACTGCCGGGTTAAGGCTTTTTCTTTGCGTCTTTTCCTGATTTATTCCCTAAGACCTTGCCCAAGGAATATTCATGGTAACCTGGGCCATCGTGATCTGGATGAAAGCCTTCGATCGTATATCCCTGCATCAGCTTGATCTGAATCATCGCAATATTATCGGTGTAAATACACGATCGAATTTTATGAAAACCTGCTTTCTTGACCTCTTCTTCGATCGCATTTGACAAAACTTTTCCCCAGCCTTGGCCTCGAAATTCAGGCTCAATAATGGTTTTCTGCGTTTCCGCTAAGTAGAGAGTCCGCTTTTCATAGCAAGTGATACCAATAAGCTTCGACTCAAATTTCTTTGGTTCAACCGCAATCGCCTTGAAGTAATGAAAATCTGGATTCCTGAGATTCGTTTTCGACGGCTGCATGAACTTCGGAAGAGAATGATGACTCGAGATAAAGTCGTATAGCCAGTCAATTTGTTTTGTATCGTCCCGTTGGATTGGAATTAATTTGACCTTCATCACAGTTGATTGTGTTTTATTCTCGCTCTCACTTTTTTTCGTAAGTGGACTCGAAGATTTTGTCCGCGCTTTTGGGTATGAATCCTTGGAAAAGTTCGGATTTTCCTGGGATTGGATAGCGTTTCGCAAATTCATAGTAGCACCCCATTACATTTTTTTGGGCACCACCCGCAAACTTCCAAGGAATTCTCTTAGCGAGCGTAGAAGACTGCTCAAGTAGCTCTTCGGCCGTCCCCTTAATCTTGCCTCCTTGATCATTGAGAGTAATGCCGTTGGCTTCTAGATACTTGTTGAGTTCCTGAATACTCTTGAATGACTTCAATGCATTAATAAATACGGTGAAATGGTTTAATTGAATTCCGAACGCTGCAGTCCACGCTGCGTATTCGCTGGTTGGATAATATTTTTCATAGTCTTCAAATCGCACCGGCTCCCAAGTCGCATTTAAAAAAATGTCAGTTGACGGCTTCTTGAATCGCTGAAGAGCCTCTTCAGCTAAGTCTCGCACCCACTTCTGGATGTCAGGTTTGAACTGCTCCACCATCAGTTCACTAATAAAAATTTTTGGATATTCTCGGTTCTGGTGAAGCCAATAACTCGCTTTTAATTTCTTATCCGGAAAGTCTAAATCCTCTTTTACCCGCTCATATCCCCATTGTTCAAAAATACTCCCCAAAGAGAGCCGATCAATGCCCTTGATGTTGAACGTACGGTATGCCAGGTGATCGTTGATTAACACTTCGCCACGTTTCTTTTCCAATAGGTCATGAATTACAGAGGCATCCGGTGTCAATTGAACATAGCGGTCCCAAGATTTTTTGATGAAGTCTCCGAAGTTCATGCGCAGAACGATATCAAAATTCTTATAGTCTGTCAGAAAAAGGCGTATAAAAATTTTTGTTTGCCTTTGGTAGGAGGGCAGGGTTCGGTACGAGGGCTGCATATCAACTGACGTTATGGCAATGGAAAATACTAAACAGGGCGAAGAACTACAGCAAAGAGACCCCCAAACTGGCGACGAGGGCCCGCGCGGCCAAAGCGGCAATAAAATCAGGGTAAACAATATTAGGTCGTCGGCTAGTGAGCTCTCTGAATTCACACAACTGCTTCTGCAAAGACAAAACGAAGTCCTCGGTCGAGAACAAGAAGCCAGGTCCCACCTTGACGAACAAGTCGTCACAGACCCCGGTGATGTTGGAGACGTTTCTGTAGTCGATACCAGTGCTGACTATTATCTTCGCTTAGCCAATCATGTACAACGCGAACTCCTCGAAATTCGCGACGCCCTCGACAGACTCCATCGCGGCGTCTACGGCATTTGCGAATCCTGTGAAGAAATAATTTCCAAAGATCGCTTAAAAAGACTTCCCTACGCCCGGCTTTGTATTGATTGCCAATCC
>JABDFB010000011.1:0-2156 GCA_013286765.1 Deltaproteobacteria bacterium
CCATAGGTCGGATAGAGTTGATTAAGACCTGCGTAAAGACTGAGAAGGCGCAGTTTTATTTCCGTTCCCAAGTGCATCTTCTGTCGCCAATCTGCGCCACTGGTCAGAATATTGGACTGATCATAGGCTACAGTAATAGCAACGTCGTTTATGTCGTATTTGATAGCAGCGCCAACTGTTAGATTTTGCTTCACGTGGTCTGCTGGGCTGGTGAAGGTGACATCACCAATATTGGTAATTGCCATACCGCCAAGCAGACTAAACCGACGGCTAAAATTGTAAATAGATTGAAGTCCCAGATCGACTCCTAAACCCGTTCCAATTTGCGATAAATTTTTTGAGATTGACGCGGCATCGAGGGTCAGCAATTCGGTGAGAGAGAGCTGTCTCACGCCTCCAGAGCGCCAGAGCATTTTACCAGCAACGCCGATACGGAGCTCACCCCTATTGTGAGCGAAGCGTTTGATGCGCTTACCAAAAGCAATTTGAACTCCATAAGTCTGCATAGCTCTCAGAGTTCCCGAAGGAAGCGCTGGATTTTCTAGAATTAAGGAAGCTTGGTAGTCAAAGAGACCCGCAAATCCGAATCCTGGAAGAACAAAAGTCGTTGTTCCCTGAAGACGACCATACAGATTCTGTCCCATAAACTGGTTTAACGAATTAAATCCCGGATTCTGGAGGGCAGTTGAAAAGCGCGAATATCCTGATAGCAAGTCATTCGATACGTCCGCGTCAATGGCCAGAATATTCCACGCTAGATTTTTGATCCCTGCCAGACCGGCAGCGTTATAAAAAATCGCTTCTTCATCGTCTGCCACGGCAGTAAATGCCCCTCCCATCGCCTGAGCTCGAGTGCCACGGTAAAGATTCAGTAGCTCGTCTGCTAATGCTTCAGGAGCTGTGGTTAGAATTAAGAAAAAGAAAAGTGTCGAAATAAAACCAAGAAGTCGATTCACCATTAGGGTGGCCCAGTCCAAGCACTGTTAACAAAATTAACCAACCCTGAAGCCGCGCATGAATTTGCGTCTGTATTTAAAGAGGTACAGGCATTTCGGTTCCTGAGCGAAATAGGACACCCTGAGCAAAGAGAGGAGTCATTGCAGTCGAGAGGGTTGGAGCAGCCTGCTGCGCAAGCCGGATCGAGACCAGCCGTCAAAGCATTTTTAATTGTTGTGTAAAATTTGGCAATAGCCGGCGGAGAAGCATCAATAATAAATTTCAGTCCATCGTTAAAATTCAAAACTGCTGAAGCAAACGCGCATCCGTCGGTAGTAACAGCGGTAGAACTCGTCCAGGGCAAGGTCTGACTTTTATGATGATTTGACGTAGGGAGACCGTATCTACTTTGTAGCGATCCCATCAGGGCCATACTGACAAAGGTCAGATAGGAATTGGCATCGTCGACTCTATCACTCGGTAGAAACGACTTAACATTATTTGTATCTGTTTTGTCGATATATTGAGGCAAGAGCACCGTTCCCGGTTTGATCGCAGCTAAGAGCGCATCGGTTCCGTCCATAGCAGACTGTGGAATACGATCGGATGCGGTCGACGGAAATTCTTGAACCAGGAACTCCCAAAATCCGGATCCTGCCAAGTTACCTGAGAAATTCTGAAGATCAGTTAAGATATTCAGAAGATTGATAGTGGCAAAACAACCGTACGTTCCAGCTTCTGCTAAACGCACATCGTTACCTGAATTTATCGACTGATAAATGGGATCGATCTGAGCCAACGCGGACGCACAGTCTCCTGACGACAGAACAATATTAACCTGTTCGACGACCGCGGCAATTCCTTCGGTAGTAGCGGCAGTGGGATTGAGTTTGTCATATCCGGGTACACCGCAACCCACGTTCAGAAAAAGAAATATGCTAAACAGAAATGATAAAAATACAGATCGGAAACGTGTGCTGGTGGTCCTTCGGCCCGAACCTTTATTCGACTCTTTACGAGAGGTATCGAATAAGCCGTTCGCAACCGGTGCGGAGGGTTGCCTCATCTGTCGCAAAACTAATTCGAATAAATTCCGGTTCCCCAAAAGGAGTTCCAGGTACGACAGCAACCTTCGCATCCTCTAGAAGCCTCTGTGCAAAGCCGACTGAATCCTCGCCTGCTCTAAGATATTTTCTAATTCCAATAAAAATATAAAATGC
>JABDFB010000011.1:2166-36701 GCA_013286765.1 Deltaproteobacteria bacterium
ATAAAATGCACCGTCGGGAGCAATCACATCGATTCTCGGAGCTTTTGTCAAGTTTTCCAGGACGAGATTTCTTCTTTTTCTAAAAGAGGAAACCATTGCTGTAAAATGAGACTCAGGAAGCTTCAGCGCAGCAACACTTGCCCACTGTGCTAAAGCATTTATTCCAGAAGTACTTTGGCCTTGCAATGTAATCATCGCTTGAGTGACATTCTGTTCGGCCACAGACCACCCCACTCGCCAACCCGTCATGGCGGCACTCTTGGACATTCCATTAATCGTAATCGTTCTTGATCTCAGATCCGGTGAAGACTCCAGAAATGAACAAAAGGGTGTATCTCCCAAGATAATTCGATCGTAGATCTCGTCTGAAAGAATCCAGATATCATCAGCGCCAGGCGTCCTGAGTAATACGTCTGCTATTTCAGCAAACTCTTTTCGCGTGTACATAACGCCAGTCGGATTAGACGGCGAATTTAAAATCAGTGCTTTGACTTTGGGACCCAGAGAATTTTTAAGCTGTTCCGGTTTAATCTTAAAACCCTGAGAATAAGGCGCAGTAATAAATTTTGGAATTCCTCCTGCTATCTTAACCATCTCCGGATAGCTTAGCCAGTAAGGCGTCGGGATGAGAACTTCGTCGCCTGGATCCAGAATTGCCATAAAAGCATTAAATAAAGCTTGTTTACCGCCATTAGTTACAACCACGTTTGCGGGGTCCCATGGCTTTACTGCAGCGACTCCGGGCTGCTGTTGGTTTATCTTTTGTGCAATAGCTTTCCTAAGTTCCGGAACTCCTGGCACGGGCGTGTATTTAGATCGATTGAGAGCGAGAGACTCTTTGATTGCTTCTTTCGCCACCTCGGGAACGGCAAAATCTGGCTCACCCGCAGTAAAATTCACCACGTCGATTTTCTGGTCCTTCATCATTTGAACGGTGGCATTGAGCTTGAGAGTGGCGCTTTCTGAAACGCCCTGGCGGAAAGTCGTCCTGCAGCATCCAGACCTCAGTCGTCATTGCAGTTAGTCAATCCAACTCAAAATAGTCTCAACATCCGGATTGAGTTCTTTATTCATACTCGCCATCATGAATTCATATTCAAAATCACTGGCAGCTCGCAGTCCCCGGATTACTGCCGAAATGTGGTGTTTGCGGGCATAGTCCATTATCAGACCGGACCATTGGTCTACATGCACGCCTTTTCGCGAAGCCGTAGCTTCTTTAATCAGTTCGATGCGTTCATCCAGCGCAAAAATAGGACTCTTAGCGCCGGTTCCCGCTACAACAATAGTAATTTCTGAAAAAAGACTCAGGCTACGATCTAAAATATCGAGGTGCCCGTTGGTAATCGGATCGAAGCTACCCGGGTAAATGGCTTTTCTATTTCTGTTCTTGGCCCTGTTCTCGGCTTTGTTTTTCATAAGTACTCAGAACACTGTTACCATAGTTCTTTTGACGTACTTTTACAAGAAAGGGAAATCTTTCGGGAAGATCTTGAACATGCGATCTACTATGGTAGGCCCATTCCAAGCAAAACTTCCCCTCTGGCTTTAAAAGCTCATCCCACGGAAAAAGCGAAAGAAGTCTCAGCTCCCATCCCTGTTCGTAAGGGGGATCAGCAAGAATGATATCAAACGGCTCAAATGTTTTGAGTTGATCGAGACCTATTGAAGGCCCCGTCATTTCCATAGAAATTTTTAATAGCGATACTTGATCTTCCACTCCTAAGATGGCCACATTTTTTTGAATAGTTTGACAGGCCGATTTTGATTCATCGACAAACACTACTTCTTTTGCGCCACGCGAAAGTGCTTCGAAACCAAGCGCACCCGAGCCCGCAAACAGATCCAGCACGCGAGACTCTGTTACATGGGTCTGGAGCGAATTAAATAGAGCCTGGCGCAGTTTTGACTGAGTGGGTCGCGTTCGTAAATGAGCGGGGGTCTCAAGGGTTATCCCTTTAAAACGTCCACCGGTAAGACGTAGCATGAGCGCTATGGTACTTTTTTTAGATTCGACTGTCGAGCGGGTATTCTGAATTCCATTCCATCTCCCGTCTCAAGATGGATACCTTCTGGAGTGAAACGGACGGTTACTTCATCGCCACCTTCGTGTCTGAGGCAGATAGTAATTTGACCCTGGAGGTCCATGGAGACCGATCCAGCAGAAGATGAATCGCCAGAAGAACTGAATGAACCAGATTGTTTGCCAGAACTCTGCTTGGGCGCAGGAGCCACGGATGCCGGAGTATTTTGAGTTGGATTGACTAACTGCAATGACGACTGAGGTCTGGATGCTGCAGGACGACTTTCCGCCGGGGCACTCGCGGATGCCGAAGTTTGAACGGGCGCCGAGACATTTTGCTTGGGGGCTGGCGTGGGTGCAGACGCGGGCACAGAGGTCGGAGCAGTCGCAGCAGGAGTAGTACCGCCAGCTACACCAATCGCAGCGTCGTCTTCCAAGAGTGCCTCAGGATTGAGATCTAACCCTGGATCAGGCATTGCGGTCATCTTCTCTTGTAAGTCATCAATTTCACTCATGATCTGCTCTAGCTCTTTCGAATCAATCTTCGAATCGAGACTAAGATCTTCAGAAGATGGCTTAGCTGACTTTTCTGCTTCTGGAGTGACCTTGTTTGACATACTAGCTCCTGAAATCAAGATCGGCTAAAAATGAAAAGAACTTAAAAATTCATTCCTCACGGAGTGTCAGTCTTTTTTTCTCGCAAATAGAAATGCTTCGTTGGTATTTACTTTTGTGTCTTATGGAAAATGGAGATAATTTCAAAACCTGTGTCAGATCATTTTTTTACGGATTCTCTTATTGACTCAAGCAGACTAAGTGGCTCTATTTCCGACGATATGCGGTCTTTCATGACGCAAATGGTCGAATTTGAAGACCATCCCACTTCTGCACCTCCTGTAACCCCTGTGCCAGGTGGAACTGGGCCTGCGTCTGCGCGGGAAAAGCCTGCACCTCAAATTTTATCTCCGGCGATTCCTCAGCCTCATGCTTCCGCGCCCAATGCTCCCGCTTCTGATATTCCGGCGATGGTAAGTATTACTGCCAGTATTTTGCATGATCTGGAAATGAACCTGCCTAAACTCCTCGGTTTAAATCCCAGTCGCCGACAGGCGATCGCACAGCATCTCGATCATTTGGCCGGTATAAACGCTCCTGCTTCGAGCCCTCCCGACGAAGCCATGGGAAGACTGCGCCGATGGATCGAAGGGTCTCGAACTCCCGCACAAAATAACGCACTCAAAACCTATTTTGAAGAAGTCGCTGTGATCTGCCTTGGTCAGGCCCTTCTACTCAAGAACTGGTCGGATCGCGGTATGCGCAAATGGAATGAGTCGGATCTGGGTCGGCTCAACTGGGCCCTGAGCACTGCTCTCAAATCGCATGTCCCGCTAGACAGAGAAGGGTGGCATATTACGCGCCCGAATTTTTACTCCTGGTATAACCCCGGGACACCGATTCAAAAAGAAATCTGGAAAGCACTTGAGTCTTGGAAAATCTCGGACGAAGGACCGACTCTCCTTTACCATCTTCTCAATCCAGCTCGCAGAGCGCGCCCAGAATTTCCAGAACCGGCCGGATATGATTCACGATTTTACAAAGAGTTGTGGAAGTGTGTAGAGGACTACGGCTTCAATCCAAATCCGGACACTGGTTTTTTGAAACGACAAAAAATCGTATTTTCTCCGACACTCAGAGATGGCTCACTGGTGCGAACCGGCCCCCCCACTCTCACCTGGGTCGGATTGGAACCCTCGGCGTTTCAACTCATGCTCGCAGAACTCATGCAAATATGGTGGGGACCTGCGGCTCCGCCTCTTTGGTCCGCGGGAACGGGATTAGAAGTGCACGCGAAAGACCAGCTCGCTTTTGCGCTTAGTTCTCCAAAACCTTCGCTGATTTGTCGAATTGCGGAAATGGAAGCATGCGAAGCTGCTTTTGTTTTAGAAGAACAAATTGTACGGGCTCAAGGGAGACAAGTCACCGCGATTCGTTTTAAAGAGCAGCTGGATCACTTGCCCTACTTTAAAAAAATTCGATCTTCGGGCACCAGTCTTGGCGATCTGCAGGCGTGTGTAGCTTTGAGTAAGCTTCGGCCGGGCGGGTTGCTTTGGTGGGCGCGCGAAGAGGTTTTATCAGTCAAAGACGGGACAGAAGTGCTGAATTTTCTGCTCGAGCGAGCAAAACTGCTATGTGAATGGGATTTTTCAGAACTAGAGCACACGCTGCCCTCAGCGCTGCCTCTCTTTCCCAAACATCTTTATTTGTTTCAGAAAGAAACAAATATCGAAGCCCGACTCTCGCATCGACCCATGCGACGTTCTATTCAAGGTCAACTCCGAAGTCATGTGGAGCTTCCATTATTACTCACAGATGCCCTGAAATCCCCAGTAAATTCAGCGCCGCACTCAGCATCATCCAACGGGAATAGTCACCAACTGTCTGTCCCAGCCAAAGCCCACTGGAAGATGATTTCGCACTTAAGTCCGACTCCCCAAAAAGACTGGCTAGAAAAGTGGCCTAATCCGGCTTCGCAATCACTCATTCGAAAACTCGATCAGTTGCGAAGTGCTTCACTGCCTTTGGCAAATTTTACAACTATTCGGCCGACCCCTGACGGCGATTCGGAACGTAGCGGAGCTTGGTCGGTCCATTTTTCAATGAAAGGGTTTTGGATTTCTGCGGAATGGGACCCCAATGAAGGGCGAAAACTGGTAGCTCAACCGCTGCCAACGCCCGATCGCGAAGCGCGAGGATCCGGATTTCTAGTACTTCTTCCTGATGAGACGTGGGTCGCACCACTGAGTATCTATCTCATGTCGTCATCGGTGAATCACTGGTTAGAGCAAAATGCAGAACGACGAGGCGAACGTTGGGTTCTTAAGGAACAGGTGGTGAAATGGATTCCAGTTCCCAGAAACCTGCTCAAAGTCCTGCGTGCACCATCTGCACTCGAGGAAGACGATAACCCATCTTTTGTACTGCCTTTGCCGGGACAGTGGGAAAGGCTGGCAGCCGAAGCCGGTGAAAGACCTCAGATGGTTCGCCAAGCTTTGGCTGAACTGCCCCAAGACGAATCACATCGTCATATTCATGCGACCTTATTCGTGCGGGCTGCTTTGGCACTCGATCATATTCGAGCAGGGCAGAGTCGACTCCTTTCTCTAGTGAATGGCGAAGGACGAATTCGTTGGAGAGAATTGATCGAGGTTTTGCCTAAGGCGGAGTGTGTTCCTCTGACAATTCATTCTAGAATACGGATGTCGGGAAGCATGCCTCCCCATATTCCGATCCATCGCATGGAACGAGTCAAATCGCCCGCGCCCGGAATCCTTCTAGCGACAGAGACCGGCTTTAACTTGACGATTACGATTGATGCTCCCCTACTGCTGACAATTCTTTGGGAGATGCTGGAGGGATTGTCTCATCCAACTTGGAATGAAATTCTACAGTATGTACGGATTCCCAAAAAAGTGGAACTCGCTGAAAGTACAGCATTCGAAGTCTTACGCTGTCATGCAGAGCAGACGACTCAAATGAAGGAGTTGCAAGCATTGCTTGATACGTGTCAACTGTTTTAGGGTTTGATACAATAGCTTCATGATGAGAGAGCATGCTTGGCACCAGCGGTATCCGTTTAATGAACAGAAACAGATCTATCAAAATCTAGTCGATCTCCACCTCATCACAGAGAGTTGGATAAAATCGGAAGATTCCATAGGAATGTCTTATAGAATTCCACCGTTCGAAGATTCGCCTTTAGAAGATCAATGGCCTGAAGAGTTCTTAGTTCACGTTTTCAATAAAGTATGGGGGGCACAGGCCAGCTTCTTGGCAAAAAATATTAATTCGCTGCAGTCGTTTCGCTCTAGTTGCTTCAAGTTGGGCGTAGAATGCGCTCAACGGCGTTGGCCGCTTCAAACCAAGGCTGGCCAGCAAAGTCTGGTATCGATTTATCACTCTTTATTTAATAGTCCTTTATCGGGTTTTCCGTATCGACTCGGTTTTTTGCCTCGGCGCTTGACTGCACAGGAAGTTCAGATTGAGCTTCATGCATGCCCGCACCAACTACCCTTATTGCCTGAAGTTGGAAAAGTCGCCGATCCTCTCTGCGATCTCCACGGTGAGTGGATTAAAGGGTTTGTGATTGCACTCAACTCGGGGATTCAGTTTGAACAAGTTGCCCATCAAACAAAAAATTCCAAGACCAATCAAAGATGTATTCAAATCTGGCATCTAAACCATGAAAACAAAGAAAACAAAGAATAAAAATCTTTCTAAAACGATTCAGCTACAAAAGAAAATTTACTCGTCACTAAAGAAGCAAGTGGATATCGTTTTGGGTGCGACGCCCCACTCTATTCAAAGATATAAAAAAGAAAACCACGTCGATTTGCACACCTCTCAACGTAAGAAACTAGAACCCGTCTCCAAAGAAGCACTCATCTCGGCTCTGGTCGCGTCCGACGTAAGTCTGATCGGTGATTTTCACACCCTCCGGGAAGCCCAAAGAACAGCTCTGCGTTTGATTGAAAGCGCAGTTGAGACAACACGCAAAAATCAGAAGGACAGCCAGAGGGACAGCCCGACGGTTTGGGTTATTGGAATCGAATTTATCTCTAGTCAGTTTCAAAAAGAATTAGACCAGTTTCAGGCCGAGGAAATTACACTGGCGGTTTTTCATCAGGCGATTTCTTACAATGATAGCTGGGGCTTTCCGTGGTCCCATTACGAGCCACTTTTTACCTGGGCTAAAGAAAATAAAATTAGGTTAATTGCTCTGAACCGACCCAAGCTCGGCTTCTTTAAGGCGGAGAACCACAAAGAGCTCCTGGAGCGGGATCAATGGGCTGCGGGTATTATTACCGATATTTTTTACAACGAACTAATTTCAAAAAAAGCAAATTCTCAGTCCAATCCTAAAACAGTTCTCAAGATGGTTGTTCTTTTTGGTGAGCACCATATCGGCACCCCGCACCTGCCCCTTCAAATAAAAAAAATTTCTCACTCACTACTAAAGAAGCCATTATCTTGTCTTTCGATCTACCAAAATGAAGATGACCTTTACTGGCGTGTGACAGAAGCATTTCGGGGTTTTGATGTCTCAGCGATTCAACTGAATGCTCATGCATTTTGTATTTTTTCTAGTCCTCCTTGGACAAAGCTCCAGTCTATTTTGACTTGGGCTGAGGGCAGCTCGGGCGAATCATTAGACGAATGGGATGTGGATTATCTTTCACTTTTCCAAAACTACACACGTTTTATTTGTGACTTTCTGGGTGTGAATTCGCCATCGCTAGATCATTTGACGATTGAGACCATTGGCAATATTGGAGGCATAAAGAATATTCTGAAAAATCCTTTAGATCAGCGCCTGGTACAGCTGCACATCCAAAATAATATTAGACTAATGATTCCCAAAAAAAATATTATTTACCTTGGGACCCCTTCTTCTAATCGAGTTGCAGAAATGGCCGGAATTTATCTTTTGAGAAGCGTTATGGGTACCGACCATCTCTTTAATTTGAGTACAGATGATTTCTATCGTCTGATTTTGGAAGGGTCTTTTGGCTATTTTGCAAGTCTTCTCATTAATCCCAAACGAAAATGCGATTTACTAGAGGACCATCAAAGAAGGCTTCGCCGGCTGAACAGAGAGCGCGAGGCTTTTCCGGGTGAACGCGACGCAAGGCGACTCACAATTAAGTTCTTGCAGGACAGAGGTTCAAAACGTTCGCAAAAAAGTCTGGGGGCAGCTTTGGCTCTCGAAAAAATCGTCACAAGGAAAGGCCAAGCTTTTTCTACAATGATTGCGGCAAAATATATTGGGCAAATCTTGGGCAAAAAGCTGCATCAAGCAGTAGTCGCAGGGACCTTTCCGATCGCGTTTTTGAAGACGGAGTTTCTCGTCACGTCTGGTGGCGTGGCTTCACATTTTCAATCGCGAGTGACCAATCTCTCCCAAATGATCGCTGGCATTAAACTGGAGGAAGCTGAATCACAGATTTTGTGATGGCACAACTCTCAGCGACGTCGTAGGTACCACTACTGAGGTACCGACAGAATATCGAGAGGCTTGCTGTGTATATCCTACTTTGCGAGATTCACGGCAGCCATGGATGGCGAAGGCCGTGAAAAACCGGACGTTTGCTCTCGCAAAGTAGGATATACACAGCAAGCCTCCCAATACCCTATCTGCCTCATCCCTTACGGCGTCTCAGGCTCATTTTCGACTGCCTTCTTATCCAGCTTTCTGTAGATCGTCCGAGAATTAATTCCTAAAAGCTTCGCGGTCATATTTTTATCTCCGTCAGTCGCTTCTAGGGTTTTACGAATCAGAAGCTCTTCCACTTCTTTGAGAGAAGTTCCCAACGGTACTGAGATAGACGTAGGATTTCCGGTTAATTTTCCCGTCAGATTTTTTCCTCTCTCTAGCGCAGAACTCAGTAAATGTGATGGCAATTCAGTTATAGATATCTGATCAGAATTTGTGAGAATTACGGCTCTTTCCAATACGTTTGAGAGTTCCCGTACGTTTCCAGGCCACTCATAGCAAACCAGAGCCTCCAACGCTTCATCCGTAATTGCGTTCACTTCTTTCACATGGCGTCGACACGCTGTTTTTAGAAAATGATAGGCAAGCTCAGGAATATCTTCGGGCCGTTCGCGCAAGGCCGGAATATGAATGCCGATAACTTCCAGGCGGTAGAGCAAATCCTGCCGAAATGCCTGTTCCTGTACAGCCTGTTTCAAGTCTCTATGAGTAGCAGCAACCACACGCACGTCTATTTTTTTGGAAACGGTGGAACCCAGTCGTCGCACTTCACTCTCTTGCAACGTCCGGAGAAGTTTCGCTTGCAACGAGTATGGCATATCACCAATTTCGTCTAAGAGCAGAGTTCCGCCGTTAGCAGCTTCGAAAAGGCCTTCTTTTGCAGCGGAAGCACCGGTGAAGGCACCTTTCTCGAATCCAAATAATTCTGATTCTAATAGCTGTTCAGGAACAGCAGCACAGTTAATAGCAACAAATGGTTTTTTTGGCCGAGAGCTATGCAAATGAATACATCGTGCAACGAGTTCTTTTCCGGTGCCGCTTTCGCCCGTGAGCAGAACCGTTGCTTGAGTAGGAGCCACGCGTCGAACCAAGTCTTTGAGACTCTCGATGATTTGCGATCGCCCCAGAAGAAGATCCAGGCTTTGAACGGTGGTGCTTCCAGTTGGTTCTTCACTATTTTTTGCAAGACTTCTCTTCAGGGCTGTTTCGATGGAGGTCAACAAAGATTGTCGTTTAAAAGGTTTGGTTAAAAAATCGACTGCACCGAGTTTCATCGCCCAGACGGCATCTTCAACTCGACCGAAGGCGGTCATGAGTATAACTGGAATTCTCTTGCCACAAAGGGAGAGCGCGCGCAAAAACTCTAAGCCTCCCAATCTGGGCATTCTGACATCCGTAATAATGAGATCGAACTCTGCACTGGTTTTGCCGGGGCTGGGTCGAACAGTTTCTAGGGCAGCTTGGCCATCCATCGCGGTGGTAACTTCATGACCAGCAAATTGCAAAATCTTGCGAGTAGACTCGAGCGCCTGCGGATCATCATCCACAAGTAATATTCTAGACATGATGAATCACCTCCTGAGTACCTTTTCTATTCTCCGGTTTATTCTCTGGCAGAACGATCTTCTCCAGTGCTGGTTCTACCACTGGTAGGAGAATCTCAAAACAAGCTCCCGTTGTTTGTTTCGACGCAACCTCGGGGGGAAGTTCCACGTTTCTAACAGTTCCTTTATGATCTTCTACCACTTTTTTGACAAAAGAGAGACCCAGGCCTGTACCTTGCGCTCGACTAGTAACAAACGGGGTAAAGAGTTTTGTTTTTATTTCGGTGGGTATACCAGGCCCAGTATCAGCGATTCGCAATCGAATCTGATGATGAGCAGTGTTTTCTAGCAGCCATGAAATGCGGGGTGCTTCACTTTGATTCTCGATCGCCTGGAGCGCATTTCTGAGCAAGTTTCCTAATACCTGCTCCATCAAGTCCGGGTCGGCCAAAATGTTCAGGTTGGCATTTTCGTCCACTTTCAAGACAATTTGTACGCCTTGGGCCTCACATGCCGTGGAATAAGTATGAATAACCGATTCAATAAGCTGGCCTAGGTTCACCATTTGCTTTTGTCCGGTAGAGAGGCGCGAGAGTTTCAAATAGTTCTCAGTGATTTTTTGAAGACGATCGACAGAATTCAAAATAGAATATAGAGATTGCCGAAGCGTGGCATCTCCTAATCGATTAGCAAGTTCTGCAGCCATTTCTGCTTCCAATCCGATAGAGTGCAAAGGATTTCGGACTTCATGCGCTACTTGAGCAGACATTCTACCTATCGCTGCAAGATTTTCGGCACGTCTCAATCTTTCTTGAAGATCTAGTTCTTCTGTTAAATCGTCTAATACGATAATCGCGCCTGGAACTTGCCCAGGATCCCCTCTCAGATCTCCGCGCAACGGCATGACATGTCCGCCTATCACCCGACTTTCAATTTCAACTGGATTGAGTCGACATGCTTCAGCGGAGATTTTCATCTGTTGAGAGACAAACTGAAGTTTTTGCCACGAACTCAGTTCAGAACCCTTGATTTTATCCTCCGACGATCCCAGCCATTGGATCGCCTGTGGATTGCATTGAGTAATTCGTCCGTCAAGATCGACGACTAATAAGACTGAATCGATGCTGTTTAAAATATTCTGGTTCAACTGCCCCATTTCTCGGAGCAAGCGATTTTGTTCCTGGAGACGACTTTTTTGGGCTTCCACCGTTTTTTCCCGCTCCAATAGCGCTGTCGCCATATGGTGAAATTCGCGGGCCAGCTGGCTTACTTCATCCGAGCGAGAAAGCGGAATATCGGGCAAGAGCGACTTATCTTCTTTTCGAAGCCCGCGTCGTGCAATATCCCGCGCTAGACGAGTCAGTTCTTCCAACGGCCGCAGGGCGCGTTCGCCTAACCAGAGTAGTAAAAGCGACATGAGAACAACAACGACCAAGATAACTTCTAGTCCGGTCCGAAGTTCTATAAAGCGGCTTTCAGCGATACCGAAGCTCTGTCTGAGAGAGTGATCGTACTCAATCACACCGGACTGGAGGTGTCTTTTCCAGTCGTCGATACTGATAGCCCATTTGTTATAGATCTCGGTGGCCTGGCTATCCGTTTTGAAGTCCGGGCGAACGCCCATCTCAAGTTTCGTATCCGACTTGAGATCAAGTCCGTTTCGGAAGTCGAAACTGTTTCGAGTTTCCAGAGCATTAAATAGACTTAGTGAAAGGCTGGAGAGCGTTCTGATTTTTTCCTGAGCCAGAGTAGCCCAACTTCGCCAAAATTCACGACTATCTTGGTCAGCCCAATCATAGGAAGATCCGACGAGTTCGGAAATATGACTAATTTCGTTTTCCAGAACACTTTCAATCCAACGAGGAACTTTGTGCGGGCGCCACTGAGGATCTTTCCAGTGGTGGTACCCGAGATTACGATCCAGCTCTCGGGTGAAAATTTCTGCATCCGATTGAACCTGCGTGATAAGACGTCCCAGCGGGACAGAGATGTGGTTGATTGCTTCTAAAAATCGGCTGACTTCAGTCATACGAAAAAGGCTGTAGGCAGAACTTAATAATGAAAGAAGAACCATCGGCACTACATAGGCGAGGACTTTTCTTCTGAGCGATCCTTTGAACCAAGTAAAAGAATTCGATCCCATCATTCTCTAAAACAATGATAATTTAAAATCAGTTTTTTCTCGAGCTTAAAGAGAGCGAGAATCATTGCAACAAAATATCTCGAGACATTTATGGTAGGCCGCCTATTTTGGCAGTTCCAGCCTAGGATAAATCGGTTTAGGCTCACTAGGGCAAATCGGTATTTGACCCCATTTTAGCGCTTTCAGTGCCCCGTCGGCGGGACTACCGCCAGCCGGACTGCCGTCAGCGGCGGAAGACAATCCAAGTTGTTTAAAAACCTCAGGCATCTTAAAAGGAAGCACCGGCAGCCATGCTGTAGCGAGCCATCGGATCCCTTCAAGCAAAGTAAACATACATTCTTTCAGTTGCTTTTGGGCCTCAGGAGAATTGTCCTTAGCCAAAACCCAGGGTTTTACTCGATCGATATAAAGATTGAGAAGCCTGGAACGGGCTAGACAGGCTGCGATATACGAAGACGGATCTATTTTATCTATTGTCAGTTGAAGTTCCGAAATGAGAGATTCAAAAGACGCCTGAATCTCAGCCGAATGCGTCTTGGTCCCTGGAAGCGTCAGACTCTCGCCAGGAAAGTACTTACGGGTCATGCTAATGGAGCGATTGACAAGATTGCCCCAATCGTTTGCTAAATCGGCATTGTTCTTGAGAATTAACGACTCCCAGGCGAAGTTTCCATCCTGCGAAAAGTGGTTCTCAGCTAACATATAATAGCGAAATGGGTCGACTCCGGTCACGGCGATGACTTCATCGGGAGTAACTATATTACCGATGGTCTTCGACATTTTGCTGCCTTTGATGGTGATATATCCGTGTGCGAATACTTTCTCCGGCAAGGGCAATTCCAGACTCATCAGCATTGCGGGCCAGTAGACGCAGTGAAAACGTGAGATATCTTTTCCAATAATATGAACATTGGCGGGCCAAATAGAATTGAAGGATGGGCCATTCTGAGCTCCAGAGTTGTCACTCTTCAACTCACCCAGAATTCCGGCAGCAGTAATGTAGTTAATGAGCGCATCGAACCAGACATACACTACATGTTTAGGATCAAACGGAAACGGAATTCCCCACTGGAAGGTGGATCGAGAAACCGAGAAATCCTTTAAACCGGACTGAACAAAATTAATAATTTCCCCTCTGCGGTAGTCGGGGTGAATGAAATCAGGATTTTCGCTATAGTATTTTAGAAGAGGCTCTTGGTATTTGGATAAACGAAAAAAATAATTCTCTTCAGAAATCCACCTAGGGGGTTTCCCGTGTGATGGGCATTTGCCATCAACAAGGTCTTTTTCGGTGTAAAAGGCCTCACAGCTCTCGCAATAGTGGCCTTCGTATTTGGCTTTATAGATATCGCCTTTATCAAAAGCTTTTTGCACCAGAATCTGGACTACCTCGATATGATCGTCATCGGACGTTCTAATGAAACGGTCGTACCCGATTCCTAAATCTCGTAGTACTTTTTGAATATCCTCAGACATGAGGTCACAATAGGCTTTCGGCTCGAGTTTTTGCGCTTCGGCTGCTCTTTGAACGTTCAAAGAATGCTCGTCCATCCCTGTGACAAAGTAAGCATCCCGACCCATGCTCTTATGACTGCGGGTCAGCCAATCGGCGCCCAGACATTCCCAAGCCCAACCGACATGGATGCGCGAGTTTGGGTAAACGATTGCTGTAGTAATATACTCAGTCTTTTTTGGTGTTTGCATTTCTCAATAAGCCTTCGGCATCAACTACACTTAAGATCCTTTGACTGCAAGTCGATAAGCTCGTGAGGAACCTTAAAGTGACAGATTCTCGTCCCCTAATATTATGGGTAGTTGACCAAAAAGTCCTAACAGAGAAAAAAGCGACATTTACTCAAACTCTGAAGGGGATTAATCAGCTCGCCCTGGTTCAGATTATGGTCACTGAACAGTGCACAGAAACCAGTATTCTGGAATTTCTAAAGGACAAGACTCCTGTCCTGATTCTCTTACCCAAGGCCTGTGAGCAAAATTGGTCTAAGCTTAAGAGCTATTATATTGAGAAATCAGCTAGTGGACCAAAATTCGCCTTTTATTTCTTTGATCCGCTCACCCATACCGAGAGTCAACCGCCGGCAGCGCAAAACCAGTATATTATTTTGGATTTCTGTCATTTGGGCGTACCTGAAATTCTTTTAATTTTGAAAAGTTATATCCGAATTCAAGACAGAGCCGGAATTGGGGCCTTACTTCAACCAGCCACGCCGATTTATTGTGAAAACTGGTACCGAGGCCAAGGCCAGGGCAACCGACTTGATCAGGTTTTGGGCCTACCTGAACTAGTCCAGCACAACTGGGCCCAGCGCTCATTTGCTATTCGAATTTTACTAATTGCCTTTTGGACTCTGGTTTATGAATCAAGTCACGGGCGAATTCGGACTCATGCGAACTCCGAGTCGCAGAACCAGTTTCCAGTGGCCTATTTTCAGATCGGAGCCGATCAGAACAGTCTGCTGATACGGTTAGTTTATAGCGCACCGCCTCTTTATACGCCGGCTACGGTTTTAAACGAATTCTGGCCAAACTCTGCCAATTTAATGAAAGCACCTCAGATGCTATTAAAATATGCAGATTTCTTGCGGGTCCATTATGTTTCCGAAAAAAGCGAAATCGAAGTGGTAGCTGCCCTAGTGTCTTCAGCACCTTCGTTAAAAGCGCATTCGGAAGCCCATACCTTGTGGATTGAACCGGTAACGCAAAACATTTTCTACGAACAGGACGCGCCCTACCAAACCCCGAATCCCCATGACCCACGCCTGCGTCCACTAACGACGCAAGAAGTTTCACAAAAAGAGTCTTCGCACGCTGTAAAGTCGATTGAATCTATTATCGAGTCTTTTCAGGAGCGCTTTGCAGAAGCACAGTTCAATATTAGGCAGTACGAAATCGATATTGAAAGACTAAAGGCTGCCGGAACGGATAAAGAAAAATTACGCCAACTCAAACTGAGAATGGAAGCCCTCGCTAATCGTGAAAAAGCCTGGCTCAAAAAACTGGGCCGCACTCTGTATGCTTTCAAAGACGCAAAATACAAGAAGGCCAATTCCGACTAAATGCAAAACTTCACTTTGGCTAAAGATTAATATTATTTATGTAGTTATTTTAAATAGAATAATAGATCGCCACTATTTACACATTATATTATTTTAATCTACCCTAGTAATTCCTTGTCGGCGGAGCATACTGAAAGAACCCGTCCCCCATATGCACGGTGAACGTCCAACCGGTGTGAACTTCGTTCTTGGGATTCACCAGTCCTTTCGGGGGGTTTGGAAACCGCTTTGCTTCTCGCCAAGCTTGTTCTACTGCGGCGTCGAATTCTCTAACAGACGAGCTGGTCTTTTGAATAATTTCAATTAAATTTCCATTCTCATCTAAAACGACATCAACAATTGTACTATAATCCCCGGGCAAAACACGTTTCGGGCCTAACGCCGATCTAATCCGACTTTGCCAGATGGGACCAATCGTTTCGTACATTCTAGAATAAAACGAGTAGTAAACACTCTCGGCCGTATTGAGCAGATTCTCACTTCCATAGGGCAGCGACTGATCCAAAATCGCTTGATCGCCAGTTTCTTGATTCGGTCGTTGCCTCATCCGTTGTTCTAACGGTCGAGGCACTGCCTCATCAAATCGAAATGGAATTCCGAGTCGACTCAAAGATAAATGGTTTCGAGGCGTTTTATGTGCCTCGCTTCGTCTTTCCTGCGCAGGTGCCGTTTGCTTTGCACCCATATTAGGTAATATTGCCGTTTTGTTCGCCCGCTGTTCTCGCTCGACTTTTGTATTTCGGTCAGAGAAATAGCGAGCGTCTTTTGGGGCCACTTTTTCGCGTGGCAATGATTTGTCTTTGTTTAAGAGTAGACTCTGTTTCTGCCATTTTTGCCGAATGGCTTCGAGTTCTGCCGTGTCGATGGTTTTTACTTCTACTTTTGTGGGTTTCTCAGCAGCAGGCCATTCCACTTTGGCTCGAAGCAGCAGAATATGAAACAGTAAAGCGACTAATGAAAAGAGGATCCAAAGCTTTTTTTGCCCGGTTCGATACTCAAACCTGAAATCAAAACGCCCCCAAACGTCCCCCACTCATATATTCATCGCATAAACTGCAAACGCGTTCCACCCATAAAATGAGTTAGAACCGGCTGCCTAAATCATGAAATTTAAAAAATAATCCTATAAATCAATAAGACCAAGTAAATGGCCAACATAATCTGAATATCTTTATTCTTTAAAAACTTTAATAGACTATCTTTAAAAGAAAGATCGCTGCGATAGCGCGAAAAAGTTTTCGTATCAAACAAGACCCGTTCTACCAATTGATCGAGCTCGGGATCCGTCGAGAGTCGCTCTACTTCTTTCTCCACTTTGAAATACCCTTCACGGCATCGGGCAAGAAACTGGCTACACGAAGTACACTCCAACAAATGCTCTTTCAAAAACACCTGTTCGCGGGCGGATGGAATTTCCTCATCCAAGAAACGCTGTGGCCACGGTCTCGTCGAATGGTAGCTCGGACACGATGTACTCAATGCATGCGGGCCATGGGGGTAGTATTGCTCGATAGGCCCACCTACGGACGAAGTGACTAACTTGATACGTGCTGACCAAGCGATTTCCTGAATTTCATCAACAGGTCGCCCAAGAATTTTTGCAAGCCTATCGTAAGACCATCGACCAATATGCAATGCGACTAGGATAAAGCGTTCATCTGGAATCAGTCGAAAAAAAGGATGGGTAAATTCAACCTGATTCCGGCGGCCCCGTTCCAGGAGTGCCTGAGACGTCTTCTCGAGCCTGCGTTCTAGACTGAGATTGAGCAGAGAAACCGCGTCTAAAGTTTCTGCTAGACTGCGTCTCGTATCATCGTGATCAGACCAAAAAGCCTTTCCCAATCCTGAAAGAACTCTCGCATCCGTATGTGCATGGGTCGACGAGCTCGAGTGCGAGTGCGAGTTTAAACCTTTATCTTCCATATCTTCTATCATACGAAGAAATCCTTCCCAAAACTAGGCTGCAAAAAATACCGACCTCTGGTATGGTTTGTCGCATTATGGCTACCCTTCGACCGTTCTGCGCGTTAAGACCCAGTGCTACAAGAGCTGCTGAAGTCGCTTCTCTACCCTATGATGTCGTCACCGAGGAAAAAGCGAGAGAAATCGTAAAATTGCAGCCTTGGAATTTTCTCAGAGTTTCTCGATCCGAAGTTGACCTGCCGCAGGGTGAAAAAAACTCTTCCAAAATTTTCGAACAGGCTGTCATTAATTTTAATAGATTTATTCGCGAAGTGCCTTTTCTTCGGGAAGATCGACCATCGCTCTATATTTACCGTCTCCAGGAAGGAGACCACGTACAAACTGGAATCGTCGGATCCTTCGCCGTCGACGATTACGACTCAAACGTCATTAAGAAACATGAACGCACTCGTGTCGACAAAGAAGAAGACCGGACCGAACATACTCTTAAGCTTTCGGCACATACCGGCCCAGTTTTTCTGCTCTATCCCGATGCCCCTTCCCTCGACCACGCAATTGCTGAAGTGATAAAACAGACTCCGCCTCTCTATCGTTTTCGGCCCGAAAATGGACATGAGTCAACGGATGGAATTTGGCATACGATTTGGCGCATTGATCCACAAGAGTTAACTGCTTTAGCCACTACGCACTTCGAAAAAAATGTACCCAGTCTTTATATTGCAGATGGTCATCACCGAGCTGCTGCCGCTAGCCGTGTTCGAAGTCGACTCGCGCAGCAAAATAAAAACCATTCAGGCGATGAGGAATACAATTTCTTCCTAGCAATTGCTTTTCCTTTTTCCCAAGTCAGGGTGCTGCCCTACCATCGCCTGGTAAAAGATTTGAATCAGCTCAGTGTGAAAAAGTTTCTTGAACGGGTTGAGATGGAATTTAAAATCGGCGCATCTGATAGAACCATGCCCAAATCCGGAGAATTTGGCATGTTCTTAGGGCAGAACTGGTACCTCCTGACTCCTAAAGAGTCCCCTCAGGAAGGTTCCTATCAGGGACTCGATGTGGATATTCTTCAAAACAGACTTTTGGCTCCCATCCTAGGAATTCAGGACCCGCGCATGAGCCCTAGAATTGATTTCTTGGGCGGCACGACAGACCCTTCTGACCTGGAGCAGCCAGTACTCAGTAGGTCAGCCGCAGTCGCTTTTACGGTCTCCGCTACGCCGTTGCAAACCATTATTCAAGTGGCAGATAAAAACGGGATAATGCCACCGAAATCGACTTGGTTTTCGCCAAAGCCTCGTGATGGGCTGCTATCGCATACTTTTTAGTGCGATTTCGGATGCCAGCGTTCGAGTAAAATAAAACCCCGCATCAACCGAAATTTTCGACTCAATGCACCCGGAATTACATTCTCTATCAGCCACAAAAACCAGGCCCAGGGCAGCTCTCGGTTGAACCGATGAGCCTCCTCCAAATAGGAACGAAATTCTTTTACTTTCCAACCGCGTTTGGGAAAAAAATTGGCCCCTTCCCCGGTAATGAACTGAAACGGCGCGCGATGCTCCCTTAGAGCGTTACGCCATTTTAGATTGAGGTACTTTACCATCAGCCCCGAAACATGATCAAAAGCCCACCACCGAAAATGGGTTTGCTTGTACATATCTTTAGCCAAAGACTCGACGTCATCCGGAGTGAGATAGATAATCAATCCTTCCGTCAATACGCAGACCCTTTTAAATCGCTCGTTAATCCCTTTAAAAAACGTCTGTCTCTCTTTCTCATTACTCAAATCAAGCCGAACTCGCTCTAGTAGACACTTCGGTTTCTCCTTCTGAAGCTTGCTCGATTTGTAGGAAATCACATTAGGAAAATCGACTTCAATCCAAGTCAGATCTCTCGGTAAATCTAACCGGTAAGGCCTGGTATCCAGCCCTGCCCCTAGATTTAGAATGGCGTCCGCCTTATTTTTATGGACTACATCCATAACGAAATCATCCAGAACAGCTGTACGGACAATCACTGCAGATTCTACAAGTTTCTCGCTTGCCATCTTTTGAATCATCTTCTCGCCCCGATGTCCCGCCAATACTCTCGCCAACGGATCCTGGAAGATGGCATCAGATCGATCAGTCTCTGCCGCTCTATAAGCTGCTACCCAATAGGCTGTGTCAGAAATATTTTTCTCCACAAGTTATCCCTCCCCACTTAAGTTCAAAATTGAAATGAATTTTTAAACTTAATCTAATTTCGAAAAAATAGGAAAGAGCATTCTTGTGGTTTTTTCTCATGCGTAGTACGTCAAAACAAAATTAGGTATGCTGCTTGCTAAACAGCATCAGTGAGTCAGAGCAAAAAAAAAGAGAGGACTGCAGTGCTAGCCAGAGTACAAGAAGCCCCAATACCCCGTAAATCCCGTAGCTTAACTTGTGGCCATTTGAAAGTTGTTCACTCTGCGGTCTCAGGAAGAATCCGTTTGCATTCGGAGGACCTATACCGAAGCGAGAATCTAGGTCGCTGGATCGAAGCCAAGTTAAGTCGCGAACGTTGGATCGAACGCGCAAGAGTCAACATATACACTGGGAGCATTCTGATTCGCTACAATCCTAAGCAGATCAATAAACAAAGGATGACGAAACGGATTCGTCATATGCTTCAGGAAGCCTACCGCGCTAACATTCATCGTACTGCAATCGGGATTGGCAATTCAGAACTCTTGTCGGGGACTACCCTTCTTTCAGGAGAAGCTCCAGCCCATCCCTGGCACTTACTCGACGGCTCCGAAGCTATTAAGCGTTTCGAAAGTTCAGAGGAAGCCGGACTGACTCATTCGCAGATTCAGAATTATCTGAAACGGTATGGGTATAATATTATTCCTACGACTGCCGCACCTACTGCCTTTGAAATTTTCACAAAACAATTTCAGAATTTTCCCACTGCTGTTCTTGGAGCTTCCGTATTAGTCTCAGCACTCACCGGCGGTATGGCCGATGCAGCCATGATTACAGTAGTGATCCTTTTAAATTCTTACATAGGGTATGTAACTGAGAGTTCTGCTGAAGAAACTCTTCAATCTCTCACGGAGATTAAACAGGTTACGGTCACTGTTATCCGGTCAGGCAGACAAAAAGAGGTCCCTGTCGCCGAAGTCGTCCCCGGTGATTTACTCATCCTATCACCAGGCTTGGCAATTCCCGCCGATTTACGACTGCTAAAAGCACATCAACTGAGTATCGACGAGTCACTGCTCACAGGCGAGAGTCTCCCCGTTAACAAATCCTCGCAAACCATTCACGTAAAACTCACTCCACTCGCCGATCGTACAAATATGGCTTATTGCGGAACCACTGTTACTGGTGGAAGCGGACTAGGCATCATCGTCGCCACAGGCAGACAAACAGAAATTGGAATAATTCAATCGCTCATGGGGCAAGCCGAAAGGCCCCCTACCCCTCTTCAGCGTCGTTTGGAAGACCTCACCCGACGCATGGTAACGATTTCTTTTAGCCTTTCGTTCCTACTTTTTATTATTGAATTTTTCCGAAAATCGGTTGGTCTGGAGACACTCAAGGCCTCTATTGCACTCGCAGTTGCAGCTGCGCCGGAAGGACTCCCCACCGTCGCCGTCACAACCCTCGCTCAAGCCGTAAAAAAACTGGAAAAACAGGGAATTTTAGCACGGCGTCTTGAAGCGATTGAGACACTGGGAACTGTCGATGTCATCTGCCTTGACAAAACCGGCACAATTACACTGAACCAAATGTCTGTTGCACAAATCATGACTGTGGGACAAAAATTTTCGATCGATCAAAATACGATCTATTACAAAAAATCTCCCACGAAGGCGTTTCGATACCTGGAATTGCTCAAATTGATTCAGGTCGGAATCCTCTGCAATGAAGCCGGAGCAGGAAAAGGAAGTTCGACAGAGTCCGCACTTTTAGAACTCGGAAAAACTGCCGGCTTTGATATCGACAAATACAGGGGTGATCACCCCAATCTATTAACGATTCATCGCAGTGAACAACATAAGATCATGAGCACAGTTCATGATCTAAATAACGGGCAATTGTTTGTCGCTGTGAAGGGCAGCCCTCATGAAGTTCTAAATCGTTGTGAATTCTATCACCATCACGGGAAAGTAAAAAAATTAACGTCAGAAATCCGAACCGCCATTCAAGATCAAAACAGCCGCATGGCCAGCGATGCTCTGCGTGTCCTAGGGTTTGCGTATCGCAAAATCGATCGAGAATACCAGCGAGAACAGTTGGAAACAAAATTAATTTGGCTAGGTCTAGTCGGAATGTCCGATCCGATTCGCCCAGGAATTAAAGAACTAATTTCGCAGTTCACTACTGCCGGAATTCGGCCCATCATGATTACCGGAGATCAAAGCAACACCGCGGCCGCCGTCGGAAAACTCTTAAATCTCGGACAGGGAAAGGAACTTACGATTCTCGACTCCACCAGACTCGAGAACGTCGAGCCAGAAGTCCTTACAGCGATGGTCAGCCAGGTGCATATTTTTTCTCGAGTGAGCCCAGCGCATAAACTGCAAATTGTTCAAGCGCTTCAGCGGGCCGGTAAAACGGTTGCTATGACTGGCGACGGCATCAATGATGGACCTGCACTCAAGGTTGCTGATGTTGGCATCGCAATGAGCGGAAATGGAACGGATATTGCCCGCCGCGTGGCGGATATCATTTTGCTAGAAAATAAACTTACAGCGATTCTGAGTGCCATCGAAGAAGGTCGAACCGTTCATCAGAATATTAAGAAAGCGGTCGATTATATTGTCGGTCAGAATTTTTCCGAAATTCTTTTTACCTTCGTCTCTGTTGCAGCAGGCTTGGGCGAGCCTCTGAGTGCCATGCAACTTCTGTGGATCAATCTAGTAACGGATATCTTCCCAGAGCTCGCTCTCACTCAAGAACTTCCAGAAAGCGATGTTTTGAAACAAAAACCGGAATCTTCTGATCTTCCGATTTTGGAATTGCGGGACTACGGTAAAGTTGGTCTGGAAGCGTCGCTCTTAGCGAGCACTTCACTCTCGGGTTATCTCTACGGGATTCGGAAATACGGACCAGGTCCTCAGGCTAAGACACTTGGCTTTCTATTTTTGAATACTGCCTCCTTACTCTATACGTTTAGTGCACGTTCCAGAAAAATCAGTATGTTCGAATGGGATAAGTTTAAAGAAAACAAATTCCTCCCTGCGGCTATCGGTATCGGCTTTACAGCCGAACTTGCCGCTGCTTTCGTACCGTTTCTGCGCAGTTATCTAGGTGGAGGACGAGTCACCACACGCGACCTGGGCATTACAGCGCTTGGATCGGTAATTCCATTACTTATTATTGAATTAACAAAATACGCTAGACGGAGTCTTGACCTGGAAGCCAATCCAGCTACAGAACCCGGAGCCACCATTTTCAAAGAGGATTCCTGGTATGCTACAGAGTGAGTACATCTTTAATACAGAATCCGTTACAGAGGGCCATCCCGATAAACTTTGTGACCAGATGAGCGATGCTATTTTGGGCAATTATCTTTTTCACGACCCCCGAGCACGTATCATTACAGAGTGCAGCGTCAGCACCGGTCTGATTTTTATTGCGATCAAACACCACTCAAAAGCTACACCCGATGCCTCGAGTATTGTGAGAGATGTGATTCGCGAAGCTGGCTACATTGGTAATGGCTTCGACGCAGGCTCGTCTACCATACTCTTCAGTCTCACGCAGGTTAAAGAAAAGCATCTGGGTCGAGTCGATGAATCTACTCTGTCGGACGAAGAAATCGATCGCATTCCGGCTAAAGACCAGGTTACTTGCTTTGGTTTTGCCTGCGACCATACGTCAGTACTGATGCCTCTTCCGATTTATCTCGCCCACAAATTGGCGAAGCAGCTCGCGGAAGTGCGAAAAAATAAGGTGCTTCCCTATTTAAGTCCAGACGGCAAAACTCAGGTGGGCGTTGAATTTAAAAATAAACGGCCCCATCGCATTCATAGTATTACTTTATTCGCGAGCCAATCTGAATATGGCACACCCAAAGCTCAGAAACTCAAAGACGATCTGATCCAAACAGTAATTGAGCCAATCTTCGTTGATGAAGCTATCACTATAGATCACCGAACTAGAATTCATGTTAACCCTCACGGCCCGTTGATCACTGGTGGACCCGCTAAACACTCGGGTCTCACGGGGCGAAAAACTGCAGTGGATACCTATGGAGGTTTTGCGCGCCACAGCGGTGTAGGCCTCAGTGGCAAAGATCCGTCTCGAATCGATCGAATTGGTGTATATGCCGCTCGCTATGCAGCCAAAAACGTGGTAGCAGCAGGATTAGCTGAGATGTGTGAAGTTCAATTGAGCTATTCGATTGGATTCTCCGCTCCAGTTAGTATCCAAGTAGAAACTTTCGGGACTGCAAAAATTCCGGAAGCGGAAATCATCCGAAGAATTGCTTCGATATTTGATTTTCGGGTGGGGGGCATTGTGAAAGAATTTCAACTACGTTCATTACCGAAACAACACGGGGTAGATTTCTATCAGAAGCTCTCAGCTTATGGGCAGGTCGGACGGACGGATTTGTCTTTGCCCTGGGAAAAGACAGATCGGTTCGAACAAATCAGAGAACGCCATTTAAAGGTCATACAAAAAGTAAAGTAAAGGGAGGAATCGGTATGTTATTTAATAATAGTGGTAGATTTTTTATGGGTTTTGCTATTGGTTTTGGCGCAGGAATCGTTGCGCGAGAAGCAGCTCCGCATGTTGCAAAGGCAATCAGACCCTTGAGTAAACGGACTATGAAAGTCGCAGTAAATTCGCTCGAGAAAGCAAGAGAAGGCTTTGCACGTTTAGGGGAAGTGCTCGAAGATATTACTGAAGAAGTTAAATTCGAATTAGCTAGCCGAGTGCGCAAAGTCGTCCCGGAAGCAAAGAGCGAGTTAAAGAGCAAATCTAAACGCAAGAAGGTCGCCGCGGGAAAAACTTCGCAAAAGGAAGCCGCAGCTTCTACGAGCACGGAAGAAGCTGGCGAAATGGACAGGAGAACGGCGTAAATGGTACACAAGGAAACTCCAATAAGTCGAGGGTCAGTGCCGGAATCGGAATTGGATCTGCCGCCTCGAGCCTATGTGAGTCATTCTTTAAAAACTCGAACGCGGCTTTCAGTACCGGCAAAACGCAAATCTGAAGAATTCTTCACAAAGATCCGCAAAGAACTGAGTCAGCTTGAGGGAGTCAGCAAGATTCATACGACTCCAACAACCGGGAGCATTCTGGTTTACCACCACGCAGATGTGGAGGTAGACGACATCAAGCGATTTTGTTCTGACAAAGATATTCTAGTGATCGAGGCCAAGGAGCCAGAACCCGAATTTGATATTGCGCAACTCGGAATTCTCGGAATGTTCGGCCTCGCGCTCATGCAGGTATTTCGAGGACGGATGCTACCGCCGGCATACACACTCGTTCGAGATGCACTGGAAATTTACGAGCTACGGAAAAACGCCCCGGCGATGCTAGCAAAACAAGAAGTCGCAAAGAAAGTCGCTGGAAAAGCCGCAGCACCAGCTGAGACGGCAGCCTAATTTCCCTTATAAGATCAGAAGACTTTGGTCCATGCAATCGATCACGGTCTTCTGATCCTCTGGATTTAAACGGTACTTCCGGTGAGAAAGCGAAACCAGACGTTTACTTCGCTGTTGCTGCCTTATTCGCACCAGCGGACCCATTGCCACCCTGTTTACCATTACCTGACGAGGAGGTGGAGCCGCTACCGTAGAGTTTCGAATTAATTGTAAGCGTTGTTGTGTTATTTACGGCTCGGGTTTCAGAACCAGCATTCGGGTTAACCCCATTCAGGACAGTTTGCATGTCACCTAGGCCTGGTCCAGCGATTTGATTGCCGATATTATCTTGTACTTTAGCAAAAAACCTCTTCCATTGTTTAGTGCATTGCGTAGATTCTCCAGAAGGAAATATTCGATCATCAGGTCGCATCTTTATACCCCGAGATTGAGATGTTTGGTGAAGATCGTTCGCTTGTGCAAACCTGTCATACTGATGAAGTCGAATATGAGCCTCCATAACGCCGGCAAGCTTTCCGTAGTAGTCTTTGCGAGCTTTTAAGTACTCTACACCGCCATCTTTTAGCAGAGCACTCTGCCTCTCATAAGCTTCTTTTAGTACTTTCTCTTTCTCAGCTAACTCAAACAGATTTTTGGTAAATAGCTTATCATCCTCATTTTTGATATCATCAAGCGCTTTAGTGGCATTACCTCTCGAGTTTAAAGCAGACGCATAAGGGTCAACCAGAACTTGCACGTCGAGTCGGGTTAGACTCTTATGGGTCTGACTGCCATTCAAGGCTGAGTCGCGCGCCGATTTTAAACGATCAATATAGTTTTTTAAATCCTCCAAATATTGACCTGAAATACAATCACCAGCCCCTGGTTTCATAGTGGCGCTCAAATTTGGAAATTCCTTTAGCAGCTGATCAACCCCCCCTTCATCCAAATAAGGATTGAATTCAGAATCCTTTGTACTTCTCCGTTTGACTCCACCAGGCGGTGTAACAGCTGCGCCCTGTGCATTAGCAGCCCTAGCTGCAGCTCGAGCTTCAGCTCTAACTTTTGCCTCTTGGGATCTTTCCATGTCAGCCACAATGCCCGGATATTTCTCTTTTAGGACTGATTTCATGGGATGCGTATCCAGAAGCTGGCTCAACAATGCAATCTTTTTTTCCCGACTAAGTTCCAAGAGAAATTTCTCTCTCTCATCCGCACTAAGCCCATTAAGCTGGTCGATTTCTTGTACAGGGTTTTCACGAAATGCTGCAAGATTTGGCTCCTTTTGAACTCGTAACTGAGAAACAGAATTAGTTCTGGATTTCGTGCCAGAGCCGGCCGATACTGGGCTTGTTCTTTGAGCTACCGCAGTTCCGGTTGAAGCATTAACAGGTGCGCTCACGTTCGTCCTGCCAACAGTCGATGGTGGTGCGTTAGTTACTGTAGAAAGGTTTCGCTCTCGATTAGTTGTACTATTAGTGGTGCTATTAATAGCATCGATCTGTTGTCTAGCATCTTGCACATTTCTAGCAAACTTTGGACTCCCATCCTTTAATAATTCTGTCTCTAGTTCAGTTTTAATAGTTCGGAAATCTTTTAGTCTATCCATTTCAGCCCGCGTAATTGCGCTGGGCTGCTTCATTGTACCGAGTTCCTTCAAAAGACTTATACGTTTTAAATTAGGCAAGTCTTTTACGGCCGCAGCTCTTTGAGTTGGAGTCATTCTCCGCAGAACATCTAACTTATCAGTCGGATTCTCACCAAAATCGTCGAGCTCGCTCTGAGTTACAGGACCGGATGCTTTAGCTCCACTCACAGAAGTAACGCTTGATTTCGTAAGCGGCGTGGACACAGAACTACCTGGCGTCGACACTGAACCACCTGAAGATACTCTAACGGTTCTAGTTTGCGGTACAGGAGGAGCTGCGCTCTGCCTTCGGCCCACCTTCTGCTCTGCCTCATCTGCAGCAGACTTGAAGCGCTCAATTAATACTGTTCTCGCTTCAGCCCGGGTTTCCGGGTCAAAAGCTTCTTTTGATTCGTTTTTATAAAGGCTCTGAAAGAACTGAACTTGTTGTTCATGAGTCAGTTCTTTTACATCGGTAGCCCACTGTTGAGGAGTAAGAGATCTCACTTTCCTTTTATTTTCTTTAATAAATTTCATCGGATCTTGAGTAAATTGATCCATTTCGTCTTGATTTAAACCAGTCCAAACAGTTCCATAATAGTATCGTTGACGGGTCTGAGTAAACTTTACAGTAGGCTGCTTAGCGTCATCCCCAGCTATCGCAGGTACCGTCGTTAGTGACGTTGAAAGAAGAACCACCCCAACAAACCATAAAATAGGATTCATGTAATAAATGTTACATTATTCTACTTAAAAGAGGTATAAATAATACGCTTTTTATCAGGTACTAATTCCGCTTGGAAATTCAGGAGTTACCGGTACGCGGAAGATGTTTACTCGTCTTCGTCCGGTCCTTCGTCGTTATCGGTGTCCGACTCCGTTTCGGGCTGAGCCTTACTCAAATCCAGGATAATCACCAAATACCCTTCACGGCCATCGCCGCCCATACGCCGAACACGGAGAAGATAGCTCTTCTTCTGTTTCACTACTGCGTAAAATCCATTGACGCTTTCGACAGGTTTGCGTTCCACTTCTACGATTACATCGCCAGCGGTTAGTCCGGATTGAGCAGCAGCCCCCATCGGGTCAATTTCTCTTACCAGAACTCCCTTTGTATTTTTTGGCAATTCGAGCCTTTGTCTCAATCCCGGAGTCAGGTTTGTAAGAGACATTCCGGTATTAATATGGGATGGACCGGTCTCACGTTTGGGCTTTTCTTTCTTCTTACCTTCTTCGGGCGTAGGTCTCTTCCCGACTTGGAGGCTGATAGTTTTTTCCTTCCCATCCCGCAGAATCTTCATCTTAGTGGTCTTGCCCACCGGCACCGCGGTTACCTCTGCTGTAAGTTCACCGTTTGTGTGTACCTTCTTCCCATTAAACTCAGTCACGATGTCATAAGGCTGTATTCCCGCTTTTGCTGCCGGCCCATCCGGGCTGACATCAGACACATAAGGCGCTTTTAGATCCTTCGGCGCATTCAGTTTTTCGGCGACTTCGGGATTCAGGTTTCCAACCAAAACTCCCAAGAAACCGCGATCGACATATCCTTTTGTTTTCAACTGCGGCAGAATATTCTTCACGACATTGATAGGAATCGCAAATCCGATCCCCTGTGCTCGCGCTTCAATCGCGTTATTGATTCCGATTACTTCGCCTTTTAAATTCACCAACGGTCCGCCCGAATTTCCGGGATTAATCGGCGCATCGGTTTGTAAATACGTCACCAACGGAAAATCAGGCGCAAATCGTCCTTTTGCCGAAATAATGCCGTGAGTGACCGAGTGCCCTTGCGCAAACGGATTTCCAACGGCCATT
The DNA here is from genome assembly GCA_013286765.1 of Deltaproteobacteria bacterium. The sequence continues at coordinate 29,935 of JABDFB010000011.1, forward strand.
ACATACTCCCCTACTTGAAGAGCATCCGAATCGCCCAGTTTTATGGCCGCTAAAACTTTCTTTGTTTTGACCTGAATTAAGGCGATATCTAGATCTGCATCTCGACCTACCACACTTCCATCTGTCGGCGTTTCAGTAGGATCTTCGGTAAAAGCAATTTTAATCTGATCGGCTCCGGCAACCACGTGGTTATTCGTCAAGATCAGTCCTGACGAATCGATAATAAAGCCTGTTCCAAGCGCAACTGCCTTAGGTAGTGCCCGACGTTTTTTTCGTCTCGGGCGCGGCGGCTGATCTTCTTCGGATTCACCAGACCTTCCACCACCGGCACCACCTTGGCCGAAAAAATCCTCAAAAAATCGTCGAAACAATTCGTCTGGACTTCCTGGCGCGGGACCGACGGGACTTTTAATCGTCGAAAGCGTTGAAATATTCACTACCGAAGGCACGGCTGTTTTTGCCAGCTCCACAAAAATCTGTGATGAAATTTGTTTTTCATCATCCTTTGACGCACGCCCTAAACTGGACAAAGAAAATAAACCTAAACTTATAATAGCTAGGGAAAAAATGGCCTTCGATTTTCCGAACGATTGTCCAATTGAATGAAAAGAGCGTAACATCTTTGTTCTTACCTTTCGTTTCTTTCTAATACACTCGGGCTAACGCATTCACTCACTTACACTACTAATGCCTTCTAGCGCTTTTGCTTCAAGGTTTAAAGCACTACCTTGGTTTTTTTGGAATGTCCATCAGAGCAAGCATCTATATTATCTAAGGACTTAATCTATCTGTGTCAGCGTCGACATCTGCTTTTCTATTAGGGATTTTCATGCGATCAATAATAGTTGAGCAATCTAATCAAATAATGTTATTCTTAATAATATATGGAACGGCAGCATTAGCTGCTGAAAGTGGTACGTATGCGGCACGTTAGAAATCTAGTGAGACTTGATAGTCGTCTGGAAGTTGCTCGGCTTAATAACCAAGATGCAACTTCTCGCTCGGGCTCTTTTCAAGACTCCTATTCAACACACTATTCACAAACTTCATTTGCAGCCCCTCTATTTTCTTTTCTGGTCTTAACGCTCTTGGCTTTCACCAGTTGCAATAAAACCGGAAACGAGAATATTACTAACGGCAGCTATGATCTAAAAGTAAATATTATTAGTGGAAATAAACAAATTGTTGGACCAGGAGCTCCCTATCAACAAGCTCTCAACGTTCAAGTCGTTACACGGACTGACAATACTCCCGTTCCAGGCCTTCAAACAAGTTTCCAAGAGACGACAAATACTGGAACCGTTCTTTCAAAAAATACTATTACTACTGACGCAGACGGAATGGCTACTATCAACGCCACCGCACCTAACAGCTTTGGGCAGAATATTTCGATTCAAGCCGCTGTATCTGGTACAGATTCTGCGAACGCATTTTCTCTGGCGACTTATACGGAAGAAAAATATTATCATATTACTTTAACCACCACGAACAACCTTTTCGAAACCGCTGGGTCTCCTTTCAGCTTCATTATCAGTGTGAAAAACCCTGCGGGCGCTCTTGTCACGAGTTACAACAAAACCAGGACATTCACGATAAGCACCAGCGCTGCCGAGGCCTGGGCCTGGAGCGGCGTCAGCACCGATGGCTATCAAATTCCAAGCACACTCACCTGCGTCTTCTCAAATGGTATTTGTACCTCACCGACGACCAACGTTCTCACAGACGTCCGGAAAAACACACTAGTGACCGTTTCCGATACACCTGATGGATTTGATTCGATCTCTCAGACTCCGGTTTTATTACAAACCAATACTATTTCACCAACCCAACTTGCTTTCTCGACACTTCTCAACGGCCCTACCGGCGTAGGTGGAGTTGCCGGCGTCGCATCACTGGGCACGATCACTTTGGTGTCTGGTGCTTCGCCTATCACTCGTTATCTAGCTATTGTTGATGCAGCTGGAAACTTTCTGTCCAATGCAACTACTGGTGGAATCAGTGTCACAGCCGAAACTCCTGCTAGTGCCATCACAAGTAACCTCACTACGGGAACCAATTCCTTCACTTTTACGCCAAAACAGGCAGTTACCGGCACCATTCACGGTATCTCTTCTGGCATTCAGACCGACTTGACTATCATCGTTGTACCAGGCGCGCTAGATCACTTCGTTGTCACGACTCAACACTCTGGAACAGAAGCAGCAGATACTCCGTTTCAAATTACCCTCCAAGCCCAAGATGCCAATAATAATAACATCACGACTTACAACCAGAGCCCGACACTCTCCTACTCTGTTTCAAACTCTGCGAACACAGTTTACGGATTTAATAGCCAGGTTCCTGCATCTGGTGCCGTCGCATTCAGCAACGGTACTGCCACCATTTCTGGATTTCAGCTTTTTAATGCTTCTGTAACACCTCACATTATCGTCCGACAGAGTGGCTCCCAACTTGGTGATTCTGGCGCAATTACGATCACAACCGGTGCTAAGAGCAGAGTTGGTTTTTCTGCCCCCCCTTCAACCTCCGCTACCGCCGGCGTTAGTTTCGTCACTCAGCCCTCGGTTCAAATCCAAGATGCTTACGGGAATCTAGTCACAACCGCAACTGATAACGTTACACTTTCACCATTTACCGATTCAAGTTGCGCTGTACCAGCAACAGCAGGGACTCTCGCCACCAATGCAAGCGCCACTCAGGGCCCCGCCGTAGCTGGAGTTGTTGCTTTTAGTGGTGTCTCCTATACGAAAATCGGTTCTCTCTACTTAAAAGCGACTTCTGGAAGTTTAACAGCGTCCGACTGTTCGCTCGTACCACCCTCCAGTGCTTTTTCTACAACAATTTTGCCAGCCGATCCTGCTCAGCTAGTTTACAGCACTCAACCCAGCACTACAGCAACTGCTGGCGTCCCCTTTGCCATACAACCAGTGGTTCAAGTCCTTGACACTTTCAGTAACCTGATTAGCTCCGCTACTACAGGGATTACCATTGGGGCTTATACAAACGCACTCTGCACAATCGCTGCTCCGGGTAACATTAGTGCCACCACGAATCCTTTGAATGCTTCTTCGGGAGTAGCTAGTTTCTCTAGTGTGGATTATGATACCCCAGGCACCATCTACTTGGGAGCTACTTCTGGAAGCCTGACAAAAGCATGTTCGTCTTCTTCTATCACTGTCGCTTCCTCTTCCACTAGCTTAGTCGATAATTCCTCAGCTCTATTCGGCCAAGGCTCTGGCAATGGCACGGCTGTAAGTTCCGGCACAGAAACTATAGACACAACTTCCGAGGGCCGAGCTTTGCCAAATTGCACCGATACTCATCCCTGGATGAACACGTCCAATCTGATCTTCCTGGCGCATTTTGAAGAAACCGGTAGCCCCGCTTCATTCGCAGACTCTTCTTGTGGTACTGCAGGAAGCAATTTTGTCGCCTCAGGAACGCACAACTTAAGCCCGTCGGGGACATCTACCGCTGGAGCTACCGGTAAAATCGGAAACGGGCTAACGACTTCAGCTACCTTCGCCGGAATCACCAGCAACCTTTACACAGGCAATACTGATATAACCGAAATGGTCTGGGTAAAACCTACGGCTCCAAGCGGAGCATCTGCGATCTATAATGGAAACGGCAGCAACGCCGGGTACGGGATCATTATTAACATGCCCCAGACGGATGATCTTCTGCCATACGACGACAATAGTGGATCGTTGGTCAATTTCTTCTCCGGCGGTCAATTTATCGACCCGGGAGACCATGTCATTCTGATCCCCTTTAACGCTTGGACGCATTTGGCTTTAGTAATTTCGGTTACTAGTGGCCAAGCCGACTGGAATATCTATGTGAACGGAGAGCAAAGAACCCGTCGCTATCCTTCCTCTGCAAGTAACCCGACGTTGGGCCTAGCGATCGGTACCGGACTGATTGGAAGCGTTGACGAAGCAGCATTCTTCTCGCGGGCACTCTCTGCTTCCGAAATCCAATCGATCTATCGGCATCAGGTCGGAGCCTATGGTGGTTCTTTCTATTCACGAGTCATGGACGCAACCAGCTCTGCACCTTGGAACGTTTTTTCGTGGCTCCCAAATGCACCTTACCATAAAGAGCTACCTGATTTTGGCCAACAAGAAACCAGCTATAGCTCCGGCAACGTCAATATGACTTCCAACACTCTCCTCTACCATATGAATGAAACCAGCTGGGCTGGAGGCGGACCTATTGTGATTGACTCTTCGGGCTCGGGCAATACAGGTAGTCCGGTAGGTACAGATATTGCGACTACAGCTGGAACCAAAACTGGAGGCAAATTTAACGGAGCTGGTGTTTTCGCGAATGATCCGATCACGTCCGGAACTCAAGTGGCCAATTATATTACACTCTCAGACCCTCCTACTCTGGGAACAGGTGATTTCACAATCGAGGCCTGGATCCAAAGCGATGCAACAACAGCAGGCACCATCATGGCCTATGGAGCTACTTCTGCTAATAACGGCCTGAAATTCTATATTGGCACCGACAAAAAGCTGCACACTGATCTCAGTGGCGGCTCTAGTACCACCTCTGGAACAACGGTCATGGACAACCAATGGCACCATGTAGCGGTTGTTTATTCCTCTGGATCTCAGCTCCTCCAAAACTTCGTAGATGGACAACCCTCGGGCATACCAGGGACTTCGATCGCACCTAGTATTTTGACCGGAAATGCATATATCGGACAAGACCTGAGCAGTCACGATCTCTTTTACGGTTCGATGGATGAAGTTGCCGTCTACAGCCGCGCCCTCACTGCAACAGAAATTAGCAATCGGTTCCTACGCGGCGCCCTCAGAGTTGGCTTTCAAATGCGAAGCTGTAGTGCGAACGATTGTTCGGACCAAGCTAGTAATTCGAACTTGGGGTTTATGGGTGGAGATTCGTTTTCATTCAGCAGCACTGGCTGGTTGAGCGAACTCTTTAATCCGTCCATCCTTACTCCGGCCTTCGCTTTAAATTCTCTCACTAACAATCAATACTTCCAGTATCGTATGGTGCTCGAATCCGATGTCACCACTGCTAGCCCACAAATCGTGAACGTCTCCGCCGTCCCAGGCACCACCACTGACTACGCGACATCGGCTGCGAACGCAGCAAATTATACTACGAGCTCTGCTGAAGTTACCTTCTCCGGTAGTATAGCGAAACTCAATCTGCCGCGCATGGGTATCGATCATACAACCTTTGGAAGTACGCTTGGCATCAATGGCTTTGATACGTACCGATCTATTGCGGGCGTAACAGTCGCCGGGGATCTCGTTACTACGAATACGGGCGGAACCGCTACCAACAACTCTGAATTGAGTTCTGACTGGGCACCGCATTATTCAAACATTGTGAACTACTGGAAGTTCAACGGAACCACCGGTAACACTCCAGCATCGATCACTTCCACCATTCCATCTGGCGGCAGCACACTGACCGGATCAGTCACCAATGGATCAGGCAATGTGGCTTACGTTACAGGAAAAATGAATCAAGCTCTTTATTTAAATGGCTCAACGGATGCAGTATCTATCAATTCAGCGGGTGTACCTACCGGAACTACTAGCCGTTCTAGTTCTATTTGGGTCTATCCTACTGCGACTCCAAGTGCGAACGTCGTTTGGTTTTGGGGTACCGTAAGCAATGATCAAGCGCAAGGTATCATGTTAAATCCATCCTCGAACGTAGTGAGGTACTATGGTTGGAACGACGACTTAGACTGTGTTGCGGGTGTCGTGGCCAATCAATGGATACACATCGTGACTACTTTTGACGGAACCAGCAAACTTGCTTCGATCTACATCAACGGATCACTCTGTGCTTCCGCAACGAAAAGCAGTTGGAATACGGTAGGCTCAAATCTCAGCATTGGAGCCGACGGCACTAATAACAATCTCGCTGGCTACGCCGACGAATTTGCAGTTTGGAATACCGCACTGTCAGCCACTGACGTTGCGCTGATTTATAATCGACAATCACCTACTTATTCCGGAACATTTACCTCGCGCGTAATGGACGGCGGCGGCTCTGTCGCGTGGAGCACACTCTCCTGGATTACTAGCAGTATTCTGAATTACACTATCCCGGATTCTGGTACTACTGGACTTCGATCTGGCCTCGTTGGTCTCTGGCACCTGAATGACACGGGAGGTCCGGCTGTGGACACGAGTGGCTCTGGCTACAATTTAGGCGCAAATGGCGGAGTAACATTTAGCCAAACTGGCAAACTTGGAAACGCTGTCAGTTTCGATGGTTCGAGTGGGTATTTGCAATCCAGCGTTTCCAATATCACCAGAGGGACTGCAATAAGTGCCAGTATGTGGCTCAAGCCTGCTACTACCGCGGGCGGAGGGTTCTTTGCAGCTGGCACGACAGCCTGTTGCACTCCGTCTCAACAGTTTAGACTCTACCAGTATGCCGCAGGAACGGGCGGAGCGTGCTGTAGTTTAACAGATCCTCCTGCTGAGGTGCTCAATAATCCTGGTATAGCTCTTAGTCTCTTCGGCTACCAAGCAGACGTCGAAGGCACTGCTTTTATCACTCCTGGAAGTTGGCACCATGTGGCTGTTTCACTTGATACGAGCGGTCTATTATACATTAGCATTGATGGCCAATTCCCTCCGGGTGATACGTACGACACTGGCTTTACCGGTGTGCTTCACAGTCAACCCCTCACTCTGAATTCTAATACAGCGTCAACCGGACCTGTTTCTATTGGGTATGCTCTGGCCACTCTTCCAAATGCTATA
>JABDFB010000012.1 GCA_013286765.1 Deltaproteobacteria bacterium
GATTTTTGTTGGTAAGAGATTCGCGATGAATCCCTACGTTTCTTTTTCACCAGAAATTGGATTGACCATAATTCACGAAAAACGTTCCACTATCACCGCTGTTTCGATTGTGCCTCTGCAGTTTAGTTTATTCTTTTAAAGAAAGGTTCAAACCTGGGGAGGTGCTGGTCTTTCTTAGAGACAATGGGCTGGGTTGCGCCGCCCTGAATAGGCCATGGAATATTCAAATCCGGATCAGCCCAATAAATTCCTTGCTCTGTTGCGGGATTGTACAAAGCGTCCACTTTGTAAATCACGTCGGCTGGCTCTGTGCCCAGCACGTAAAATCCGTGGGCAAACCCGGGAGGAATCCAAAGTAATTTCCCGTTGTCTTCGGTCAGTTCGATGGTGAAGAATTGTTTGAATGTTGGCGATTCCTTACGGATATCGACCACTACATCGAAAACCCGGCCTCGAGTAACTCCAACCAGCTTTCCTTGAGGAGGGTCTAATTGAAAGTGGAGGCCACGAAGAACGCCGGGTGAGGATCTGGAGTGATTATCCTGCATGTACTGTGTTGGCAGTTGATTTTGCTGATAGGCTTTAGCATTGAAGCGTTCTGTAAAAAAACCTCGCTCATCCTGATGTATCTTAAGTTCGATTAATTTAAGTCCAGCTAGCTCTAGGTCGGTGACTCTCATATTTCGGTCCTAGATTGAGTCCAGGTAGGGTCGCCAATGGATTTCTTTGATTCTTGAATGGATGCCCGATTTTGGGCTGGTAAAATACGCTCTAAATAAGTGCGATAGGAGCTATTTTCGAATTCTTTTGCCAGTTTTTCGAGTTGTCTCGCATCGATAAAGCCCTTCAGAAACGCTATTTCTTCTACACAGGCAATTTTGAGGCCCTGCCGGTGTTCGATGGTTTGGACGAATTGGGAGGCGCTCAGCAAGGAATCGTATGTGCCGCAATCAAGCCAAGCAACGCCCCTTCCTAGAGGTTCCACTCTGGCTTGTCCTTTTTCTAAGTATTTGAGATTCAAATCGGTGATTTCAAGTTCTCCACGGGCGGATGGCATGAGCGCTTTGGCGAATTCAACTACTTGGGAATCGTAAAAGTAGAGTCCCGCTACTGCCCACGAGGATTTTGGAATCTTTGGCTTTTCAATAATGCTGATTGCATTACCGTTGGAATCAAATTCCACGACTCCATATCTTTGTGGATCCTGAACATGGTAGGCGAAAAGCGTGGCGCCCGTCTCAAGAGTCGTGCTGCGTTCCAGCCTATCGCTCAGCTCATGACCATAGAAAATATTATCGCCGAGAATTAAACAGATTGGGTTATTGTTGATAAAAGATTCACCAATTAAAAACGCCTGTGCAATTCCCCCTGGTGTTGGCTGTTCCGCATAAGATAAAGAGATGCCGAGGTGGTTCCCATTGCCCAGGAGACCTCTGATCATCGGCAGATCTCGAGGGGTGCTAATAATTAAAATTTCTCGAATTCCAGCCTGCATAAGAACTGACAACGGATAGTAAATTACAGGCTTGTCGTAGATAGGTAGGAGTTGTTTGCTAATCGAGCGCGTTAGCGGGTACAGACGTGTACCGCTTCCGCCTGCTAAAATGATTCCTTTCATTTTGTCGCCTCCTGCGAAGAATCCTCAGTCGCAATGGGTTGTTGCTTTTTTGTCAGTACCGTTTTGCACCAGGCCTGATTGTTCAGGTACCACTGAACAGTATTCAAAAGACCGTCTTCAAAACTGAATTTTCTGCGAAATCCCAGCTCATTTTGGGCAAGGGAATCGTCAATTGCATAGCGCCGATCATGGCCGAGGCGGTCTTTTACAAACTGAATATTCGAAGCATAGTCCTTGCCGTCGTGACGTGGGAGAATCTGATTTAGGAACTCACAGATTATTCTTACAATATCCAGATTTCGTCTTTCCGCATTCCCGCCAAAACAGTAGGTTCCGCCTGGTTTCCCTTTTTGAATTGCCAGCCATACTCCGTGACAATGGTCTTCGACATGAATCCAATCTCGAATATTTCCTCCGTCGCCATACACTGGAAGAGGTTTGTCCTGCAGTGCACAGGTAATCATATGAGGAATGAGTTTCTCCGGAAACTGGTAGGGGCCATAGTTATTGGAGCAGTGAGTGGAAATAGTGGGCAGACCGTAGGTGTGATGCCACGCTCTGACTAAGTGGTCTGCTCCGGCTTTTGATGCCGAATAAGGCGAGTTTGGAGCATAAGGACTATCTTCTCGAAACTTACCGTCCTTACCCAGCGAGCCGTAGACCTCATCGGTTGAAATCTGAACGTAACGAAAGTCCTCTGGTTCTGCCGACCGATTCCAGTAGTTCAAACAGGAACTGAGCAGCGAGAAAGTTCCGCAAATATTCGTATCAATAAAATTTGCAGGATTTTGGATGGATCGATCCACATGGGATTCTGCAGCGCAGTTGATCACGGTATTCACTTGGTGTTGAATCAGGTATTCCGAGACCAGTAGGGTATTTAGGATATTGCCATGAACGAAGTGAAAATTCCGATGATCGCGGATTTCCTGAAGGTTCTCTAAATGGCCCGCGTAGGTGAGGTTGTCTAGTACGCAAACCCGATGGCCCAGCGCGATCATCTTTTTTGCGAGGCAGCTCCCTATGAAACCCGCGCCACCAGTTATTAGGAACGATCGTTTTTGCAATTCTGGCGTTTTTTCCGGCATTGTTTTTCCTATGATTTAGGTGAACTTACTCCAAACCATCGTGACGTTCAAGCTCATATGAAAACGCGTTACCCACCTGGGAAGGGTAGCGGGTAGAGAATTTAGTCGTTCGCGCAGACTCAACTCCTGATCTAATTTTCTTAAATTCTTCCAAAGCGAATAGACAGGAGCGCTTCGATTCCGTCCACCTGGGCAGTCAGCGGAGAGGTTGCAGTATTTTGCAAGCCATGGAGGTATCGCGCTTCCAGGGCAAACCCTGTCGAACTTGTGTCGAAGAAATTAAATCGCAGAGCTGCTAAGGCCCCCATGTAATTCTTATCAAATCCAGCGGGTAGCGGTTGCTGATTTTGAGTGTAATGGGCGCCAACGCCAAACCAAACATTCCGGTTGATCTGAAGCCAAAAAATGGCGGGGATCCGAACCACTTTTACGTCAAGGGCATTGCTATTAAAATTGACGTGTTCTTGCGCATAAAAAATGCCGACTTCTAAGCCGAAATCTAGGTCTATTCCAATGGAGCCTTTTGCTCCTCCGGAACCTCCACTTTTGTTGAATAATCCGGTAGCTACGCTGGGAATGCTAAGAGAAAGTCCTACTCCATATCCGGGTGTGCTTCCCGAGTCCACACCTCTCACGTAGTCTTTGGAGATATCACCTGAGATCAGTAAGTTGACTCTCTGTCCCGCATGGCTTACTGGCGAATGGAATAGAAGTAATGCGATAAGCAAAAATGAGCTTAGTACGCGGATATTATTCGATCTTCGAAATCGCTTGTTCTCGTCCATGATGCAGTTCTGCTCCTTATTATTTTTCTTTTTCTTATTCTGTAGGAAACATTTTTAATTGGAAAGAAGAAATAAATTAGATGCCGTCAAATTCTTAACACATCGATCTAGGTGGATTTGTAGAATCGAATCAGCATATCGGTGTAGTTGCCGCTTGGTTTTACTTTTTTTCTTGTTCCTGAGAACTATTAACAATACTATTTAATGTGTATTTATCTAAAGACTTATCTTTTAATGGTTCCATGGAGGGAACTCTATTATGGTGAAAAAATACAAAATATTCTTGGTTTTGATTGCCTTGGGAGTGGTGCTAGGTGCCCTAGCTCAAGGCTGCGGTTCTTCAACGGCTACCAGTACGACGCATGCTGTTTACGGTACAACCTCCTAATTTCCTCAATTCGAGAATAAAAATATGAATAAAAAGTTTTTGTTTGCTCTTTCGTTGATGCTTGCTTCAAGTCCCGCTTTTGCTTACCTTCCGGCGAGTGCTATTACGTCGTTAAGTCTCCCTGTTTACGGGATATACATGACGGCAGATCCAACGTGTACATCCGGATTGGTAGCCACCGTTGCGTTATCTAATACAGCTCAAACGATTAATTTTGCAAGCAGTGCAATTATCGGGTCTGGGTCGATTCCGTCTACAATTGGGTGTGTAATCATAGTAATTGGCAATTCCTTGACAGCAGGATGGGCGGCCGGGAGCTATACGGGAACTTCTACAAACGGTGGAAACAATACTTATAACGATAGTAATTGTAATGCTGGGGGTACAACTACTGGTCAGGCGATTTGCAATAGTGGCACCGTATCTTGGCCCAGCCAGATTACGACGGATGCCGCTGCAGTTGGTCTAACGTTGCACACTGGAACTTGTACGGCTGTAACCACGGATGTTGTTCCACTAGTATTGAGCACGGATTCTCTTTGTACTGGTCAAAGTACTGCTGATGCTTTAGTTACAGCATGTGCAGGTGGGAATATTAACAACTTTGCACTGCCAACTTCTTCCTCTGATGCAACCCACGGCACCAAACTCACAGCACCTGCGACTACAGGAGATTTCAAGTTTATTGTAGATCCTGCAAATACCTTTGGCGGAGCGTCGGCTAGTACTTGCGGCAATATTGCCGCTCCACTATTCTCTTTCGCGGCCAAATAAGTCAGTCTCAGAATCGTTAGTGAAACATCGTAAATCGAACGCCTGAGTCACCAGACTCGGGCGTTTTCGTTTTAATGCTTATGAGTTGACGTAATCACGTAACGGTCAATCTGTTCACCTTTGACATTGTAGAATTCAAATGTAGCTGATTTCTCGTCAGCGGTGATCAACATGGCGCCGTTCATTTTATTATATCGAATTTTGGAGCCTTGAGCAGGTTTTTCGACGTATTCTTGAGTGAGTTCAGCCCCGCCTGACCCATTTACAAAGTAAGGTAGGTCATCGACAATGATGCGCTCATAAAGATGATCGTGCCCGGTTAGCACAGCATCGACACCCCATTGTTTAAAGGGCCAGCGCAGTCTTTTGGCCGGGCCGTGTCCGCCACTGACGTAGGGTGCGTGATGAAAAAAAACTATATTAAAGCGAGAGGTAGATTTGGCGAGTTGTTTCTTGAGCCATTTTGCTTGTTCCGAGTTTTCGCTAATGCCGTCTGGCTCGCGCGAGTCACTGTCTAAAGCAAAGAAATGGACTGGACCCCTCACAAACTCATAGTAAAGTTTATTTTTTGGGAAATTAAAAAATTTCAAATAATGTTTAGGATATTTATTACACTTCTTGCAGTCCCAGTCATGATTTCCCAGAGAAGGATAGAACTTTTGGTCGCTAGAGCCTTGTCCGTAATCTCCTGCATAACCTTGGATATAGGTATGATAGTCTCGTCCTATGTTCTCATCGATGGTCTCTTCTTCGCCTTTAGGGTAGTTATTGTCACCTGTGGTGATAATAAAGTCAGGGCCCCAGCCCTTAACCAAGTTCGCCACTGCAGTCTCAAGTGCGCTACCATCGCCATAGTCCCCAATCGCACTAAAACGAATCTGTTCGGCTAGCGCAAGTGAAGTTTGAGTAAGTGTTAAGATTAAGGCTAGGGGTACCACTACTGATCGAAATCCGCCCATTTTTTGTCCTCGTTGCGTTGAAGTAAGGTGTTTTGTGATTCACAAAATAGTGGAGAAAATCTCCCGGAGCAAGGTTTGATTTTTGGAAAATCAGAATAAAAATAATTTTAACAAAATATTAAAATTGTTACGCATCGCGATCGGCATACGGGAAGATTCTGGGATCCTACGCCGGTCTGGAGTATTTCGAACAAGCTATCCCGCTAGTACATCTGGACGCTCAAAACGTGAGACTAAGCTATACACACAAGGTACTACAAAAAGTGTGAGAACTGTCGAAGCGATAACACCGCCGATAAGTGAAATTGCCATCGGGATTGTGGTTTCAGCACCGGGGCCAATATTCATGGCCTCTGGCAACGCACCGGCACAAATTGCAAGCGACGTCATGAGAATCGGTCTGAGTCTGACTGGGCATGCCTTGAGCAGAGCAGCATGCAATTCCAAACCTTCTTTCCGGCATTGGTTAGTATAGTCTACTAGTAGAATGGAGTTCTTTTTTACTATGCCCATGAGTAGAATAAATCCAATCAGACTGTACATATTAATCGACTGATTACAGAGGTAGAGTCCGATAAAGGCTCCCGAGAAACTGAAGGGAAGAGCCATCAGAACGGTAAACGGATGCACAAAGCTATTAAACTGTGATCCAAGGACCATGTAGGAAATTAAGATTCCGAAGAGGAGTGCGAAGATTAAGCTATTAAACGATTCTTTGAAACTCTGCGAGCTACCGATCATCTTGATAGTATAGCCGGGCGGTAACATTGATTTAGCTATTTTCTCCGTAAAAACAATAGCGTCCTGTTGAGATATTCCCGAGGCGGGAGATCCATAGACGGTAATAGCTCGGAAACGGTTGAGACGCGAAATCAGCAAAAGACTAGGTTTGATTTTCTGATCGACTAATTTAGAGAGCGGAATTCGGAAACCGCGATTATTTCGGATCATCACCTGATTAAGATCGTGAATTTGATCCCGCTCGTTCGCTTCTAGTCGCAATTCGATTTCATAGCGATGTCGGCCCTTGGGATACTGGTTTTTGCCATTGAGAATGAGGCCACCTTCGAGAGTGTTGATGACGTTGGTGACGGTGTTAATGGACACACCGTGTTTAGCGAGGTTTTCTCGATTGGGAGTGAGCTGTATTTCTGAAATTCCCGTCTGAATGTCTGTGTTGACATCGACTATTTTATGCGATTTCTGCATAGCCTCCATTATTTTTTGAGTGGTATCGGTGAGGACGTTCCAGTCAGGACCTTGAATGACAAATTCTACAGGAAAACCACGGGTGGCCGCGAAACCGCGGAGCGAGAGATCCTGAACGACCGTCTGCATTCCCGGGACACGCTGATGAAGTTCTTTACGGACTTTTTTGATTAAATCGGCTTGAGAGATGTTTCTTTTGTTTCTATCCACAAGAGTGGTGTAAGCCATGCCTTGATTGACTGCGTCGCCGCCGAAACCACCGACAGCGCTAAAGACGCCTTTTACCTCTGGTAATTTTAAGAGATAGTCTTCCACTTTTTTAATTTTTTCGTTCGTTACACCAAGGGCAGTTCCGGGGGGAAGTTTAAACCGTAGCATGAACATCGACTGATCTTGGGCAGGCATCATCTCACCGGGTAACTTTTTTCCAATCCACAGACTACCGATAAAAAAGGCAAGCGTCAGCAAAACTGTTTTCCAACGGTGAGCCAAAAGAAAATGTAGAATGCTCTCGTATTTTCTAGCGAGGCCTTTGAATCCTTTATCAATGAAATGAGCGAGTCCTCGTGGAGCGTGATCCACAGTCAGATAGCGTGAACATCGCATCGGCGTAAGAGTAAGCGCCTCAAGTAGAGAAAGCAGCACGGCGAAAGTGACGGTGATTCCGTATTGCAGAAAATAGCGACCGATAATTCCTTTCATGAAAATCACCGGTAAGAAGATGGCGACAATCGCCAGAGTTGCAGCAAGAGCAGCAAAAGTGATTTCTTCCGCACCGTTGAGGGCGGCCTCTCTTTTCTTCTGTCCTAGTTCGCGATGTCGGACGATATTTTCTAGCATCATGATGGCATCGTCGACGACAATTCCGATGGCAAGGCTGAGTCCGAGCAATGTAAAAGTATTTAGCGTGAAGTTAAAGAAATATAACGCGATAAAAGTTCCGATAATCGATGTCGGAATCGCCATCAGAACATTAAACGTCGAAGTCCAGGAACCCAAGAAGAAGTAACAAACGACAGAAGTCAGCAGAGCGGAGAGAAAAAGTGCGAAAACAAGTTCATCGACCGACTGTTTAATAAATCGAGTATTATCTGATCGAACATCCAGATGAAAGTTTTTTGGAATATTGGGTTGAATTTCAGCTAAGCGTTGCCGTACAGAGTTTGCGACATCGACTGCGTTCGAGCCATGTTGCTTAATAATTCCCAGACCTACAGCCAATTGGCCATTCATGCGCGAAATTCTGCGTACATCCGCCGTTCCCTCTTCGATTCTGGCAATCTCACTCAAAGGTATCGGGCGATAGTTAATGCCTTCAGTAGCCCTGCTGCTGATTCGGATTTTTCCAAATTCTTCGACGCTACGGGCCTCGCCGATAACTCTGACGTTATATTCATTTTTGTCATTTTGGATAAGACCTGCTGGAGTCTCCAGTTGTTCCGTACGGATAGCGTTTAAAACATCCTCAGAGGTGAGGTCAAATTTCTCCATCTTCTTCAGATTGAGCCACACCCGAAGAGCGGGGTCTACGTATCCGCCGACAACAATATTGCCTACCCCAGGAACAATGGAAAATTGATCTTGGAGATAGTTCTTGGCGAATATCATCATATCCATCAGCGGTGTTTTAGGATCGTCGCTGGTGAGCCCAAGCCAGAGAATGGGTTGATCCTCAGGATTGCTTTTACGTAACGTTGGCGGAAAAAGTCCCACTGGCAAAATATTACTGACTTGCTGGATCTTATTGTTGATTTCCTGAAGAGCATCATCAATGTTCCGATTGAGTTCAAATTCAACCGAAATACTTCCGGAGCTTTGTTGAGCGGAAGAGGTGACGTTTCGAATGCCATCGATTTGCATGATTGAATCTTCGATTGGATCGAGGATTTGGCTTTCAACGATTTCGGGAGCAGCGCCCGGAAGATTGAAGGACACGCTAACAACTGGGAAATCCACATCAGGCAATTGACTAATGCCGAGGCGATGAAAAGAAATCGCCCCAAAAATCATCAAAGCGACTAGCATCATCCAGGCTACGACGGGCCGACGAATGGAAAGTTCCGGGAGGCTAATCATTTTTCAAACTCCGAATTATTCATTTTCTACCTCGGGGCGTTCGAATCTCACAAACCAACTATAAACACAGGGCACAACAAAAAGCGTGAGTATGGTCGAGAGAAAAACACCGCCGATGAGAGAAATCGACATTGGAATACGAGTTTCAGCACCCGGTCCGAAATTGACCGCTCCGGGTATCGCGCCTGCAATGGTAGCTATCGACGTCATAAGGATCGGTCGCAGCCTCACTGGGCAGGCTTCGAGTAATGCTTGATGAGGAGAGGAGCCTTCAGCCCTGCGTTGATTCGTGAAGTCAACTAGCAAAATGGAATTTTTCTTCACAATACCCATTAATAGAATTAATCCAATCATACTAAACAAACTCAAAGATTGATGGGTAAAGTAAAGGGCGTAAAGGGCTCCCGAAAGACTAAACGGGAGTGCCATCAATACGGTGATTGGGTGAATAAAACTGTTAAACTGGGAGGCGAGCACCATGTATGCCACTGCGATGCCTAAGATGAGAGCGAAGATCAATCCGTCGAAAGCATCGTGAAAAGCTTGAGCACTTCCAGTTGGTCGAAGATAATAGCCAGACTTGGATGGAAGAACCTCTTGGCCAATTCGCACCACTGCATCTAAAGCGTCCTGTTGAGAGACATTGTTGGCGATATTGGCATAGACTGGAATCGCACGTGCGCGGTTCACTCGCGAGATCAACTGAGGTCCAGTTGTAATCTGGAAATCGACTGTGTCCTTGAGTGCAACAAGGCTTCCGTTGGATCCGCGATTATTACTCAAGAAGATCTGTTGCAGATCGTCAGGTTTGGTGCATTGATTTGGTTCCATTCTTACTCGAATATAGTAGCGGTGATCATCTTTGGGATACTGAGTGTTTGCGTTAAAGATTTGGCCTCCGACCAGGTAGGCCACCTCTTGTTCCATGGTGGTTACCGAAACGCCGCGAGCAGAAGCGCGCGTTCGATCGGGAATTATATTTATTTGCGGCATTCCCGCTTGGAAGTCAGTATGAATATCCTCAAGAAGGCCGGTTTTAGAGAGCTTATCCATAATTACTTTTGAATAATCTAACAAGACTTTCCAGTCTCGGCCTTCTAGTGTGAATTCGATCGGAAATCCGCGGGAGGCGCTAAAACCGGTCAAAGACAAGTCTTGAGTAGAAATTTCTGTATTAGGAAGCAACTGGACCAGGTCTTTCTTGGTGCGGTCCATAATTTCCCTCTGATTGAGTTTTCTCAATTTGGGATCTTTCAGAATGGTGTAAATAACGCCGTTATTGACGACGTTATTATTCTCGTAATTTCCTATTGTCGTATAAACATCTTTTACGTCAGGTTGCTTTTTTAAATATTCCTCAGCCTTTTGATAGACTTTGTCTGTGGCCTGAATGGAAGTTCCAACGGGAGTCTCAATCGAGAGCAAGAAAAGAGATTGGTCCTGTGCGGGTATTAGTTCTCGCCTGAGCAATGACATCAGAATGACCGATCCCGCAAAAATAGCGATCGCGACCAAGAAGACTTTGTTTCTATTTGCCAAGCACCATTCGAGCGAGTGTCGGTATTTCTCAGATAAATATTCCATACCAGCATCGACCGTTTTAAGCAGAAAATTAGGGTTTTCCTTCTTTCCTGAGCTCATAAACCGAGCACATCGCATGGGTGTCAGAGTCAACGCTTCCAGTAGGGAGAGAAAAACTGCGGCTGTTACCGTAATTCCATATTGATAGAAGAATCTGCCAACCACTCCTTGCATAAAGACTACCGGAATAAAAATCGCCGCAATCGCCATGGTGGTTGCTATCGCGGCAAAGGTAATTTCGTTGGATCCTTCCAACGCTGCCTGTCTTCGATTTTTGCCCATTTCATAATGGCGAACTATGTTTTCTAACATCATGATGGCATCGTCGACCACTATGCCGATCGCGAGACCCAGGCCGAGCAGAGTAAAGGTGTTGAGGGTAAAGCCAAAGAAATAGAGGACGCTAAAAGCCCCAACAATAGATGTTGGAATAGCTAATAGAACGTTAATCGTTGAAGATAGGGACCCCAAAAAGAAAATACAAACCACGGAGGTTAGTATTGCTGCAAGAATCAGGGTCATATTCAATTCTTTAACGGAGTCCTTAATATACTGAGTGGTATCGAGTTCAACTGCGACGTGATAGCCCGGCAATAGAGTGGATTGAACCTGCTGGACCTTTTGTCTAACTTGATTACCTACTTCTACCGCATTGGCGCCGTGCTGTTTCACTATTCCGAGTCCGACGGCGGTTTTTCCGTTATAGCGAGAAATCTGTCTAAGATCGGAAATTCCCTCTTCGATTCGAGCTACCTGATTCAGCGTAATCGGATAGTAGTTTGGACCTCCACTGCGAGTATTGATCCGGATATTTCCAAAATCTTTTGCAGTCCTCGCTTCTCCCAGAACTCGAATATTCGTTTCGGTTAGGAGAGATTCAATTCGACCCGCCGGTTGTTCTATTTGTTCGGCTTGGATTGCACTAAAGATATCGCTGGAGGTGAGATTAAAATGATAGAGCTTCTGTCGATCTACCCAGACCCTGAGATTAGGTTCGACATAGCCCGCAAAAGTGACATTTCCAACTCCGGATAAGGTGGAAAGCTGATCTTTAATGGTGTTTCGAGCATAGATCATTTGTTTGTACAGGGCGACGCCTTCGTCGGCGGTGACCATAACCCAGAGAATAGGCTGATCTTCCGGATTGGTTTTTGTAATAACGGGAGGATAGAGTGCAGTAGGCAGATAGTTGGAGGATTGCTGAATTCTGTTTTGGACCTCTTGGAGAGCAACATTAATATTGTGATTGAGCGCAAATTCACAGGTTACGTTGGCAATTCCCTCACTCACGCTAGAGGTTACTCGTTTGAGGCCTTCAATCCCCATCACGGCGTCTTCGACAATATCCACCACGTCGACTTCCATGACTTCGGGAGCGGCATTGTCGAGGCGCAATCCGATATTCACGACAGGAAAATCCACATCTGGCATCTGACTAATGCCCATTCTTTGTACTGAAATGGCGCCAAACAAAATCAATCCCAGCATGAGCATCCAAGCAAAAACCGGGTTGCGAATGGAGGTTTCAGAAATACTCATACTTTATTCCTTTAGGGCTGTGGCTATTTCCGAGCGTTTTCCAGTGGCTGCTTGTAATTTTGCCGCATCGAGCTGCACGATCATACGCTGGTGATCGAGTTGCCGTTGAGCATCTTGAAAAGTATTCACTGCGGTTAAAACATCCAGATTGGTAACAAGACCATTGCGGTAGTACCGAACTTCAGTCTCGTAATTCTTTTTGGAAATTTCCACGAGTTCGGTTAGTTTGGAAATCTGTTGGCGATCCGCATTGAGTTGGTTATGAAACATCCGAATTTCTTCTTCACCAAGGCGTCTGGCCTGGGAGAGGAGTTGACTATATTGGCGCGCCACAGACGTAGCCTGACGAACTTGGGATTGAACAATTCCACCTTGAAAGAGAGGTACTGAAAGCATGATCTGTGCGTCCCAATGAACCGTGCTGACAACACCGGGTCGATCAAAGTAATAATCGCCGATCAGGTCTATATTGGGTAGGTGCTGACCCCATGCAAGGGGAACGCCTTCATCAAATGCCTGAACGTTCCCAAGTGCTAGCTGAACGTCAGGGCGGTTGTCGACTTCCTTAAGAAGAGTTTGAATATTAGGAATGTCGGTGTAGAGAGGTTCGGTGTCACGAAGATTTTCGGCATTATTCAGAAAGGTATCGCGATTCCAGCCAGTCAAGTAGGCGAGGACGTCTTTGGCTACTTCCAGTTGCCCTATGGAATTTTCTAAATTGACTCGGAGGCTTGTCACATTTGACTTGAATGTAAGCACATCAGTCAGTTGTGATCGTCCAATTTTATAGAAGCCTTGAAGCTCTTTCAGACGTGTTTCATTAATTTCAATTTCCTTTTTGTAATTTGCGACATCCCATTTATAGGCGAGTACATTATAATAGGCAGTCGACAAATCATAAAAGAGCTGTTTGGCGGCGGCCAAAACTGCCTGCTTTTGCATACCCACCAGGTATTTTTTCTGTCTGAGTGCGGCTAAGTCTCTGAGTCCGCGAAAGAGGGGTTGATCGGCAGTTAATTTTACCGTGTTTTGGGTTGAAGGAGAGATGCTGGTTCCGATAGGCGCTGATGGCTGTGGCTGATTGAGAAAATTCCAGCTTCCTGTGATTGTTGGCATTACTGCGCCGATCGCCTGGCTTTGACCTTCATGGTTCTGGACAAGGAGTTCTTGCTGAACCGCCACCGTTTCACTGCGATTGAGTGCAGCGAAGTAGGCGTCTCTTAGAGATCTTGGTAGAGTCTGAGGAGCTTGAGAAGTCTGGGACGTTCCGGCGGAACTGCTATCGACATGAGCCTTTATGACTAGACTTATGTCTGGTGAATCCTCATCTGGCGCTTTTGCCCAGGCGGGAGTTAATCCCATTGTCCATGCGATAGAAAAAAAAGCCGTTCCGATTGCCAGCAATACATATTTTGTTCTTAAGTTCATTGGAATAGGGTACCTAAAATTTGTAGGCCTCTTGATAAAGTTTGTTTGTTTTCGCTATCTAGCTTACTGACTAGATCCGTAAATATGGACAAAACTTCCTCATAAGTATTCTGGTAAACCGCTTGCCCTTTGCTAGTTAGGGTTAGGCGAACTTCTCTGCGATCGTGTCTTATCTTGGTAGATCGACCTTCTAATTGAAGCTCCAATGGTGAAACTGAAAGACGTTTGATAAGGCCTTTACGAATTAAATGACGTACCATTCGAGTCATACTGGGTGGGCTAACTCCAATCCATTCCGCCAGTTCTTTATTAGTGGCGATCGAGAGAGAAAGTCTAACCAGGATACGAAACTGCGGTACTGTTAAATCAGCCATGGCTGCGCGAGCCGAGGTGCGCATTTCTGTTCTGATGCGGCGCATTGTTGTTGGTACAGTCTTCAGAATCAACTTCGCGCAATTCAGATCGCTCATGGTTACTAGTATAACCAAATAATTAACATTGTTAACTAATTTTTTTTAAAGAACTCCCGCCTAGAGGCAGGAGATTCTTTGCAGGTAGGGAAAATTCCATTTATAAAGGCTCGCTCGACCTCCCCGTAAACGGGGAGGTCGAGCGAGCCATCCTGTTCAAAATCTCAGAAGATTTGAAGCTCGTTTAGGGTAGGCTGTGAGCGACGCTAATGATTTTGGCGAGGAGAGTCGACCGCATTCCTATAGTTGTTGCCGAGCGAAAAACATCTTGTTAATTTACATTGTATTTATATATTATTTATTAATATATGAAGTGTAATCGGGACGGTTGTTGCGGTGGCGGTGAATTTCAAATTAAAGATCTCCCGCCTAAAGGCGGGAGATTCTTTTCAGGTAAGGACAGCGACCACGTGTCGCTGTACACCTTCTATAAAGGCTCGCTCGACCTCCCCATAAACGGGGAGGATTGCGCGAGCCATCCTGTTCAAAATTCTCCAGCAAAATGGTATTTACTCGCGGCGTTATTTTTAGGATTAGTACTAGTAACATTGTCTCGAGCGGCGATAGCAGCGCCTACTGTCTGGTGGGGAAATCTTACCATCGGTAGTGCAGGATTGAAATCTCCCACGACAGAGCAGTTAAGACGGTTACATAGACATAGGATAATTAAAATCAAACCAAATTTTTTAAGTATCATTAGGAAGAATGAGGAACTTCGAAAAATAGGCCTTCCACAAATTAATCTCGGCAGCGCCGGGACACCTGATTCCGAATTTGAAACCGAAAATTCGACTTCGGTACAGGTTGGCGATCCGGTAGGAGATCAACCATCGGATGATGGTACGTTTGCAGGAGCTAGCTCCGGTACAACGGTCACTTCTGGAACTGGAATTCAGGCGGATGGCGGCGCGATTCCGTCGAGTGTGGACAATAGCCTGCTTCCATCGGCGCCTCCCATTGCGAATCAAGGTTCGGAATCGTCGTGTGTTGGATTTTCTACGACTTACTATCAAGGTAGTCATGAACTTTGTTTAGCGAGAGGGTGTAATAATAAAACGTCGAGTGTCACTATTCTGTCCCCAAAATGGACTTACAATATGACTAACTCCGGAAAAGATTCGGGGGCTGCTTTTACTGACGCCTATTCGCTCCTTCAAAATAATGGTGCAGCGACCTGGAATCAGTTCCCGTACGTAAATGGAGATTATTTAAGTTGGGATTTAAACACCGCTGATTGGATTTCAGCACTCAGCTACCGAATGAATCCTGTACAGTATTTAAATGGCTTAGATGGTCCAACGGGATTGGCTGCCGCAAAACAAACGTTGGCCAACGGTCACGTTTTGGTTTTTGGCACTTATGTCTATTCCTGGGTCTATACATCGATCAAGACGGATCGTAGCGCTGCCTCGAACCCCTACGTAGGCCAGTGGGCGATGACCTACGTCAATGGCACCAGCGGTGGTCATGCCATGACGATTGTCGGATACGACGATACAGTCTGGGTAGACTTGAATAATAATGGTGTAGTGGATGACGGCGAGAAAGGTGCTTTTAAGGTTGCAAATTCCTGGGGAAATACCTGGGCAAATTCCGGCTTTATCTGGGTTTCGTATGATGCGTTGAAAGCTACCTCTGCAGTGACTAATGGTCCAGCATCCTACGCACGCCAACCTGCTATTTGGAATGCGACTGTTTATTCAATGACAGCGAAGGCTTCTTATTCGCCGAGACTTGTTGCTCAGTTCACTGTAAGGAGTTCAGCTCGAAACCAGATGTCACTAGCAACTGGTATGTCTGCTCCAAATGCGACGTCACCGACTTCCACTGAGGGCAACGGAGCCCTGAATTACAAAGGGGGAGCCTACGCCTTTGATGGATCTACCACTGCCATTGACGGGACTTTTGTATTAGATATGTCTGATCTCATTCCTACGGCGACTCAGAACATGAATTACTACGTTAGTTTCGCAAACTATTCGAGGAGCTATCCCCTCACTGTGGAATCGGTAAAATTGACCAATTTGGCACTTAACCAAGATATTTTGCCTAGCTCGTTCAATCCATTCAGTGTGGGCTCCGGATCGAACAGTGTTTCCATTCCGTACACCTATACGGATGGTACAACACTTGTTGATACAACCCCTCCCACTGCGCCTTCGAATCTCACTGCTTCAGTGGTGCCGGGAATGCGCTTTACAAGTGCAGTTAGTTT
The DNA here is from genome assembly GCA_013286765.1 of Deltaproteobacteria bacterium. The sequence continues at coordinate 16,131 of JABDFB010000012.1, forward strand.
AAATTGGAGTTCTTCTACAGATAATGTGGGAGTTTCCGCCTACTACATCTATCGAAATGGTGTTTATCTAGACGGTGTCTGGGGTTCCACTACGACCTATACGGATAATAATGTTGTTAGCGGCGGTGGAAACTATACATACGTTATTTATGCTCAAGATTCTGCTGGCAATTGGTCCCAACCGAGCAATAGTGCGAGCGTTAGCCGGTAGGGACGAACGTTTAGTGCTACGATGTTTCGCCAGGTGGATTCTATAATTCGTCTTTGATTGCTGACGGCCACGTCTTTTTCATCCAAGAGTTATCGAAAAATTTCAAAACTGCTTTTGCTGCATCCTGAATCTCCGAACGATCCGAGCGAAGTAAGTTCTGAAGAAGCCCTATGACTTCCGGAGTGTAGAAATTCGTGAGAGCGCGAATAGCTGTGTCGCGAATGGATATCGCAGTATCTTCAGAAAGAGCGATTCTCTTGATAGCAGAGAAAGCTTCCGGATTTGCTGTTTTTCCCAGACTCCGGATGGCTTGCTCGCGGATCAATTCGGAATAGCTTTCTTCAGCCATACGGGCGAGGAACTCTGTAGCCCGCGAATTTTTGGATTCGCCTAAAATACCAAGTAGAATGATCGCATCGTTCTCAGAAGCCGCTAGAATCTGATTCTGAATATATTTGATCAGGTTCTCCGAAATGTAGGGAACCACCAATCCATAGCTATTGAAATCATCATAGAACCGATTGTGAAAAGCAATCAAATAAGAATACGCCGCTTCAAGATCTTTCGAACCAGAAGCAAGCTTAGGCTCTTTTGGATTATTTGCCTGATTATTTATTTGATAATTTGGTTCAGAACCCAGCAGTGACACGCGAAATTTGATCAGTATCTGATATAGCGAATTGACCATATTCGTAAATGATCCTACGGGTGATTTTTGGATACTCTGTATGAGTTCGCTCGAGGATAACGTCTCCGGATTACGTATGGAGAGTTTGCGCAGGTTTTCAATGATTTCTCTGGATTGAAAAAGTTTTGAAAGTTCGGTGGCGTTAAAAGCCATTCGCGATGGATCAAAGTTCAGCACTTCTTGGAGATAGTCGAGGAGAATTTTCGAAGCTGGTAACGCCTGATCCTCTGAAGCGGAACCTAGTATTCGGATCGCCATAGTCGACTCTTCGATATTGTTCCCGCGAAGAATGTTCTTTAAAGACTCAAGGGGCAGTACCTCCCGAAATACGGGAGCTAGTCCTGATTCCGAGTCATAAAAGTCGTGATAATTCTCTCCACTGAAAGCGATAAAAGTAGATGGGTTCAAGCTAAACTTTTGCCTAATTTCGTCGGGGAGCAGATCCCGGAAGAACATGAGTGAGGTAAGGACTTCATCGAAGACGTAAGATATTCCGGGGTGTTCTGCGTCTGATGCTACCCAAACCTGTACTTTTATTCGAGGATCATGGGTCGCTGTAAATTTATCTCGTATCAGATGCATCGGAAATCCAAAGCAGGCTTCGATAAAAAGCGTTACTTCAATTTTTTGATGAGGATGGCCGGAAAGTAAATTTGTTATCTGACGATAGAGGTAATCCACAAGATCACGATAAAAGAAGGGATTAGAATCCTTGTCCACCATGTACTGTCCATGTCCGTGGGCATTGAAATAGAAAAAGAGCTTTGCGGTTTTTTCCGTGCCAGGTTCTGAAAGGTCGCTATTTGCGAGAGAAAACGCTCCGTCCATTGCTTCCAATAGAGCCTCTCGCGTTGGTTTCGCCGCAACTATATGTCGATTATTCGCTACCTTGAAAGGATTTCCGTTAGAGCTATCAAATAGTTTGACTCGCCTTGGGCCCATCGCTGTAGATATTGGACTCCAACTGACTGCAATGGGTCCCAAGACGGCGTTTTCTTCAATGGCTTTTTCAATTTGGGTTTTGTTTGGTTCTTCAAAGACCTTCCGAATCGCCGCGGCATGGGTTTGGGTGGGAGAGACGACCACGACGGTCATTTGGACGAGGAGGCCCGCAAGAACTAACCTATGTATGAAATTTTTCATAGCAAAAGCTATATCATGGGAGTGGTTCGAATTAAATAAAATATAAATATAAATTATTTTAGTTAATTACTTCCCTTAACTATGTAGTTTGAAGCCTATAATTGCGCCACTAGTTGGATCGACTCAGATGACTCGTCAAAGTCGTCAGCGAAAGAAGTTGCAATCCGAGGCGGCGTCCCGTATGACACCTAGGAAAAGAAAGAAATCCAAAGTGAATCCAACCACACATTTTATCCTCACAGTCTGCCAGGTCGGTGCCGAAACAGCCCTTAAGAAGGAAATGCTCCGGGATTATCCTCAGTTCCGCTTTGCCTTCTCGCGCCCAGGATTTGTTACATTTAAGAACATCGCTGGAACAGTTCCGCTCGATCTGACATTGCATACAGTCTTTGCGCAGGCTTATGGAGCCTCTTTCGGGATGTTAAAATCCACCGATGTTTCCGAAATCAGCAAAGTCATAGAACTGGCCACACAGCTTAAGAATGCCTACCCAGAAAAAAAGCTCCGTCTCCATGCCTGGCAACGCCGTTTTTATCTGCCGGGTGACGAACCGCCGGGATTTAAGGATAACGAACTGCTTGGTGGTATTGAAAAAAAAATCCGTGAGGCTAGCAATGCGCTTTTCGAAGTGGATCCGCTTTCACAAATCGGAGACATTGTTCTACAAGTTGTTGCGGTCGATCCGGATCAGTTTGCACTCGGTGCTTTTATGCACTCCAATTCGCATTCACCCTGGCCCGGCGGAAAATCAAAAATCTCTTTTCCCCAAGAAGCACCATCTCGCGCTTACTTAAAATTAGAGGAAGCTCTCCTTTGGTCTAAAGCACCTCTTAAACCTGGCGATGTTGCCGTAGAAATTGGAAGTGCTCCCGGTGGCGCGAGCTACGCGTTGCTCAAGCGTGGACTCAAAGTCGTCGGAATAGATCCGCGGCCGATGGAACCGATAGTTGTACGTAACCCGCAGTTTACTCACATCCGAAAACCCGTTGCCCAGGTACTTCGGGAAGAGTTGCCTCACTCAGTCCAGTGGCTGCTTCTCGACATGAACGTGGCACCGAATATTGCCCTTTATTCTGTAGATCGCTTGGCTTCGCGGATGAAAGATTCTTTAGTCGGGGCGATTCTCACCGTTAAATTTACCGACTGGCGCTTTGCAAACGAAATCCCCTCAATGATTGACCATGTGAGATCCATGGGATTTTCGCGAGTGAAGGCGGTCCAGCTCTCCCAGCATAGGCAAGAAATTCTGATTTACGGCCTCAGCCGCCGTGGCACCACATTTGGTAAGGTCACACGCTAAGGCGGAAAGCCCAACGCTAATTTCAAAGCGCGGTATTCTTCATGTACTGAATCATCGGGGCTGCCGCCAGTGTCGGGCCTCCGAGCTTTTCTAATCACGAGTGGTGGTTCCTTCCACGTCTGGTCCCGAAACGATTCCGGAAGATGATCCGATCTCATCATTCCGAATAAGGAAAGTAGGGGAGGTTCACCTTCTTTGAAGACGATGGGTCGAGAGCGAACAATGGTGAGTTGTGCTTCTCGCGCCGCCGCTTCTACACGCTTGAGCTGGCTTTCCTGCGCGATCGGAAAAATTATGGAAAAAAATCCGCCGAGGTTCAAATGCTCAGAAGCCACGCGACAGTAATCCACAACAGAGCCGCGCAGTTCAAAACGACATGCGATTTTCTGTGGATGGTCTCCCTCGATCCCGGACCCAATCGGAAAATAGGGTGGACTACCCATGATTAAATCAAATTTTTCGTCTGGACGAATCAGGTTTGGATCCCGCAAATCCCCGTGGCGAATTTCGTAGCGATCTTCCAATTCGTTGTACTGACAAGAGCGCCTGGCCAGCGCAACGCTGGTCTCTTGTGCCTCAACCGTCACGAAACGTGCACCGTGAAGCCGCCACGCTGCCAGCATTCCGACTGCGCCAATCCCACTGCCGAGATCAAGCACCGTACGTGGACAGGGGCACCAGGTAGTTCCGTACCAGGCTACCAAAAAATCATCTGTTGAAAAGCGATGCCCTTTCTCCAGCTGAAAAATCCGATAGTGCCCGCACAACGCGTCCAGTGTTTCACCTGGACGAGCTAGGTCTTTCGCTTTAGATTTTGGAATAATAGGGCCGGGTTTTGCCCAGCCCTTAAAGTAATTCTCGTCCATCTATCATTTATGGCAAAACTATTGTGGCAAAGCTATCTCTACCGAATTGGGAATTGATTGATCGCTTTCGGGAGGGCTCTGATCCGTCAGATAGTCCATAATATCGCTGTTTAGGAATATGTTTTTGAAGTCTTGCTTCTCTTTTTTGCAATTCCATGGAACATTTCCGCAGTCCTCATAGATTCCAATCTCTGCCCCGAGTGCACGTTTTTGAGTGGTCTTTATATATAGATAAGCCTGAGGGCTGTAAGGAAGATTAAAGAGATCTATAACTTGCTTTGCAGTCCATTTTCCGAGTTCTTGATTTGCTCTTCCGATCGCTCGACCAGCCCTAGTTGCAGTGTAATCTCTGATGATACCAGCAGTGGTTCTAACAAAGAACATCTTGATTCCCTTAAGGGTGCTGTTATTGACGTCGGTGGAGGTGAAGGTTCTCCATGGGTCTTTGAATTGATCCCACCCAAAATTAGGAAAATGGGAGTGCAAGAAGTCTCCGAAAAAGAAATCAAATGATTTGAAAAGAATCATGTTTATACCGAAAACAGCCCAATCCCCATTGGCTCGAGTCCCGATATTCTTAAATTCGTTCATATCGTAGGATTTGTCGCCAGCAAAAACAGCTAAGCTCCCTTGGGTAAAGTATGGCATTTCGGCTAAACTGTGTTTCGCAGTAAATTCTCTGAGCCCTTCAGGATCTTGCGAACAACCGCGACCGGTTTTTGTCAACATATCCAAGTTGTCTGCGAGCTGAAATAAAGGAGTTACGGTTTCCTTGTCTAGAGCCCAAGCTAAAGGCATTTTTGTCCAAGAATTGAATAAATCTCGCAGCTCAGACAGCGATTGGCACCCGAACTTTGCATCGCCGAGCACCGGACTGATCATGGCTACCTTATCCATTTTGAACTCATTACCATATTCATAGGCAACCTTAGATAACGGGAGTGTGCCCATGCCATATCCAACGCCGAAGAGCTGTTTTTTGGGATTCTTAGAATCATTATAGCCAGATACTTCTAAGACTTTTTTCATGACGTCGTAGGAATGCTGAGAGACCGCATCTAAACCCTGCTGGCAACAGGCCGCTTGAAAACCAGTGACGTTGATCCCCTCGGGACCACAAGCCTGCTTTTTTGAATTGGTATATTTCACTTGAATGGTTCGATACCCATTCTGCTCTGTAAGCTTATCAACCAAGTTCTTCGTGTCCGGCAAGTGCAGATCTTCAAAATACAGAGTGGTTGGATTGTCACCGAAAACTACCACATATGTCTCTGCGCCATCCTGAGAAAGAGGGGCCAGCGATTTGTTAATCTTGATCTCGATGGGTGCGCTATTTTCGCCGCATTTCAATTTAAACTTTTTTGTAATAACCGGAAAACTTGGGATCAAGCCGGCTTCGGGCTGTTTTACAGTACCTGCTTCAGTCACAGGGGCTGCGCTGCCGGAAGTCTCTCCATTAGCGACGGTGCCAGTCAGGTCACCAGTACGCTGAGGTTGTTTAGAATTCTGAATACCGGTTTCTGTACCAGCCGGAGGAGTCTCGTTGTCTGAAGAAGGACATCCCATGAGACTGAAACAGAATAATCCGGTGATAAATATATGCAGTAACCGCAAGGTGTGCAATCGCCCTAACCCTATAGAAAACCGTGCTACTTTCATTTTAATCCTACCTGCCGCCCCTATTTTTATTGTTTGATGGTGTTCATCAATAGCCGTCTGAAGAACGTTAAGTGTCGTTACATAAAGTGACACTTAATGTCAACATTTAGTAGGAAGTATCCGATGACTTTTTGATAGGCATCGCGTTGTAATATAAGACTAAGTTTTTGGCAGGTGTGGCGTAGAAACTATAACGCACTGAATATCAAGAAGTTATCGGATACCTTAGCAATGGCTTATTGTGCACCCGTTGCTTGGCCGGTACTTGGTCCGCCTTGTTCAGCAGAAGATACCGGTTTCATCTTACTGTCAGTGATTGCCATAGAGGCAGCATTATTGGGACCCGCCGTTTGACAATTGGTATCGCTTGGATTGGTAGGTAAAATTCCAGTTCCTAGAGTACCGTTTGGCCCATTAACAGGGTTCGGACTTAAGGCACTTCCGGCGGGAAGAGGTGGATTGCACGGTAATAGCGTGCTGAGGGTAGAGCTGCGTCTTCTGGTCGCGCCGTCATGTACGACGAGAATTTTTTCACTAGGCAGTGTGGTGGGGGCTGCCCCGGCTGCCGTTGCAGCGGAAGTCTTTGTGAGACTTGGGCCCATGAGGCTTGTGTTCATCATCATTGAACTACCTAAGGCCATATTATAGCCGCCAAGGGCTCCACCACCCATCATCATTGCAGGGTTAGTCATCATTGCAGGGTTAGTCATCATTGCAGGGTTTGACATCATCGCTGGGTTATTCATCATCATTGCAGGGTTAGTCATCATCGCTGGGTTATTCATCATCATTGCCGGGTTAGTCATCATGGCTGGATTATTCATCATCATCGCCGGGTTATTCATCATAGTGTTGCCCAAGCCGCCGAAACCATAAGAAGTGCCCATCCCGCCCATTCCGTAACCGGCCATACCAATAGAAGCCGCCATTGCACCTGCACCACCCTGATAAGCGGGTTGTGCATTAGATTGGGAACCGTCGCCACCACCTGTACTAGATGTACTAGCTCCCAACAGTTTGTTGTCGGAGCTCAATTTTCCGGCGGGTGTTGGGTCGTTTGCAGGGGCGCTGTTGGGGGAGTAATTAGATTTATCTGAAGCCAAAGCCGAGCCAAACGGAATTGCGGTTAGTAGAATTAGCGTGATTGCACATCTGGCCGTCGTTCCCAAACCTTTGGGCCGTGTCAAAGCCGACATGGGATAACTTTTCACTTTCCTATAGAAAGTCAGGATCTTCACCTTCATTGACACAATTGTCTCATTTTATTCAAATAAGCACAAATTTTACAATAATAGCAGGATATTATCTTAATTTAGTGTAATAATTTCGTGTGGTTAAGTTTTGCGCTGCAGCTGGCAAAGAGTGAAAGTCCGCTCAAAGCAAAATGCGCTTTAAATCTGACCGAATGCCTTCGATAAAAAGCCGTTCTGTCGGTTTTGAGAGAAAGTCCACTCCTGAGAACATGTGAATAGAAAAATCGCCGTCGGCCTGGGTCCGCCACGCATCAAAGTCAGCTTCCCCTACTTCGAGATCATGTAGGCCACCAAAAATTGAGATGGGAATTTTGAGTGGTGGTTCTGAAGAATATCGGTAATTGTCGATAATGAACGGATCGCGGGGTTCCAGCTGCGGGGCGCGCTGGCCGGAAAAGAAAAGATAATAGGGCAGGGGACTGCCGGATTTTCTTAGGCAGCGCGAAAGCTCAAATCCAACTAAGGCTCCGAAGCGATGTCCAAAAAAAGCAAACGGTTTTTCAGAAAGTACCGGTGTGAGGGCCGCGGCAAGGGACTCGACCCAGAGTTTTAACTTCACATAGGGCGGGGCATTGATCCGGTCCTGCGGAATTCCAGCCTCGATTGAGGCTGTTTTTGCAGGATTTTGAACAGGACCAATGGCGCGAATCAATTGTTCCCGCTCAGGAACCTGAACCGGGCAAACCTCAATCAGTGGTGAGAGCTTGTCCTGCCAGCCGCGAAAGAGCGGATTTGCTGTATCTCCAAGATGGTGAAAACAGAATAGCCTTAAACGGGATTTGAAGTCGGTTTTTGGGGGGGTTCTGAGAATTTGAAACTGCTTTTTTTGCTCGTCCATTTCGCTTGAGAATAGTATATCCAGAAGTTTCTGAATCTTATATTAAAAAAATATCAAAAATACCAAAAAAAAGAAAAACTTACACCAAAAAACAAAAATTATTTCCTCATCTGGTTCTTCATCTAGCGGTCGACTTAAGTCGATTTAAAATGACTACCAAATTCAAATTCCAGACGATTCTTATTCGATTTGGGATTTTTAGCAAGAAGTTCGTAGATTTATTAGCGGAATTGATTTTATAGCCGATTGGTGATATATTCCTCCGTTAACCGATTGCTCGCACGCTGATCAGTTAATTTAGTCGTCTCGTTTCAGTGGTCTAGTAGTCACGATCGTTCAGATTCCAGAGTCGGCCGAAGTCGGTAGAAGTAGGAAGTATGAATTTCGCGACGTTTGCTTTTATTGTAATGACCGTTTTCTGGGGAATGACCTTTCCTCTAATTAGAGTTGCCGTGCAAACGGTTAGTCCTTCCCAGTTCGTCTTTTATCGATTTGGAATTGCACTTCTTCTGATGGTTCCCGTTATTATTTTTAAGCTCCGTAAAGCCACGATCCCGCGTGGTTTCGGCCAGTTGGTTATAGTTGGATTAATTTTAGGCGTAATCAACTGGGTAAGTCTTCAATCTCAGACGATCGGTCTCCAGTACGTTGAGTCTGGAAGGGCTGCGTTTTTGACTGGAACCTATGTCGTTCTGGTTCCGTTTTTGTCGTATTTGTTTGGTCTGGGGTCGGCTAAACCCATCGACTATTTTGCAGCGCTGGGAGCACTTTGTGGTTTGTTTATTTTTGCGGATCCTTCGACCCAAGGGTTTTGCGAAGGTGATCTTTGGATTCTCCTCTGCGCGTTCATGTACGCCGTCTATATCGTCGTCCTGCAGAAATGGGTTACGAACGATGCGGATCCGACAATGCTCGCATTTTTTCAGCTTGTGGGTTTGTTTGCTGGTTCCGGTGCGTGTGTACTAGTCCGTTCTGAAACATTTGTTCCGCTCAATTTGGCCGCCCTCGCAGGAATTCTCTTTTGTGGAATTTTTGCGACCATAGGAACTACTTGGATTCAGGCAAGGTACCAGCGTGAAACCACGCCTGAACGTGTCGCTCTGATCTTTTCGTTGGAACCGGTCTTTGCAGCTGCTTTTGGGTACTTGATGTTAGGTGAACAATTGAGCTTAAGAGCCATGTTAGGCTGTGCTGTTATTCTCGGCTCAATCGCGAGCGCCGAATACTTAAAGAACGCGCAGTCTAAAGCCGGACATTCCTTGCAGCAATCTCAAACTCAGTAACCGTAATCTTTACAGTACCTTCAAATTCCCTTATAACCGTCAAAATAGCGTTGGAATCATTCAGTAAGGAGTCAGAGAAGTGCATTGGAAGGCCCTATTTCATACCAAAAGTATTCAGCAAATTAATCAGGACGTCTCCATTCATAAAAATCGAGATGGCGAACTTCCCAAGGTTCTGGGTGTGTGGGATCTGACGTCTCTTGGGATCGCTGCCATCATTGGTGCGGGAATTTTCTCCACTATCGGAAATGCAGCCTTTTACGGCGGACCAGCGGTCATATTCTTATTTGTCTTTACTGGCATTGCTTGCGGATTTTCAGCGCTTTGTTACGCTGAATTTGCTTCGGCGATTCCGATTGCTGGTTCAGCTTATACTTATGCCTACGCCACATTTGGAGAACTACTAGCCTGGATTATTGGATGGGATCTACTGATGGAATATGCCATCAGCAATATTGTCGTAGCAATATCCTGGAGCGAATATCTCCTCAATCTCATCGCACGTTACGGAATCACGGTGCCAAGATATTTTGCCATGGATTTTATGAGCGCTTACCGTGGGCATCAGCAAGTCTCCGGTTTGCTGGAACAAGGACAAAGCCTCTCGGCAATTGCAACTAGTTCAGGCTCTCAATCTCATCTGGTTCAGGCTTACCAGGCCTGGCTGGACGCGCCTCGCTTATTGGGGCTACCGATAATTTGTAATTTGCCTGTGCTGGGAATAACTGCCTTGATTACCTGGATTACCTATGTAGGAATTCGAGAATCAAAGAAGACTTCTAATGTACTAGTGGTTTTGAAGATCGCGGCTATTCTCATGGTCATTTTTGTCGGAGCTTTTTTTATCAACCCAGGTAACTGGGTTCCTTTTGCGCCGAATGGATTTGGCGGTGTGCTTCGGGGGGTTTCGTCCGTATTTTTTGCCTATATCGGCTTTGATGCGATTTCGACAACTGCTGAAGAATGTAAGAATCCGCAAAAAGACCTACCACGTGGAATGCTATATTCGCTTGTGATTTGCACAATTCTATACATTACCGTCGCTCTTGTTTTAACAGGAATGGTGAATTACCAAAAACTCGCCGTGGGCGATCCGCTGGCCTATGTTTTTGGTCCAGAAGGTGTGAATATGCCATTCTTTTCTGGACTGGTTGCAGTTATCGGAGTGGTGACCATGGCGACGGTTTTACTGGTTTTTCAGATTGGCCAGCCTCGTATCTGGATGGCTATGAGCCGTGACGGATTGCTCCCGCCCATTTTCTCAGCCATCCATCCAAAGTACAAAACGCCATGGTTTTCAACCATATTAACGGGTTTATTCGTCGCTGTACCTTCTTTATTCATGAATCTTACGGAAGTGGCGGACCTGACTAGTATCGGAACTTTGTTCGCGTTTGCTATTGTGTGCACGGGCGTTCTGCTACTCAAAAATGGGACCATTTCTAACGGCGGTGCCAATGGTAATGGCCGCACGAAGAAATATAAAATTCCTCACATTAATTCGAAATTTATTTTTCCCGGAATTGTCGCAGCAGGCTTAGCGGCGGTGTATTGTTTTAATCCGGACGCGATTTTTAACTTCTTAGCCTTCAAAGACCACCATCAGATCCCTATGATGGTCTTCTGTGCTGAAGTGGTGCTCTTATGTTACCTCTGTTTCAAAAAAAATCTGTCTTTGATACCAGTCCTGGGTCTGACATCTTGTAGCTACCTCATTACTGAACTGGGAATTACAAACTGGATCCGATTCGGAGTGTGGCTAGCTATCGGTTTAGTAATTTACTTTTTATACGGGTATAAACACAGTCGATTGAGGCAGGCATTGGAAGGCTCCCATACAAGCTAGTTGGGAGAACTAGTTTAAGCTAGATTTGTAGCAATCGAATCTGTTTATTATTATCCGAATTAGTTGAATCTTGCTTTAATTCTATATTAATTATTTACATTAATGTAAGACTCTTATATATTCCAAAGCTTAAATTGGAGACTTTTTATTATGAATTTTAAATTCCGTTTTTTGGCAGGCCTTTTATTCATTACATTTGTGGCAGGTTCCGCTAATGCTTCTGAAAATAACCTTCGTTCCCCAAGTTCTTCTAATGGTTCGAGCTCTATACCTCCAATCATTACTATTGAAGCCGTACCTTCGACCTCGGCCACAAACGTTCCAAGTCCGAAAGAAAAGTCCAAGAAACGCTGCCATCAATCCTGTTATGAAAGAACTAAAGGTCTTTTTAAAACTTGCTTCTACAGACTTTGGAAAATCGGTCATAAAAAGGAAAAGGACGACAAAGTAGATCAAGAAGCCGATATTGAGTCAGGATTAACAGGGAATTCCGCTAAAAATACTGACGTAAAACCAGCTAGAAAACCTGTGAATCTCTCAAGTTTTGGGAGCCGTAGCACTTACAGCAGTGCCTCGACCAGTAGTGCCTCGATATCGGCTCGTAATAGCTCAGCGCCGAATTACAGTGCTGCCGCGAATGCCACAGCAGCGGGGTTTAACGATTGCGATTTATCAAATGCGACAATGCCTTTATCGCTTACGGCTTTTAGTGTTCTAACGCCGACTCAACCGCGAGTTGATTTTAACAATAAAGAGTCATACTTTCCGTCTCAGATTACGTATATTGGAAACCCCTTGGGCTCGGGAGTTTCTAATACCATCTATACCACTGATCAACAAATTCCCGGTGCATTCGCTAGTCCTCCGGCACCGAGCTCCCAACAGCCAACGCTTCAGAACACGACCAGCGCCAACGGACAGATTCAATCGCGAGAAGAGCGGGAGAAAAAAGAGAAAGAAGCGCTAGCTGCGATATTAGCGAACAAAGTGAAGATAGTTAGACTTCAGATCGCTATTGAGGATGCAAAGAAGCGAGGAGAGAATACCGACGAGATGGTCGCGGAGTTGAATAGCCTTCTTAACCAGTAGGAACGAAGAAGACTTGGTCCTCTACAATCTATCGGCAGCCAAAGTAAGTAGAATCATTACTATATATATATTAGAAAGTAATTAGCATGAAAAGTGAAATCCGCTTTGTAAGTCTCCGAAGCTTCCAGGCTCTAGCGTTAGCAGGTGTAGTTTTAACGCTGGCAGTTCCGAGTGCGTTTGCCTCTGACGATTCGCCGAAGGTAGAGAGAGCGTGTTGTAACAAAAAATGTGTTCAAACTATGAAAGGTATGTACCGCAAGGGTGAAAAAATCGTGAGTGGTTTGATCAGCGGACTTACAAGCACTCTTAGAAATAAAAAAATGAAGGTCGACGAGTCTACCGAGGATTCTAGTGTAGGCGGAATACCACAAGGTCCTGCTTCGCATGTTCTTGACGTCGCAGCGAATTCTCTTTGTTATACACCAAGTACGATGCCTTTTTCGGGCGTGAGCCCATTCTTTCCGACTACTCCGAGCCCTATTTTTACTGCGTTGAGTGGTGGTAGGAATATAGTTCCAAATACTATGGCGAGAACAGTTGCTCAACCAGATCAGTATTCTGTTGATGAATTAGTAAATGTAATTATTCAAAACAATCAAGATTTGACTACGGGGATCAGTCAAGAAGAGCAGCTTCAGGATCGGCAGAATTACATTGTAAATGCTTTTGCTCAAGAGCAACCTACGGGCGTGCCTGTAATGAGAAGCAGATCAAAGGACCGATAAAATCGAATAAAGCTGCGCAGAACTGCACGCAAAGCTTGCTACATTCATAATCAAATCAATTAGTAGACTAGTTATTAGTCTATATGGTTTATTGAATTTAATCAGTTAAAAATAAAACTCTTTAGTTAACATGGAATAATTATTCCATCCTAACATTTACATAATCAAAATTATCAGGTAGCTATAGTGGCTCGGGGGAGGGCAAAAGGAGATGTTTGTTTATGAATTTTGGATCTAGATTATTTTCAGGTGCAATAATTATTTCTTCAATATGTAATGTTACTGTGGCTTCCGCGATGGAAACGACTTCTAAAAAGACTGATGATCCTGTGTCTAGTTCTTCATTCAGTTCTTTGAGAGGGCATCCTAGTGGAAAAATGCACAAACGCTGCAGCCTTTGTAAACCCGTAACTGATAAATTTTTGTCGGTCGCAGCCTGGACCCAGTACCAATACAACAAACGCTTTAATCCGAAAAAGAATGAAAGTTTATTGCCGACCACTGCGCCTGCTAGGTCTCAAGATCTAGAAATGGCTCTTAGCACGGTGCCGGGGTCTTCTAATTCCAGGCGAGGCGGGCCTTATGTATTTTCTCCTCCTTTAGGTACAGACTCGCCTACGGCTCTATCAGAAGCTGAAAATCCTTCGGCCGCGAGAGGCTCGCAGCGTGAAATTGGAGTCTTTAATGGATTTGATGGATCTTCCGGCGTTGGCGATGATTTCTTAGGTGGCAGCAGCAGTGCTTCTGCTGGTGACGGAGAAGAAGAGAATTCGATCCATAGGAGACGGGAGAGTGGATCATTTTCTCCTCTTTTGATGTCGTCAACTGGTAACAATAGCCCTGTTCCATGCACGTTAGGTGTACAAGATGCAAACACCGTTGTTCACTTCTCTTATCTAGATCAGCCGGTCCTTAGTGTAGGAGCTGGTTCATCTGCACAACAGCAGCCTGCGCTTGCTGTAGCAACAAGTGCGATGGGCCCAGTTTCTACCACAGCAGCTTCTCGTCCATCGGGAAGTGGTTCTGGCAACAGTGTGGGAACCAAAACAAATCTGGAAAATATGTTTGATCAGTTTGACGCGCTTTTGGCGTCTTCACCCCCAGGTTCGGGCTCATCTGCCCCGGTACAGGCAGGGATGTCAGGCGTTGGTCCTAGTAGGAATGATAAGATTGCCCATGGTCAGAAATTGCTTCAGCAGTTCCGGTCCACTCAGCCGTCGCAAGGTAGCTCTGCAGCGCCCAGTGTGAGAAGCTCCTCTACTTCTACTTCAGCAAGCAGCTCGAGTTTGGTATCGAGTTCGGTACTTAAACCCTTTCAGCCGACTTTATTGTTACCAAGCTGGCAGCAGCAGCTAGAACAGTAAAAAATGTCGCACCGAGGCGGTGGGCTCTAGCTTCCGCCTCGGTGCTTTAAAACCGGGAGGATTATGAAAACCAAGTCTCAGCTGTTTTCTGGATTGATTATTATATTTGGAATATTTGCCGTTACAACCGGTTCGGCTTCTGAAACTCCGAGAAAGAGTTTGTGCTCGCAGGTTTGCTGTAAGCGAGCAATAAAGCGTCTCACAAAAGCTGCGAGTGATTTCGTAGCTAGCTTCCAAGGAACTCCGACAACGATGTTGGATCTTGAGATGGAGGAGTTCACGATCGATCGTGAGAACGGTCTGAGAAGACGTCATCCGTCGCAGGTTCCTGGGACTCCCGATTACGGTATTCCTACTCCTTCTAGTTTTCAAACGGATACGGAAGCTGTTTCGCCCGCTCCTAGTATGAGCGCTCAATTCGGTGGTCAGGCTTATAATCTAGGTCCAGCTTCTTCAGTTACTACTGGTGATTGCGTTACCACTGCGGCAGGAGGAGATACGAGTCCATTTTTTACCAGATCGTTTCCGCTTCCAGTATTCCCATCCGATCAATAGAGCCAGTTTTCTCAGCGCTAATACCTGGGAACGCTAGTATCAACCTCGCGAGACCAGCGATCTATTCCGCCTTCTAGGTTTAAAAGCGTATTCGTAAATCCGGCGGATCGGAGCATTCCAATACAGTGTCGACTTCGGATGCCGTGGTGGCAGTAGACGACGATTTCTCGATCGTTTGGGATTTCATCGAGGCGATTTAAAATTTCGCCGAGTGGGATGAGCTTGGCCTTCAGATTCGCGATTTCATATTCCGAAGGTTCGCGGACATCCAGCAAAAGGGGAGGTCGGTCAGATTTAAGACGTAGATCGAGTTCTTTTGGCGAAATTCGTTCTTCCACAGGTTTATTTAAATCTCCTTTGCTCATTTGATAGCATAACGACTCGTCGTAGTCGACTAAGTCAAAAATCTCGGGTTTCAAGCCACAGATCTTGCAGAGGGGGTTTTTCTCGATCAGGAATTCACGGAAGTGCATTGCTAAAGCATCGTAGTGGAGGAGGCGTCCGATCAGAGGATCGCCCATTCCGGTAATCAGCTTAATTGCTTCCGTGGCTTGGATCATTCCGATCATGCCTGGTAAAACGCCGAGAACGCCAGCTTCCTGGCAGGGCGAAACCAGATCAGCTTTTGGCGGCTCGGGATAGAGACAGCGGTAGCATGGTCCTCCAGCTCCGCCCCCGCCAACTCCACGGTCTGATCGAAAAACCGTTGCACTTCCGGTAAATTGGAAGACACTTCCGTAGATGTGGATCTTTTTTTCCAGTACGCAATAGTCGTTAATTAAATAGCGAGTCGGAAAATTATCAGAGCCGTCGATAATAATATCGTAATAAAACAAAATTTGTTTTGAATTCGTTGCTGTTAGTCGTTCAGAATAGCATTTCACTTCGACCCACGGATTAAGATCGTGTATCCGCTCTCGGGCGGACTCCGCTTTCGCATGTCCGATTGTCGAATAGCCATGTATTATCTGTCTTTGCAGATTCGAACACTCAACCTGGTCATTGTCTACAATGCCGAGAGTTCCAACTCCAGCAGCTCCCAAGTACAACGCCGCGGAACTGCCAAGCCCGCCCGCACCCACGCAGAGAACGCGTGCGGCTTTGAGTTTTTTCTGGTTTTCAACGCCAAATTTTTTGATCAGGATATGTCTGGAATAATGTTGCAGTTCTTGAGCAGTGAGTTCCCACATTGTTTTTCCTATACGGGAGTCATACCGCAAACTGGAACCATAAATAACGTTTACGCCACTTTTCTTTTTGCTCCGGTCACTCCAACGCTTTCTCGCTCGGGCGGAACGGTTTTTCTGGTTCATCTTTGGAATATAAATCATGACCAGAATGGTTCGCGTGATAGCCAGCAATGAGGGCGCAACTAGTAAGCCCAAAATTCCAAACCACTGGCCGAGAATAAGCATGAGGATGATTAACGGTGTTTCAGGGAGTTGAACGCGCTCACGCATAATCACCGGAACCAAAATATGTCCCTCTATTTGCTGAATCAATAAAAAGGAGCCGACCACCCAGAAGATTTTGTCGGACTGAGTTCCCAAGGTGACAATCGAAGTCAAAACTAGAGCAGCGATAGGTCCAACGTAAGGGATAATATCTAATAGGGCGGTAAGCAATCCGAAGAGTAGCCAGTATTCGATTCCGATCACCCAAAACGCAGTCGTCATTATCACACCAACGCTGCTCATCACCAAAAGCTGTCCTTTGAACCACCGGCGCAGCGCTCCGGCGATTCCTACAAAAACCTCAGTAGCTCGCGGTCGCAAGTAAGCCGGGAAGAGGAGGATAAGGCCGCGAAAATAGGAGTTTGAGTTAATCGCCAGATAGATGGCAATTACGGTAACCAAGACCATAAAGACAACGAAAGTGACCCCGAGCTGCACGCCCTGAAACAGCGTTCCCAGGGCCGTTTGGGCTGAACTACCGAAATCAAATTTATTGATCTGGTCTAAGATCCAATGTTCGGTAGCCGCAAGAGTTTCCACCTTTGCCTTTAGAGTGGAGAAAATAGTAGGAGCCCGAGTAATCAGAGATTGAAATTGTTGGGAAACTAACCCAGCGAGAATATAAGAAAAGAGGGCAACGACACTGGTGCCCGAGATGAGTAGGAGAACTGCACCGACTCCTCTGGGAATGCGAAATTTCTCTTTCATTATGTCAATTGCGGGTGTGATCAGCACTCCTGCTCCGACGCCTACTAGTGCGGCTATGACAATCTGCCTAGCCGTATAAAGGAGGAGTCCGGCTGCAATCAGACTGAGTGTCCAGAAAATGAGTAGAAATACTTGACCGATCGGGCGATAATAGGCTCTTTGCATAACAATACCTTATGCAAAGCAATGAGTGTACCTGTCAACTCAACTTTGAGAGTTGACCAGTTTACTGACCCTTCATCTCTTTTTCGATCTGAGAAATTCGGCTGCGGCAGGAGGGAGCGAGCTCATTAAAGTGCTCTTCGAGGCATCCAATGAGGCCTTGTTCGATCGTTTTTTCGCCGCAAAATTCGTAAGCTGTCTCGGCACAGTCATTGATTGCTGCGTCAGAATTCTCGAGGGCTTTGAATTCTTTTAGGCAGGCTGGCGAGAGGTCTTTTCGATGCTTTTCGACACACTTTCCAAGTCCTTTGCCTAGAGTTTTGTCAGCGCAAAACGTGGAGAAGTCTTTTCCGCAACCTTCCTTCGTTTGGGATTTTGGACTTGCCAAGGATGAAGCTCCGGAAAGAGCGAATAGAGTTAGTGCAAGTAGAGGTAGGAGGCGGCGAATAGTCAACGTTAGCATAGCTCTATTTTATACTCGCCGTTTCTTTTGAGGCAAGGCTATTCTTGACAGCCAAGTTTGGCCTGATTCTGGAATAGCTAGGTCCAGGAGGAATGGTTTCATGGCTTCACAAAAGGTTTCTAGAATTCAGGAAAGACAACAACAGAGTATAAAAGTTAGTCGTCGAGAACGGCTTCAGTCGGCGAACTTGGCAAATCGCATTTCGGAAGTTTCCCGCAGAATTCCATCTTTGAGCAGTCTTAGAAGTTCTTTGCGCAGTACTCTCAAAAGTACCAGAGGTAGGGTGAGAGGCAGAGTGAACAGAATTAAACTCAGTCGTGCGCCTTGGCCTGCCATTGGGGCAGCTTTGGCGGGTGGCGTTGGAATTACGGCCGCTGCGACTGTTGGTGTGGGCGAACTGGCCTTGGGCCTAGCCGCAAGTTATGCGACTTACCGAATGCTCAGAGAACGGCGGTCTTCGAAGCATTTGCTCAATCGGAAAGAATAACAGGCACCCATTCTGCCATATTCTTTGGAATGATCGAGATCCCCATTTTAGCGCAACGGAGCTGGATGGCTCTTTCTTCGAACCGGCTGGTAACGAGGACAGAGTCTTTTGCAATATCTAGCTCTTCGATGAAATCGAGTCCAGTTTCTGAAGTGCCAAGGATTTCATAGTCCACCAGAAAAAGAGGACGTCCTGAAGATTGGCTCTCGAGAGAGAGGGTGAAACTGACCAATTCTTGCGGATTCGAAAAAAGCATGAGAACGAACTGTTCTGAAATTTGTGCAAATCGTCTCCGCCAAACCATGTGAATGCTAGGGTCATCGTCTAAAACTACGACGGGAGTTGTTAATTTCACCCGAATCTCCGATAGAAACCAGGGCGGCGGAGATGCCTTTGGCAAAAAGAGCGAAATTTTAGTGCCCTGCATTGATCCCAATTGGGTGCTCATTTTCGGGTGGTCGGATTCAATTTTGAGCGACCCATTCCAGCCTTCTACGGCGGTTTTGGAATAATAGAGGCCTAAACCGCTGCCTCCGATTTTACCAAAGGACACGCCTTTTCGACCGATATTCGGTAGAATCTCACAGGGAATACCTCGGCCATTGTCTATCACTTGTATGCGTATCTGATCTTCGTCCAAACTCTCTATTTCCAAATGGACCCGTGATG
>JABDFB010000013.1:0-32927 GCA_013286765.1 Deltaproteobacteria bacterium
TTCGAAAATCTGAAATCCCAGCGTTCTCCGCTTGCGGCAATATGGCTCGCCCAGCTCACGTCCCACCATGTCTGCAATGATTCGATGTTCGGTAGCTTCGGAGCGGGGAAAATGACTGACCGTTTTTCCATCCCTCAACACGGTAACTTCGTCGGCGACGTCGAGCACTTCATTCAGTTTATGAGAAATTAAGATGGAGCTAATCCCCTGCCCTTTCAGGCTTCGGAGCGTCCTTAACAGAATTTCCACTTCCCTAAAATTGAGTGCAGACGTTGGTTCGTCCAAAACCAGTATCGAAGGATTCTGACTGAGTCCCTTGGCAATCTCGACAATTTGCTGTTCGCCAATACCCAGATTTTTTACCTTCTCCTGTGGATCAATATGACTGAGTCCAAACTGTTGGAGCAGCGCTTGCGTCCGTCGACACGCCTCATTCCACTTGATAAAACCAAAGCATGAGGGCTCGTTCCCCATAAAAACATTTTCAGTAATGCTCAGCTCGCCGAAGAGTGAAAGCTCCTGATATACGACCGCAATTCCGCTCGCTTTGCTGTCCCTCATGTTTTTAAATTTTTGAAGCTTCCCAAAAATCCGAATCTCACCCTGATAAGTCGAGTGCGGATAAAATCCGGCAAGGATCTTCATCAACGTCGATTTGCCAGCACCATTCTCGCCACAAATAGCACGAATTTCCCTAGGCTTGACTTGAAGGCTCACACCACTCAACGCCTTCACACCCGGAAATTCTTTGGAGATGCCCAGCATCTCTAAAGCAAAGGTATCCGAGGTATCCGAGGTATCCGAGGTATCCGATGACCCGCTAGCTCCCGTAGGGAGCAGCGCCTCCCTAGTGCAAGGAATTTGACCTCTGATAGGCACCGCGTTATTTTCCGATTCATGAAACATTTTTAGAGGTATCTTTGATGTCTTTATAGATGTCTTTTGGAGAATGATATTGATCTTCGACAATCGTTTTATCGATGTTCTGCTTATCTACCACAATCGGCGTCAGCAGAATGGACGGCACCTGGCCTTTTCCATTGTCGACCATCTTATTAATATTCTGCGGTCGCTCTCCCTTCGCAAGGGCAATCGCAGCGTCCAGGGCTTTAGCGGTCAGATTCTTGATCGGCTTATAAATCGTCATCGACTGCGTACCCGCCGCAATTCTCTGAACTGCGGCCAACTCAGCATCCTGTCCGGTAACAGCGACCTTTCCGTCCAAGTTCTGCTGCTTCAACGCAGAAATCGCACCGCCCGCAGTTCCATCATTTGCAGCCAGCACCGCGTGGACGTGATTATTAGCTTTGATAAGCGCATTTTCAACATGCTTCAGTGCTTCTATCGGCTGCCACTCTCGCGTCCACTGCTCTGTCACTATTTTAACATCGCCGCGATCGATTGCCGGCTTTAACACTTCCATCTGGCCCGCTCTCAAAATTTTTGCATTGTTATCTGTTGGCGCTCCTTCGATCAGGACGTAATTTCCCTTCGGAACTTTGTTAAGTAAGTACTTGGCCTGCATCCGCCCTACTTCGTAGTTGTCGAACGACACATACAAATCAACTTTTGCATTTTGAATCAACCGATCATAAGAAATCACCGGCTTGCCATACTTATGCGCCAACTCGACAATCGAAGCCGCCGTCACACCATTGTGTGGCGCAACCACTAAGACGTCGACTCCCTGAGTCAGTAAATTCTCCGCCTGGCTGTACTGAAGAGCATCGTTTCCGTTGGCTACCTGGATCTTCGCTTCTACTCCCAGCTCTTTGGCGTGCTTTAGAAACAGTTCGCGAACGCGTGTCCATCGTTCTTCCTTCAACGTGTCCATCGAGAAACCCACCACGATCTTCTTTTCTGTGGGTGCCTTAGAATTGGAAGGCGAACTGGCGAAACTTTGCCTTATCAGAAACGGAGCGACCGGAGAAAGCGGCGGCTCATGCGGCGAAAGATGCGGCAACAAAGATGTGAAAACAAACGCTAACCCTAGACCTACTAAGTTTTTGAATCGCACCTTTTAGTCTTAGTATTCTCTGGGGGATGCTGTCAACTTTTCAAATCAACACAGATTAACGCAACGGCCGGGCGAGTGAGGATACGGCTAGGGCCTTTCCACCTCTCCCACCCATGACAAAGTCGGCTACTAAGTCAGACAGAGCGGCAACATGATTCAAGAATGGAAGAACCTCTCTTCTGCAGCGATCATAAACGAAAGGGCGATATTTCTCCAGCCTCAACGCTATGGCTGCATTACGACCTGTCACAGAATCAGCGGGCATCTTTCCTTCCCTATCGGAACTCCATAGTGAGAGTGACATAGCATCCAGGAGACGCGTATTCCCCAACATTTCGGGATAATCATTAGTAACCGCGGTAGCAACGAATGGCCCTAAACTCCCACTTAAAAAGCCGAATTCAATTAATAGATTGACCATTGGAACTCTTCCCATTTCGACAGCAGCGCTTATCAACGGCCTACCAGCTTCTTCAGTCATTCTAATCTGTTCTAGGGCTATTTGAACATCAGCCCGCGCATTTAAAAGGAGTCGTGCAGCCCCCGTCTGACCTCTTCTAAGAGCCAAAAATAGTGGTCCATTCCCGTCCGAAGATTCCTGATTAACATCTGCCTTCGATTCAATTAAAAACTTTACCATAGGCTCTCGCTCAGTCTTGTCCCTGTAACGAGGTTCATTCAACTCATCCAAAACAATCTCCAGCGGCGTACATATATGTTTCCTTTCGTAGTGCGGGATCAATGGGTCCCTATGAGGGGGAGGTAACAGAATACGCCCAATATTAACATCGATAGGATGCTGGCGGAATATTGCCTGTGCTGCTTGAACATCAGAATGGATGAGTGCAGACTGAAATTCATCTATATGCTTGCACTCTCGATCAGTGCACGGCTGGACGGGCGGATCCTTCCTGATCCAATTTGAAAACCACTGAGGGGTACGTCTTCTAACGCATCTGCCGAATAGGCCAAGACCGCCACTAAGAGCATTCGAAAAATATTGGCCTCCTTCTCTCCTATCTCGTTCGCTAGCTAACACCGCTATGGAGGATTGGCCCCTTGGGCCGGTAGGAGAGGGATTTGCACCCGCTGCCAAAAGAAATTTCACAGCGCCAAGACTGCCTGTTTCTACAGCGCAATAGAGAGGCGTGCTTACAATTATTTGCCCATCAGAACAAAAGTATGTTTCTAGATGCGCATTGGCATTTAAAAGAATGGATACTACGTCGGAACTTCCGTAGGCAGCCGCCTCATGAAGCGGAGTAGAATCAAACGAAACTTTATCCACATTGGCTCTTCCATCTATGAGAAGCTGCACTACTTTCGCATTATCGGGTCGCTTAGCGGCCACATTTAAAATATTCACTATAGGTTTTGTTCCAAAGTCGAGTAATTCTCGAGTAAGTTCGTCATCAGCATTCTTTACGGCATCCGATAGAAGTTCGCGAGCATCGTCAGGAGTCAATTCTAATTTTGGTTTTACTGCTTCAACCGTAATTTCGATCCCTTGCTGCTCTTGCTGCTCGCGAGAATTTCGACCCTGTCGATTCTTGCGGCAGTTTAGGCAATCCTTAGCTCGGTTCAAATATTTCTTGGAGACAACCAACGCACGTTTAACTTTATATGGAATGGGGGGAAATATATCGGCAGCAAAACCGGCAGAATTCAGTAGTAGCTGCACGAGCAAGTTAATGAAAATAAGACTAAAGAACAACTTCAAATATCGAAACATCCAGGGCTTATACCATATGGAATATTCTTCCTATAGTTTGAATTTGTAGTGTATGTTAGTTTAGTTATAAATTAAACTATTATAGTTAATAATAAACTACTAAACTTAAACTGCGATGTCAAATCCGTCCCAATTGTATTCAGGCTGCAGCGCTTCGCGTTTTTGGTTTTTGGTACGTACTTTCTTAAGTTCCAAAATCCCCAGCTTGGCCAACTCGTCCACGTCTTTCTTTACATTTGTGGCGGATCGATCCAGGAGCTTAGCTAATTGGTAAAAGTACCTTAATGCCGCAGGACGCGGCATTCGCCCGTAAACGGTGCTTGAGCTCAGTGCGTTACTAAGATCAGCTAGGTGGACAGGCTAAAAAAAGCCGCACACGAAGTGCGGCTTTGCCTCATGGATGAGAACCCGCCTGTCCCACCTAGCTGATCTTAGTAACGCACTGCCTGCTCAAGATGACGTACAGTGTACCGATGAGACATATAGAGGTCTCCTACTACATGAGTGAGGTTCTCCAACGTTTTGGACGCTATTTTCTGCTCGATCGCCTTGCGCAAGGCGGTATGGCGGAGATTTACCGTGCCCGGCTAGCAGCGGCGGACGGTGCGGGGCGTATTATTGTCATCAAAAGAATTCAAGCCGGCTACGGCGAAAATAAAGAATTCCTCCAGATGTTCAAATCAGAAATCAAAGTCACAATGATGTTCAATCATCCCAATATTGTGCAGTTGTTTGACTTCGGCGAGGAACAGCAGCAGCCCTACATTGCGATGGAGTTTGTCGACGGAAAAAATGCACGTCAGTTTCTGAATCAGTACGCTGAGGTGAAACAGTTTTTCCCAGTTGAATTAGCGGTTTATATTGCAGCACAGACAGCGGCGGGACTGCACTACGCACATAGTTTCAGAGACAAGATATCGGGCGAAGCGCTGAATATCGTTCACCGGGACATTAGTCCGCAGAATATATTAGTTTCGTACGAAGGCAACGTGAAGGTAATTGATTTCGGTATTGCGAAGGCAACTACCAATGTCGAATCAACGCGCGCCGGGATTATTAAGGGCAAGCCGAGCTATCTCTCACCAGAGCAAATCAGCGGTGATCCGCTCGACGGCCGGAGCGACATTTTTGCTTTGGGCGCAGTCCTTTGGGAACTTCTGACTGGAAAAAAACTCTTTGCGGGCGAGAGTGATCTAGCAATTCTCAAACTCATTGAAAGTAGCCAGACCTATGTTAAGGCACCTTCCACCATTAATCCAAAGGTTCCAAAGGAACTCGATATCATTGTCTTTAAAGCCTTGGCGAAGAAGAAGGAACAGAGATACCAAACCGCTGACGAGCTCTATCGAGCGCTCCATCGCTTTCTTTATAGTTTTACGCCAGAATTCAACCCGTCTGATCTAGGTCTGACTGGGAAGAGTTTGTTCAAAAAAGAAATTATAGACGACCGAAAGAGAATCCAAGCTCTCAACGAAAAAGCAGAACGACTACTCCGAACAGAACTTCCAAAAAAACGGGATGAATCAGAAGATGAAACAGCGAGTTTAGTATCAACTCATCGCAATCGGGATATTAGCCATCGGATTGAGGTGGAACTTTCGTCTGAAGAGCAAAAGTCGAAACTAGAAATTGAACCAAATAAAGCACCTCCGTCCCCACCTCAAGCAACTGGCACCGGCACCAAAGCTCCTCACGCGTCTCCTGGTCATGCCCGGCAGACTAGCAGTTCCATTCGACAAACGGCCCCGAGCCCCACGGTATCCTCCAATCAAAATATAACTCGAATGGTGCTGATCGGACTCGCGGCTTTGGGAGTTTTTATTTACATTGCTCCGAGCCTCGGAATTAAATTGCCCGGATCCTCTTTGAATACAACTGGCAAGAGTAAACTCTTTAATTCGAGTGTGCGTTCGATTACGGCTAACGATAAATCCATCAAACTCAATTTGAACGTCTTCCCAAAATGCGCCAACGGAAAGATCAAGCTGAATGACGACAATGTTGATCCGGAAAATCCGAGTATTCCTGTACTCTTGGATGCACCCCTGGAACTCTCAGTGGAGTGTGATGGATACAAGTCCATTTATATGGATTTTGTCGTAAACTCTAAAGATAAAGGTGGTTTGAAAGAGACCAGTGTAGATGTGGCTCTCGAACCTTTACACTTTGGATATTTATCCATTCATACCACTCCAAGCGCTGAAGCCACCATTAACCTTGGCAGCAGTATTTGGAAACGAAGAACTCCCGTCGAGAACGAGAAGATCCCTGCCGGAACGTATACCCTCTCTCTTTCAAACGATATTTTAGGTATGGGAAAATCCAAGACGATTACAATCGAAGAAAATAAGTCTATCAATATTGACGAGAGGCTAGAAATCAATCAACCCTAGACGCGAAATGTCTTTTACCGTGTCCCAAGCGCTTTCAAAAGTTTCGGGATAAATCCGCCAAAGCCTCCATTTGAAAGCACAGCGATTAAATCACCCGATTTTGAAACTTTCGCGACATCCTGTACTCCATCATCAACCGTTTCCATCAGTGCGGCCGGGGTTCCTTGGTGAGTCAGATCACTAACTAACATCTCACTTGAAAACTGATCGTCCTCCGCAATTCGACTTTGATCATAGGGAGCGGAAATAAAAACAAGATCTGATTCACGAAAAGCCATTGCATAGTCATTTTGAAAGACTTTTCGTCGTGACGTTGCACTCCTCGGCTCAAATACAGAAATCAAACGCCTATCCGGATAACGAGCACGAAGGGCTTTGAGAGTTTCACGAACGGCGGTCGGATGATGCGCAAAATCATCGATAACCAAAACGCCGCCGATTTCCCCACGAATTTCTTGTCGACGTTTGACACCCCGAAACTTTCGAAATGCTTCTCGCACTTTTTCCTGCTCCAGGCCCAATTCACGACACTCAATCCAGACGGACAAGGCATTCAGTACATTGTGATTCCCGGGAAGCTGAATAGCCAACTCATCCACAACTCGATGGCCATCCAGAACTTCAAATCGAGTCATTCCTTTTTCATTTCTGACTTTTTCTGGAACAAACCGCGCCTCTTTTGTTGCGGCACTAGCATAAGTAAGAGTCGAGACTTTTGATTTTAGAACCAAATCGCGAACCAACGGAAAATCTAAACACGCGATCAATCTTCCATTTGGACGAATACGAGTGAGCAGACCTGAGAACGCTTTTACAACCGATTCTATATTAGGGTAAATGTCCGCATGATCGTACTCAATCGATGTTAAAATCACATCGTCGGGAAGGTAATGATTAAACTTAGGTACTTTGTCCCAAAAAGCGGTGTCGTACTCATCCCCTTCTAGAACGAAATAGTTTCCAGAGTTGATATTAGCAACATGAAAACTATGCGGCAGATCGTGGCTTACTCCGCCCATAAAATAACTAGGATCTTTTCCACAATAGTCCAATGTATACGACAACAAACTGGATGTTGTCGTTTTTCCGTGAGTACCAGCAACTACTAGATTGCGCGTGTCGACTAAGAAAAGTTTTTCCATGGCTTCCGGAAGGGAAGAGTAGACAAGGCCAGAATCGATGGCCGCACGAGCTTCCGGATTATCTGAACGAATCACGTTTCCAATGACAACCAGATCTGGTCTGTGACCAGCGGAAATATGCTCGGCGCGATAACCGTCCATGAGTTTTACCCCCGCCTCTCTCAAAATATCACTCATCGGCGGATAAACATTTTGATCACTTCCTGTGACCTCCACACCCCGTCGCCTTAAGTACGCAGCAAAGGCTCCCATGAGAGTCCCGCAGACTCCAATGATGTGGACACGTTTCAGCGAACGCAATTCCGGAAAAACCATCTTATAGCTGTGCATACTTCATTCTCTCTGAAACAATATTAAATCGCAACCCGTTATCAGCGTTTTAGATCTTGCCGAATTGCCTCATGAAAACGAGCTCGAAATGGCTTGAATTTATGATTCTCGCGAGAAGGGTGAACGCGATTCGATAGAAGTACCACCGCTAACTCTGCGTCTAAATCAATCCACAGTGAAGTACCTGCAAATCCTAAATGGCCCACTGAATTTCGAGAGAATCGAGTTCCGACGGACGAACCTTCTTTTGAAGGAGTATCCCAACCCAAAGTTCTATGGCAGCCCGGAGGCTCTGGGACACGTGTCCACAGTGCTTCAAGAGTAGAGTTTGATAAAAAGCCCGTCATTAGAGCACGCACGAAATGTAAGATCTCTCGCACGGTGGTAAAAACACCTGCATGTCCGCCATATCCGCCCATGGCCCAACAGTTATCATCCTGCACCTGGCCCTGAAGTACCCCACCTCGATGGGGACAATCTTCGGTCGCAGCAACACCTTCCTCGATCTGAGTTCCAGAGTCTTCATTCGGTGACTTAGTAATTCGATGATAGAAAGCATTTCGAATACCCATCGGGCTCCACAAAAATCTTGCAACTGCCCGATCCAACGGCATCTGAGTAATTTCTTCGAGAGCAAATCCGAGCAGCAAGAAGGTCAAATCGGAATAGACTTCTTTCTCTCCGGGCGCAGCCTCAGGAAGGACATCAAAAACAAAATCACGCATTACCCTTTGACGAATGGAAATTGGAACGTGATAGATTTTTTCCGGCGCAAATTTTTTCCAGAGCTTCTCCCAAAGGGGAACCCAAGCGGGAAGTCCGGCCGTGTGTGCGAGAAGATGTCGAATCAAAATGCGATTATGAGGATACTCAGGTAGTATTGCACTCAGGGGCGTGTCCCACCCAATCCAGCCCCGATCTACTAGGACGGCCGTTAATGCGGCTGTGGCAAAAACTTTGCTCACAGACGCAATATCAAAAACCGTTTCTGGCGTCATAGGAAGATTTGGTGCTGGTTTGAGTCGCCGACTTCCCATTGCAATTAAGCCAATTTCGTCGGGTTTATCTTTTTGCCAGATTCCGGCAACATATCCCGGAGCCACTTCTTCGGCTAGACCAGCTGTCAAGACTTCCCAAGTTAACGGAAAGTCTGTTTCACCCAGGAGTTTTGACTCAAGCTGCAATGCCAAGACCACCCCTCTCGCCCACTAGCCGAAAAAACTTGCGCTCAGATAATCAAATCCTCGCGAAATTCTTTTCCTTCTTCAAATCGTTTCCCAGAAAGCTCGCTGAGATCAAATTTTTCGTACATCCCTTTGACGATTTTCTCCGCAAGAGCGAACCCAGCGCCATAACTCTGCATCACCCCATGTCCTGAAAATGAATGGGCTTCAAAAACTTGCCCGCTCTTCTTTGCATCTCCTGTTTCGACCAGACCGATAATCGCTGACTCGTCTGGTGAAACTTCATAGAGCCCGGCCCAACCGGTTAAATGCTTCAGTCTCTCAAAATAGGTCGATCTTTCGTAAAGAGCAGGCCAAATATACTCGTTAAAGAAGTCTTCGCCATCGTAAGTAAAGTTCACACTCGGTGGTTCCCCGCGATTTGCAAATCCAGCCAGGCCGTTAGTAGCCTCTGGATGGAAATAAACACCAGATGTATCAACAATCATTCCATAATGAGAAAGATCTACCTCACGACAATCAAAAACGCTCACCTGTCTTCTCAGCGGGACAGACGGACAAGGATAGTGCATCAGTTTAGCGACTTGAGCTGCCCATGGCCCCGCGCAGTTGACCAGCCGTTCCGCATGGTATTCGATTCTACGTCGTCCAAAATTCTCTTTCTGCGAAGAAAGAACTTCGACTTTGGTTTCATGCGACATCACTGACTCAAAGCTCTGGGCCACTACATGAATGCTCTTTCGATGGACAAATGGCCCTTTTTGGCTTGAATAGTTTACTTCAGTGACCAGCGTTCGGTCATCGAAAACTACTCCGCGTGCTCGCGCCTGAGATCGAAAATAGTTCTTCAACAAGTTTGGATTAATCAAACCATCTCGGGGCGTCGACAAAGCACACGCAATTCCCTCAGTTTTGTCGACAAATGAAAGCCTTTTCTTCAGTTCCGCAATATCCCAGATTTCTGCGGGCCAACCGCCCGCCGTTCGATCCAACTGGGATTTCAACTTTGCCGCTGGGGCCTCTTCCGTATACAACCAAACATAGCCACAATCTCGATAGCCCACTTCAGACGCCACTTTGGCATAATAATCAATCGAGAATTTTGACAGCTCAACATTCAGAGGCTTATTCCAAGTTGCGCGAACACCACCTGCATTAAGCTCAGAACTACTCAGAGAACCTTCGAGATCAAAATCCAGCACCCGAATATTCTTCATTCCCATTTCCGCGAGATGCATCGCGAGACTGCTTCCAACTACCCCGGCGCCAATAATCAGCGTTTCTACCTTCTGAACATCATTAATAATTTTAGGGGCAGTAGGAGCGTCGATAGTACTCACGGCAATCACCAAAGAAGATTTGTGAAAGTTTCAGCAATGATTTTAGGTTGTCTCTCTTCTTCAGCTATGTAGAGAATTTTTGTCCCTCGCGAACGATGCCCCCAACCCCCTGATTTTAGACGAGAGCGGTAGTTTTGAGTAAAGGTCACGATGGAGTATTTGGGATGCCGGTAGTAATGTACATCTTCCGGATGAATTTCAATTACTGAGTATCGAGAATTTAAGTTGGCTTTGTATGACTTCCAACCTGCGCGATTTTTGCCGCTGGCGGAAAAATCCGAATGGTAGTGATTAATGTACTTATCAATCTGCTTTCCTTCCCAGCTCTTTATCCAATTATTAAAGAAACTCACCAGTTCAGTGTCTTTTCCCGGTTGCATAAATTCCGGCGTCAAATCATGAAAAACTAAAATAGGTGTCAGGCCGAGACGAATTTTAGGACTAATTTCCTTGATCTCGTCGTTTCTAACGACAATACAGCCTTGGCTGTCATAATTTTGCTTCAATCGTTCCGGCTCATTGGTAGCGTGTAACATGATTCCATTTCCACGCCTCCCGGCCAATCGATCAAAAGCATTTGGAAAGTCCATGGTAAAGCCCATTGCCCCAAATTTTGGCTGAAGAGCGGGAGGCAACATCAGGGACGAAAAAATATAGATCCCTTCAGGGGTCTTCAAATCATTTTCGTCCTCTTTGTCACCTTGGACCTTACCTAAAGTTGCATGATAGCTTTTGCGAATATGATATTCACCGTTTGTGTACTCACAGAGATGTAACTGATTTGTCTTCTTATCGACCAAAATCGCAGTTGTCGTCTTTGCAGTTGCCGGAACAAGCGCTAGCACTGGCATCGAAATAGTCAGAATCAACAGAATGATAGCAAAAAAAATTTTCCGCATTATTCAATAATATTAATAAAAATCGTGTAGTTTTGTCAAGTTCAAGCATCATTCGAACGTCTTGGGCAAATGTCTCAGACAAAGTCTGAAACTAAATATCCCAAACTCAAGTTCGAAAACGAAAACTCCATACTCTGCCCAAAGCTTCAAAGACGATCTTCTTGTTCATCTTTGATTTTCCGAGTTTCCGATCCTCAAATACAATGGGAAACTCCTGAATTTTGAACCCTTTCTTAAATGCCCTATACTTTAGCTCGATCTGAAATGAATAGCCGTCGGAACGAAGCGTTCCAATATTGACGGCATCCAAGACTCTCTTATGCCAACCGTTAAAGCCTCCTGTAAAATCGCGGATAGGTGCGCATAGAATTCCTCTCGAATAAAGGCTACCTCCCCTACTCAAAAGTCGACGTCCAAATCCCCAATTGACAGTGCCACCACCCTTAACATAGCGAGACCCGATAACAACATCATTTCTGTTAAGAAGATCCAACATAGTTGCCAGATATTTTGGATGGTGGGAAAAATCTGCGTCCATCTCGATAAACGCATCATACCCTTTGTCTATTCCCCAACCAAATCCAGCAACATAAGCGGTTCCCAGGCCCATCTTCTTCTTGCGATGAAGGACATGAAATCGAGAATGTTCATTAGCAATCGTATCAGCCAACTTACCCGTTCCATCGGGCGAACCATCATCCACTACCAGAACGTGGGTATGATCTGGAGTGACTTTCAACACCTCTTCAGCGAGAGGTCTAAGACTATCGATTTCATTATATGTTGGAATTACAATCAACGTTTGCACTAGCCTAGGTGTTCTTTCTTTAAAAAGCGGTTCTTTTGCCTTTAGGCTTTGTCAAGCTGCCGCTAGCATAATGTACCTCACATACTCTTCGAGGCCACTATGACCGAGAAGTGTGTCCGTCCTGCGGACGGTCAAGTGCAGGATGCACTTGAAGCCGGTATGCTCCGGTTTTTTCGAAAAGTACTCCGCGCCTAAAGTCAAAATCTCTCGTTTTTAGAATTTTTGGATTTTGAGAAAGACTCATATTATTTTTTCAAAATGGAATGTCATCCTCGGTAAACGAAGGCTCCGCAGAAACATTAGAAGGCCCGGACATACCGGCTCCTCCCATCGCTTGGCCATGAGATTGCGATTCACTCGCCTCACGACCACCGCGCTCTCCAGGGGCTCCTCCTCCTAGAAACTGAACAGTCTGAGCTTGAATTTCCGTAGTGTATTTCGTCTGGCCATCCTTGTCTTGCCATTGTCTCGTTTGAAGACGACCTTCCACATAGATCTGCCGTCCCTTGCTTAAATACTGGCTGCAATTTTCGGCTGATTTTCCCCAAACGACTACTCGATGCCACTCGGTTCGCTCTTGTTTCTGTCCAGCTTTATCCATCCAATTTTCATTTGTGGCAATACTGAAATTTGCTACAGCTGCTCCAGACGGAGTGTAACGAACCTCAGGGTTTTGCCCTAAACGGCCTACAAGAATTACTTTATTGACAGACATGTGGATACGATTACGTTTCTGAGATGCCGCTGTCAAGCTCATTTTCTGGTTTGCCAGCTCCCTGACCAAGTGTTTGAGATGAAGAGACTTTTCCTTTATTCTTGGGATCAGGATAAGGAATATTTTTTTCCTCAAACTTCTTTCGCCAGTGCGCTTCGATTTCTTCTTTTGCCCAGTCCATATCTATACTAAATAAGTACGGATCAAATCCGCAATGCGGACAAATAATTGCCGCTCGCATTCGCCAGCGATAAGTGAACTCGAAAACTGCCCAAAGTGGAACAAAAACAACAAGGCCTTTCCAATGAAACCATGGCCATGCAGCAAACATAAAAATAAGCGACGTTAGTGCAACCTTTGCAATGTACTTGAAATTTGCTGGATGCGGATTAAATCGAACGCGACGGTCCGCTTCACAAAGCGGACAAATAAACGACCAAGGCTCACCCTGATCATTCCAGATCGTCTTTCTTGCCGCGACCTCCAGATCGACTGGATCCATCCCGTCTACTGGATTTTTCTTCCCGCGGCTGCTCTTGAAAGCTTTTAGACTTAGGTCCATCCTTTGACCTTTCTCTAAAATAGTAGCATACATTCTCTCAATGATACAAAGGCAAAGCAAACGACAAGAACCGATAAGTTTGGCGGTGATCAACCCGAATCCTCTACTGGATCCGGCTTGGCGAAATTTTGTTGACGATATGATTCCAACTTTTGTGAAGGAAGTGTACAGTCCGAAAGCCAAATGGGCTACTAAACCCTTTGGAGAGGTGGATGCACGCTTTTTTTCAACAGGGATCCGTGAACTCTCCGACCATTTTACAGAACTAAGGCCAAGCCGTGGGATGATTTCGTACTTCGATCATCCAAAATACCGGTCGAGCTATTTGCTTTATTTTCTGCCACTTCAAGCTGCCAAATTCTTGACTCTTTTTACGCTCCATCCAGGCGCTATGGCCGCCATGTTCGCGCATGCGGAAAAATCCAATGGAGTACTCCGGGTGGCCGATCTCGGGGCTGGCCCTGGCACGGCCTCGTTGGCGCTGCTTTTTTTTCTCCTGCAGGGCAAGGATAAAGCCAAGGGTCTGAGTGCTATTTCTAAAATAGAATTGAACTGGTTCGATGTTAACCTGCCTATCCTCAGCGACGGCCACAAACTCATCGAACGCATGGTTGCAAAAAATCCGGCGCTTAAAAATAAAATTGATCTTCGCACTTACTCCATACCGTGGTGGAAGGCCCTTGATAAAATAGAAGACCAATCGATTGTCCTCTTAGGCAACGTTCTAAACGAGGGCAATCCTCTTTCACCCAAGTCCGATCCGTTTTGGCAAAATTTATTTTCCGTTGCGAAGGGTGCTGGAACTTTATTCGTCGAACCTGCTGCCAAAAAATCCTCCCAACTCCTCTCCCACCTCAGAGATCACTTTTTTGAAGCTGAAATGATCGAATCCGACCCCAGCCAAATCTGGGGACCTTGCCTCCATACTCAGAAATGCCCCCTCAGTTCGGGCCGAGACTGGTGCCACTTTTCTGTTCCAGTGGAAATTCCCGGCAAATGGTTCAAATTCTTTTCGCAGTGTCTGGGTTCTGAGAGACAGTGGCTCAAATTCTCCTATCTTTGGATTTCTGGGGGAGTTTCTAGGGAGATTTCCGAGGGAATTTCTGCAGGGAAACAAAATCGTAGTAACCCATTCACACATCTCCGGAGAGTCATTAGCGATCCCATACCCATTCCAGGTCGCGGAGGTCAGCGCAGCATATTGCTCTGTGAGCCTGAAAGACCGGGAAGACTAGCCATCCCTGCTCATAAAAAAATTAACCGTGGCGATCTGGTTAAAATTTAAATCACAATTAGCGAGCAGGCTTAGCATTATGCAATGCCTTTAACTGATCTCGCTTTTTGCAATCCTGCACGAGTCAAATCCGATCTCAAACTTTGAAAATATTTTATGCACTGAGAAGGAATTACACTGCTTCGCCTCAATTGACAAAATTCTGGAGCGCTGAGTAAAATGCACACGTTCCAATTTATTTCTAACTATCAGTCACTTAACTCATTCACCCATTTTTATGCAGCCGCCTGGCACGGCCGCTGCATTACCAGGCCGCCATAACCACTGCTGCAAGAGTGTTGTTGTACGTGAGTGACGGGGGCGACAGTGGTAGTCAAAACATAGCTACATTCACAACTAACTTCATCGTCAGCCTACCACAAAAACCGCTGGCTCCTTCTTTGTAAGGAGCCAGCCGGATCCTTTTTCAAAGAGATAAGATGTCTTCTATTCCCAGGCGCATTACAGGCAGACTCGACAAATTGAAGGGAGACTGAGACTGTAACAAATCTACACATGGACCCGATGAGAATGTGGTTGAACCACTGCTACTTGCCGAAAAAGACCTAGAGCTACTACTCGGCACAGCAGCCGGAAAGGTACGAGGCCTTCCCGCTTGAGCTGGCGTCCCTTGCGCAAAAGAGCGGAAAGCCGACTCTCTTCTCTCGGGTTGATTCGAATCAACTGAGCCCGAAAGAGAATTAATCGGTACTCTCCTAGGATGACCTACGAACCGCGGAGCGGCTTCGGATGCACTATACGGTTGGAAATATACTATTGGCGCTACTACCTCTGAAGGATTAGAAGCTGGAAATTTGAGTAAAATTACCGGTGGAGCACCTGTTGCCGAAGCGGCCAAATGGGGCAATTCAACTACATAAACCGATGGGGCTGTCGATAGCAAGGAGAAGGAAACTTCACTACGATTCGGCTGTTGTGACACATCCGACGATGAATACGACGATACGGGCGGTACTCGAATCGGAGCAGGTCGTCGAACAGGTTGTTGCTGAAAAGGCGGAACGGATAAAGTAGAGTCTATTCGTCTTCGAACAGAACGCTCTGGCACAGTTGGCACAGATGCAACATTCGATGAGGAAGAAACTAAATTGGGGTTGCTATTCGAAGGGGATGATCGGGATTGTACAGCAGGTATTGGATGCACAGCCGCAAAACTGGGAGCCTTTCTCTTCTTTTTCTCTTTTAGCTCCTTGAATTTTTCGTAAAAAGCCTGTGGACTATTCTTCAGTGCTGCAAGTTCAGAGTCTACCCCCATCATTCTCCTAATTCTGTCCCTCTCTCCTTTGACCCAATTTTTAACTTTTTTCTCAGTTATATTTTCTTTACCTATTCTCCCAGGAGTTTTTTTCAGCACTTCTGCAAGAACAATTCTATTTCTTTGGGAAATCGTACATTGCACACTTCCATTCGGATAGATTCCCTGAAACTGCTTTTTAAACTCTTCTCGAAGAACTTTGACTTGGTCACTAGACCATTGGGGTTTCAACACTGCTGATTTTTGCTGTTCTGCTCCAGAGGACTTTTTGTTGTCCGAACCTTCAATGTCGGACGAAGAATTAAATTCAGTGTCACTAGCTCCTGCAAAAGAGGAGGAAAACAGAATAGAAACAAAAACCATCCAACAGAATTTTTTAAACATCACTAGTTTACACCATCGTTTAAATCAAATTGTCATAGCAATGGTTAACAGCATACCCCCTGGGGCATTCATAATGCAATAATTTACAATGCCCTTAATTTCTTAACTTTAGTTATCAATTGATTAAACTAATTCGGCGGAAAAATGAAAGAGAGAAGCCCTGGGGAATTCCTCAGGGCTTTTTTTTATATTTTCCTCAGTAACACAGCCCAAAATCCATCGCCGTGCGGGCCCTCTTGTGGCGTCAAAAACCACTGTTTCACCAAGTATGACGTTAGCTCTGCTCTCTCAATAATTTCCGTTCCTTCTTCTTTCAGTACAGAACAAACGGAATAAGCGAGAAATCCGCCGGGAGCGACTTTGTCCCAGCCTTGTTTAATTAATTTCAACTGTGTGTTTTGGAGCTCACCGAGTTCTTTTTCCTGTCTGAGCCAACGAATGTCGGGGTGACGGCGTAAAATTCCAGTGCCGGTGCAGGGAGCATCGACCCAGATAAGGTCCTGTGTTGTGGGACTATGATTTATTTCAGTCCAGGGTACGAGCTTTACAGTATTTGGTGTGCCGGACCGGGTTCTAGACACCGTATTTTCAAGAATCTTAAATCTTTTCTCCGAGAGATCGGTCGCGGTTACCTGAGCCCCGTGCCAGGCCATGCTGACGGATTTTCCGCCAGGTGCGGCGCAAAGATCCAGCATGGTGAAATCATTACGACCGAGAGTTTCGCGCACGGCAGAGTAGATTTCAGCGGCGAGAATTTGGCTGGAAATATCCTGAACAATAAACTGCCCCTCTTGAAAGCCTTCGAGCTCGGTCACAGCGCCGCCTTGTAGAACCTTTAAAGATCCAGGCACAGGCCCTTTCTCAACCGAGGAAGGCACAAAGTTCGGATCGCGCGCACGTAGCCAAAGGGTCGGCCTCTCTAAACTTGCGTGGGCGTAGCCGCGTGCCCATTCAAAGCCGTGTTGTGCAACTAATTTCTCCCACAACCAAAGTGGAAGACTAGCAAGCGCCGCATCAGCCGCTGTTTGCGGCTGCAGCTCCCGCCATTGCGTGGCGTGTTCGGTAATTTTTCGCAAACAGGCATTGGCAAAGCGTGCAGGGGCCTCCCCTTCTCGCATTTTCACTTCTGATACGGTTTCAGAAACAACGGCAGCCGCCGCAGTTCGCGTTTGCACAATAATTTGATAGCAGGCAATCAGTAGAATTTTTCGTAGCCAACCGGAGGGTTTTTTCTTAAGAGCAACAGAGTCGAGGGCAAAATCGAGTCGGCCTTTCCACCGCAAGGTGCCGGAACAGACTTCCTGCAGCCAGGCTTTCTGAGCCGGTGCGAGGCCGGCAAAAGCGTTCTCCAGCGCCTCGTCAAGAGGCTGCTGCTCGCTCAAAACACGTGTTAAAACTCTAACTGCTAAGGATCTAGGATATTTCATTTAAAATCACCGCACAGAAGTTGGCGGCCGTAAAATCATGTAAGCACCAGGGATCAAATCGGTGGAAACGGGCGAAGCTTCCTGCCCCAGCATATTAACGAACCTTACAACCTGTGCAAGCCCCTGAAGAGCCCCACTAAAATGGGATTCCGACTCGCCGCCCAGATCCGAATCATCGGATGAGTCGCCAAGTAAAACGGCAGCTAATCCCTTTCTTTGCTTTTCAATATAAATGGCTTTGGGCTTTCCTTTAATTCCGCCCAGTTTACCGGCCTCTCGGACGGCATCACTCAAGGTTCCTAACTCATCCACGAGCCCTACTGCCTTTGCCTGCCGACCAGAGAAAATTCGACCATCTGCCAATTCTGAGACCTTAGCCATACTGAGTTTGCGCCCAGTGACGATTGCTTTCTTAAACTGATCCAGCACATCGCCAATCATCTCCTGGAAAAGCTGCCGCTCTTCTAGAGTCATCTTTCGATATTCAGCTCCGGAGTCTTTGAACTTTCCTGTTTTGACTGAGTAACGTTCCACCTTGGCCCAATCATAAAGTCTCTCAAGATTGACAAACTCCATAATCACGCCGATGGATCCAGTAATGGTCCCGGGGTTAGCGAAGATTTTTTGCGCACCGGCAGCAATATAATATCCCCCACTGGCCGCAACCGACCCCATGGATACTATTACCGGTTTCTTAAATGCTTTAACCGCCTCGTAAATTTCTTGTGAAGGACCGACGACGCCTCCTGGCGTATTCAGCCTCAGAACGACGGCCTTTACTCTATCGTCTTCTTCAAGACGATCCAATTTCTTAAGAGTTTTTCGCGAGTCAACTATTACGCCCTTCACTTCTACAATACCGACGTAACCCTCACGATCGAAGATGGCTGAACCAACTCCGCCATTAGAATTTCCGGGGGCTTTGTATAAAAACATCACCCCCGAAATCATCAGAAAAAGAGTAAAGAATACACCCGACAGAATTAAGACAATTGCCAATGGGCCTAAAGTACGTCTTTGACTTTGTTCACTCATTGAGCTCTTGCCTCAGTTTGAGAATTCCCCGAATCATTTAAATCTTCCGATTCAAATCTGGCGAAGAATTCTCAGGATTCGTCTTTGTTTCCGCTACCACTTCCAGAGCCACCTTTGAAGGCTGCTTTCAGTTTCTCGCCTAAGATGTCGCCCATGGAGGTCTTTTTGGTGCGCTCACCGACGTACTGATCGTAATTAGCACGTTCTTCGGTTCGACCCAATTGCTTGATCGATAGACCGATACGACGTTCTTTCGGTTCAATCGAAAGAATTTCGGCACGTACTTTATCGCCGATCTTCAGCACATCAGAGGGCTTTTCAACACGGTGGTCGGCAAGTTCGCTCACATAGATCAAACCTTCTACGCCTTCTTCAATTTCAACGAAAGCACCGAAGTCGGTAAGCTTAGTGACCAAGCCATCAATTGCCTGACCTTGACGGTAACGGGACTTGATATTCTCCCAAGGATCGCGCTCCAGCTGTTTAATGCCGAGCGAGAATTTCTCAGAACCCTTATCAATACCCAAAACCACTGCACGAACTTGATCACTCTTCTTATACTTCTCAGAAGGATGCGCAAATTTCTTTGTCCAGGCAATGTCGCTCACATGCACCAAGCCATCGATGCCCATTCCGATGTCAACAAAGACACCGAAATCGGTCACTGACTTCACTTCGCCTTCGACAATCGTTCCAACTGGGTAACGCACTTCCAGAACATCCCATGGATTTTCTTGGAGTTGTTTCAAGCCAAGGCTGATTCGCTTATTCTTAGAATCAACTTCCAGAACTTTGCATTCGACTTCGTCGCCAACATTGATCAGCTTCGAAGGATGCTTGACTCTCTCAGTCCAGGACATTTCAGAGACATGGATCAGACCTTCGACGCCATCTTCGAGTTCTACAAAAGCGCCGTAGTCCTTCACACTCACGACTTTGCCCTTCACCTTAACGCCGACTGGGAATTTATATTCTGCTTCATCCCATGGGTTTGGCGAAACTTGTTTAAGGCCTAGCGAAACACGTTCTTTATCGCGATCATACTTAAGAATTTTCACCTTAATCTCATCGCCGACTGAGAAAAGTTCGCTCGGATGCTTGATTCTGCCCCAGGACATATCTGTAATATGGAGCAGGCCATCCATTCCGCCTAAGTCAATAAACGCACCGTATTCGGTAATATTCTTAACGATTCCGGTAACGATGGCACCTTCTTGGAGATTTGCCAAAGTCTCAGCACGTTGCATTTCTCGCTCTTGAGCAACCACTGCCCGACGAGAAAGCACAATATTTCCGCGCTTTTTATTGAACTTAATAATTTTGAATTTAAGTTTCTTGCCGACAAATTTGTCGAGATTCTTAACCGGCTTAGTATCGATCTGGCTGCCAGGCAAAAAGGCCTTTACGCCGATATCGACAGACAGGCCGCCCTTAACTTTGGCGATGACCGTGCCTTCAACTAGCTGATCTTTTTCGCATGCTTGCGAAATTTCATCCCAAGCGCGAATGATTTCAGCCTTGTCTTTCGACAAGAGCATGAAGCCATTTTCCATTTCCATACGCTCGAGGTAGACACTGACAACATCGCCCACATTGACATGAGCGACACCATGAGCGTCCTTGAATTCTTGAATCGGGACTAAACCTTCACATTTATAGCCAATGTCCACGGTCACGAATTCAGGACCAACGGAAACCACGGTTCCGTCGATGACTTCACCTTCTTTGATTTCCTGCTGTTTTTGTGAAGCTTCGAATAACTCTGCGAAATTCTCTTCAGCTTCATCTAGATCAACCGATTTTTCTTCAGGACC
This sequence comes from Deltaproteobacteria bacterium, assembly GCA_013286765.1. The sequence continues at coordinate 20,332 of JABDFB010000013.1, forward strand.
CGAATAAGAAGAAAACTCATTCATCCAATTCTGATTCTTTGGGAGAGGCTGAGTTTTCTTGGATGCCTCCGCGCCTGCAGCTTGCTTACCAACCATAATTACTATAAGGACCTTTCTCTTCCTATTCCGTTAGGGCGCACTATTTGCGCATCTAAACGACCTAGGGTCATTCACTTTTTGGGGGCGCTCAGCACCGCAAAGCAGTACTATTGAGCGCTCACCCGGCAGAAACCGTAAAACGGAATTGCCCGTTTGGAAATAAGGTATAGAGACGTAAACACTCTTTGTCAACACCGGTTTCCGACTTGGGACTATACCATCTAAACGATTCTATGCAATCTAAGAGAGCGTTCGTAAAGACTCAGTGTCTTAGCAATCCGCTTGTTCTTATCATACTGCGCTAAGACATTCTGTCTTGCTCTGCGGGCCATTTTAGTCCGTTCCTCTGGATAATCAAGTAGATACCGAATTTTTTGTTGCAAATCGAAGGCATCCTCTGGCCGAACTAGTAGACCAAATTCCTCCTGTCCGACAATTTCTTCTGCACTGCCCCCCCGGGAAATAATTATTGGACACTCCATCGACATGGCTTCAATGGCCACCAGTCCAAAGGCCTCCTGACGCGACGGCATGACAAAAATATCCAAAGCCTTCATAATTTCGGGAACATTATCTTGATAGCCAGAAAATAGGATGGAATCCCCTATCCTGAATTGAGCAATCATCTGCTTCAATTCCTCTAAATACTGCCCAGAGGCTCCCAACGTTTCTTCGCCGATAATGATAAACTTGAGATTCTCGTTCAATTTCGCACTCTTAAGCAATCCTGCGGCAGATTTGATAAAGGTCGCCTGCCCTTTTGCCGGATCAATCCGTCCCACCAATCCGATCAGGGTAGTATTGGAACTAATACCCCACTTATTTCGTTGAGTTTGACCTTGGACGTGGACTGGATCAAAAACATTGAAGTCCAGGCCTAAATGAATCACTTTGACTTTTTTTTCTCTGATCGCATGCGTTTCTAGGACGTTCCGCCGCAATGTCTCACTCATCACGATGAGGGCATCCAACCGCCGGTAAATCGCCCGATGGAAGAAGTCCTTCTTGTTATGATTGTTCATGATATGCCGAGTGGCAACCAGACTGACGCGGGGTCGATTCATCAACCATGGCGAAATCGAACCCAGAATGGAAGTTTGGTGGGTATGGATCAGGTTGGTACCATCATCCACCAGCTGGTGAATCACCCGTCTCATCTTAAAATCAAAATAGTTTTTCGGAGCAAAATCGACAGGAATCACTTCCATCGGATTCTTGCTGCCTACAAGAGCCTGATACACTGGGCTCTCCCGGATACACAGAAATCGGGTTTTGAATCCCAGCGAAGATAAATCCATCGCGTCTTGTACGGCTACTTTTTCAAGCCCGCCCCAAGACCAGGAAAGACATACGCTCGCACTGTTCAGCCTGTCTTTAAGCGAATCCACCAATAGTGTAAGAGGAGCGACTTCCTCATTTGGGCCAGATTTCAGTTTTAATCTCCTTCCAGACTGCTTCCGCACGAATTCCTTTTAAACACGCGAATTTCGAATGATCCGGCTGAGTGCAGGAGTTTCGCTCGCAGGGCCAACACTCGACTGGATTTAAAACCAGATGGGTCTTGCCTGGACCAATAGGCCTCGTTCGAGACGGATTTCCCGCTCCCCAAACAATCCAAACAGGACTCCCGCAAAGGGAAGCGACGTGAGCGAGGCCCGAATCATTACACACTGAAAATTTAGCTTTATTGAATAGTTTCCATAAAGAAGCGGGCGAACCCCGGTTTGTCCAATCCAAAAACTTTGCACCTAATTTTGCACCTAGCAGTGCCGAAGACTCTTGAACGATTCGTTGAGCAATCTGCGATTCCGCCGCGCCTCCCACGATAACTCCACATAAACCGGTCTCCGCTAAAACTAGGCGCGCCAGCTCAATGAACTGTTGAGCCGACCATCGACGAGATTCTGCATTAGAACCCGGAGCAAGGATCCAGTAAGGCTCGTCAGGGGGTTCTAGAGTGCGTTCTCCTGTCCAGGCTTTTGCTGCATCAAACGCATCGAGAACATCTGATAGAGAGTGCTCATTTTTTTCCGCGATATCCGGCGATACCAATGCAAGATAAGCCTTCGAACGATGAAGATTCTTGATTGAATCTGCTGCTAAAGACTGATTCAGTAACATTCCACGTCCATCCATCCGATATCCGCGCCGAACCTTTACACCTGCACGAAACATTACCCAAGCCGATGAAAGGGAATGAGGCAAAATAATCCCTAAATCCCAGGGTCCATTCTCCCTTAGTCCCTCAGCACTGGCCTCAAGTTTTTTCCACTTCGAAATAAAACCATGATTTTCAATTTTGGGCAATATGCGGACACTATCCACCAAATTTCTAAATTGGACGGATTGAACCCAAGGTACGCAAGAAACGGTAATGTGCGAACCAGGATATGCCGCCCGCAAATAGTGAAAGAAGGGATAGGCTAAGACCTGATCCCCGATCCAGTTCGGCGCTCTCACTAAAATCTTTTCTGGATTCTTCATGACCTACTTTACTTACATTACTTATATTTTTTATTTACTTTTAATTAATGGTTTTAACCGTTTCTAACTTCTCACTCGCATTCCCAAGCGACTGGACCTGTGGTGGTGTACCTAACTCCACTTCTTTCAGAGTGGCTGTGACAGTCCCCACGCGAACTTTTGCTTCAAGCCGAAGTGGGATCTTGCGATCATCATCCGAAAGCCACAAGAAACTCTCCCCGGCTTTCTTCAGCACGCCCTCATATTTTATATCGGGCTGAAGCACAAGGGCTTGCACTTTGCCTAAAGGTGATTTGATTTCCTCCCTGCGAAGAACCTTACAGACCGCTTCCAGATTTTTCCCTTCCGATACAAGAGGGACAGAAACTTCAGCCCCCACTGTTAAAGGAATCGTTCTCAGATAGTAGAGTGCCGAAACGCTGTCCTGTGGAAAAGGTTTAATCGTACCAAAGGTTCTCACTTCCGAATATCCCTTTTCTTTATGGTTCCATCGATTCCAATAGAATGTCTGTTTCTTTTCGGAATCATTGAGTTCCAACGAGTCTCGCTCCTGTTTTGTTTCATCTAAAAGCACATGAAATCGATGGGAGAACAATCCTTCATAGTCAAAGAAAGTCTCCACCATATCGTCGAGGCGATAAAATAGGCTAAAAAGGGCGGAACTATGGGCCAACCCTCTCACGTGGTAGACTTTTCGATTGTTGATGAGTTTATACGGCATCGTCTCTAAAATCAGGTCACCTGCTTTTATACCGAAATAAGATATCGAATAGGTAAACTTCTCCCCTACCCAAATGGGATCTTTTGCAGGCCTCCGGGAGATATAAGCAAATGGCTCTTTTTGTTTCTTATCTTTCTTCGAAGCGCGGACCGGATGCTTTTTCTTAGAATTATTCTCGGGTGGAATCGGGCTTTCTTTTGTCTCCTTCACTTCAAATTTCTTTTTATACTCCTGGGTAAGCTCGGTAGGCAATTCCTGGTTCAAAGGAATGTTCTTCACACTCTTGCTGACACAGGCACCACCACACCCTAAAAGAAAAATACCGCCGAAGACAAAACCGATGAGATGCTGATTATTTTTGGAAAACATTTTCACAGTCTAGGGGAAAATTGGGAGATTGTCGATGGTATACCCCCCTCAATTGCAGCGTTTCTCGGTGAACCTGGAAGTACCACTGATACCGCCGGTGAAGGGAATTCTCGGCGTGTTATTTCGCGAGATTCGCAACAGCCATGAATGGCGTCTTAAGACTTCTTAAATTAAGGAGGCGCGGCTCTCCACTGGAGAGCTCGCGAGTTGTGAAAGAAAGGATGTCTGCTCTCGCGAAATAACTCACCGGGAACTACTTTCACTGGCGAGGACGTGGGTCCTCCCACTCTCCTTCACGTAACGGCAAAAGACTTCCTTTGAACCGACGATGAATCCACAACCATTGCTCGGGGTGTCGGCGAATATGTTTCTCTAATTCCTGGGAATACTCGGCCGTATTCAGCGCCAATTCATGATGGTGATCACTATGTTCTTTCCATGGGAGGGGCGGATGAATTTTTACGATCCAACGGCCATCTTTTCGTCGAAAATTTTCAACTGGCAAAACAGGCGCTCCTGTTCTCTTTGCGATCATGGCAACGGCCAACGATGTTCCGACAGGTTTTCCAAAAAAAGGAACACGCACTCCTACTGGAGGCCCAACATACTGGTCCAAAACAAAACCTACAGACCCATTTTTTCTCAAATGAGACAAAACATCTTTGAGTGTCCGCGGTTCGTAGGTCGCTTTGACATCATAATCTAAACGGCCAGACTCAATAGCCCGGTGGAGCCAGCTCGGTTTGAGTGTCTTTGTTACCAGCATCAAGTCGTCATGAGCGAAGACGCCGGCGATTGCGGCCATAATTTCCCAGTTACCAAGATGACTGGCAAGATAGATAACACCACGGCCTAGTTGCTTTGCAGCGTGTAAATTCTCGACTCCTTCAAAAACCGCAACCTCTTTAACAAAGTGTTTTAACCGACTCTCGGATTTACCTAATTTGGGAACCAATAGAACTTCGAATGCAAGATTTCCCAGGTGTTTGTAAAAATCGCGTGCTAATTTCTTGTGAAAGTTTCGGTCACCTGGAAAAGCTGTCTCCAAATTCAAATCAACGATTTTTTTTCGAAGCCGAATGAGAAAAAGAGTCCGGCCTAGCAGATTGCCCAAAAAAAGTTGCACCCTGCGTGGGGAATAGTAATAGAAGGTTCCCATCGTTTTTAGAATAAGAATGACTACTCGTTCCACAAAACGCGATTCCAAATTTCCATTCCTTTTTCAAATCGTATCTTCGGCTCAAAAACCATGACGTCAACATCTGGCGACTTTACCAGATCAAACCCCTGGGATTTCCATTTTACCCAGTCTTTGCCTGTGAGCGCTACTCGCAAGTTTTCTTGTGAAGCTTTGTTTAATGTCTGTTTAATGAGAGAAGATGAATATCGAAAATGATCCCGATAGACAGTATGTTTTGTAACGGAATATCCAGATTTCACGAGAAGTTCACGTACAGAACGGGGATCTGCAACGCCCGTAATCAGCCACAATGGTAAAGGGGCTTTAAAAGAATCTGGTGAATAATTCGGCGCGCCTGAGAGGTCATAGGAAATTTTAACTACCGGTTGCGAAGTCAGCGCAGGTGGCGGCCGACACCCTTTCGTCCAGACCACCAAATCGGCACGCTTTAGCGATGATTCAAATTCTCGAAATAACCGTTGCCCCGGTTTGGCCGATGTCCAAGCGACAATATCGAGGTCTTTAATAATTTTTCGATTTTGAAATCCATCATCTAATAAAACTAAATCTATTTTTTTTTCTGCTTGGACGGCTCGATATTGTTTTACCCGATTTTTTCCAACACCAATCGTTGCAAACGGACATAGTTTGTGTAAAAGCGCAGGCTCATCACCGCAAACGGACGGATCCATCTCGTCGCTTCCAGGGTGAATAATACCCCCATGTTTTTCCCAAGCGCTGTGATAACCTCGTGTAAGGATACACACCGAGAGCCCCCTCTGATGCGCCTGCTCAGCAATCAGGGCAATTAGCGGAGTTTTTCCCGAACCACCGGCCTGAATATTACCAACGCTGATAACTTGTGATTCCAACCGTATTGGTTTTGTGATTCCGATTTTAATCAGGCCCCGATTGAGGCAATTAATAACGGACCAGATGATTGAAAAGAGCCAGAAAAAAGGCGTCTTTATTGTTTCCAAGAGAGAATTTCCCGAGCTGCCGTTAGACTTGGACTCACCCCCCCTATTTCCATTTTTTCTCTGAGTCGATTAAATCCGTCTTTCATTTTTTTCCTCTTATTTTCATCCCTAAAAAGGGCGACTACTTCGTCACTCAGGCTTTCTAGCGTGACCTGTTCGCAGAGGATTTCACGCACTAAAAGATCATTATTTTGTCCGGGGTTTTCCTCTGGACTTTGCCGCTCAGAATCGCTCTTATCCCAAGCAGCTACTAAATTTACTAGCCCCACCGGACCTTGGTATCGAATCAGATTCTTGAATATCCAAGCAGTCGTTCGACTAGGTTTATAAACTACCACGTGAGGGCATTTTAGCAGGCCGGCTTCCAGAGTCGAAGTTCCTGACTTGATCAGCCCGACGTCGGCGGCAACCAGACATTCATTGGATTTTCCATGAAAAACTCTGACATTTATTGCTGAAACTAAAGCGGGTTTGGTGATTTTCCAAACGTCTATTGTTTTTTGGATCGCAGTTTGAATTGCTTCGATGGACAGGGTCGTCGGCACGGGAACCAGAACCTGAAAAGGCGATCTTTCTACAATTGGGTTCAGGCTTGAGGTCCGAGTTAAAAAAGACGCGGCGGTGGCCGCTGTTTCTAGCATCAACATTAGATGTTGTTTGATCTCAGACTTTCGACTCCCCGGCATCATAACTATACAGCGATCGGAGTCTTTTAGCCCTAGAGCTTCTCGCGCCTGATGCCGCGTAAGAGAAAGAGGCAATTCGTCTACAAGTGGGTTGCCAACATATGTTACGAAGACGCCCGACTCTTTGTAGAAATCGGATTCAAATGGGAGGATGCACAGGATTTTCTTAAAATACGCCTGCAGTTTTTTAATTCTACCTTTTCGCCAGACCCAAACTTTCGGAGGAATATAGTAGACCACCGGAACATCGATTCCCCTCAGAAACTTCGCTAGCCGAAAATGAAATTCCGGATAATCGATAACAATCGCTAGATCAGGCTTGCTCTTACGAACCGCCTTCTTCATCTTCTTCAACGAGGAATAGAGTTTCGGCAAATGTCCAACGGCTTCGATAAACCCCATGGCTAAGAGCTCACGGGCATCGACGATGGCTTCCAAACCCGCCGCTTGCAGCTTTGGTCCGCCAATTCCAAAAGCCTCGAGTTTTATGTCAGATGGGATCTCCCTGCGAATCGCCTTTAATAACTCCGCACCGTGATTGTCCGATGAAGTTTCCGCAGCAGAAATCAAAATCCTCACTGACGAACGACTCCCGTTTCACTTTTTCGAATGAACTGGATAAAATTCTGAATCTCGGGAAGCTCTCCGTACTGTGATTCAATTTCGAGGAGGCACTGTTCCTTCTGAATGTCCGTTCTCACCCAGAGTTTAATTGCCTCGTTAATTTTCTGAATTCGATCAGCCACAAATCCACGTCGGCGCAGGCCAACGATATTTGCGCCTTTGAGTAAGCACGGCCTGGCGCCTAACGCTATGACATACGGAGGTACGTCGCGCTCTAAACCGGACTGACCTCCGATATAGGCATGGGTTCCTATACGAACGTATTGCGAAACACCTGTCATGCCACCCAGTATGACATAGTCTTCGAGAATCACATGTCCCGCTAAACCTCCATAATTCGCGATTACACAGTGATTACCAACTATACAATCATGGCCTAGGTGGGTGTAAGCCATCAGCAGATTATGATCACCTACTTTTGTCAATCCCCCACCTTGTACTGTTCCCAGGTTTAGAGTGACACCTTCACGTATAGTATTTTGGTTACCAATAATGAGTTTAGTCGCCTCGCCGTTGTATTTGAGATCTTGTGGAATTGCGCCAATCACACCGAAGGGAAAGAACGTATTGTTTTCACCAATTTCTGTCCACCCATCCACCGCGACATGACTAATCAATCGTGTTCCCTTACCGATTTTTACATGGGGGCCTACGGTGCACCACGGACCAATTTCTACTGAAGAATCAATTTGGGCCTCCGGATGCACAAATGCTGAGGGATGAATCATCTAATTGTCTCTCCTACCTAAACTAGTTGGCTCTCAAAGATGTGAGCTGTGCCATAATCGTTGCTTCTGCCGCTCTATGCGAATCTACTGTCACTTCGCCGGTGAACTCCCAAAGTTTACCCCGGCACTTCTTAATTTCGATGTGAATTTTCATGGTATCACCGGGAACAATGGGTCTTCTAAATCGTACTGAATCCACTGCTACTAAGATACACTGAAATTGACTTTTAACGTCAGTCCCAAGTGAAGCTAAACTAGGATAAACCGAGAAGCTGGCCGTTTGAGCCATCGACTCAAGAATCAGAACTCCAGGCATAATAGGACGACCCGGAAAATGACCCTGAAAATAGGGCTCGTTGATACTCACATTTTTTATTCCCAGAACCTTAGTACCGGGTTGAGCAGCAGGCGGTGGGCTGTCAAAAGCACCAACAGGCTGAATTTCCAAAATTCGATCGACCAAGAGAAAGGGATACCGATGCGGTAAGTAGTTCTGAATTTCGTTAATATCCAAAGTGTACTTGGGGGATTCGGAACTAGACATTACTTCTTTCTCCGTTCTGCCAAAGACTTATTTAGCATCGCATGAATGCGAAAATGCGCTCGATGGTCTCGGATCGGATTTCCAACAGCTGTTTCACCAGGACCGATATCCCGCGAAACTAAACTGCAGGCTCCGACTTTTGCCCCATCCCCAACGTGGACATGATTGATTATCCCGACCATCCCGGCCACATAAGCGAATTTTCCGACACTGGCGTTGCCCGCCAGACAGGTACCACCACAGATAATCGCACCTGTATCCACACTGGCGTTGTGACCAACCTGAACCAAGTTGTCAATTTTAACTTGGCTTGCAATTTTAGTTTCCCCAAACGTCCCACGATCCACCGTTGAGTTGGCGCCGATTTCCACGTCGTCTCCAATGACCACATTGCCGAGATGATAAATTTTTTGGTGGCCGACTACTTTGCCTTCTACCATCTTAGGAGCATAGCCGAATCCGTCACCACCCAAAACGACGCCTGAGTGCAACCGAACCCGATTGCCAACTTTAGTCCACTCGTAAAGAGTCACTCTTGGAAACAGAACACAATCCTCTCCAACGCGTGCGTTGGGACCCAAAGTGCAACCTGGATAGATGACGGTGCGAGCGCCAATGGAAACACCTTCCTCCAAAACACAGTGAGGACCAATCTCGACACCTGGACCTAGTTCGACAGAAGCCGCCACTACTGCGGTCGGATGAACGCGAGTTTCCAGATTTTTTAAAGTCTTCAAATGCGCAACGGTCGACCGATCTTCAGCAAACTTCTGAGACAGAACAGCCATTGAGTAATAAGGATCCGTACACGAAATTACCGCGCACTTCCTCCAAAAGGGAAGCCCTGCCGCCTTCAGCGGTTTCACAAACGGATCCCCGGTAATCAGAACACCCGGATGCGCACTCGCGAGCTCATTCTGAAAACTCTTAGAGAAAAAAAAAGCCAAGTGAGAATTCTGCGATCGCTCTAAACGAGAGATGCTGTCCACTCGAATCTGATCCAACCCAGATTCAAGATCGGCCGAATTAACTACTTGCCCTCCAGTCCACTCTAGAATTTCATTAACAGAAAACACCAGCTGCTCTCCCTCAGTTGCTGAATCTCAGTGCACTTTTACGATCTTAAATCTAGCGGTATATTCGAATTTATCCGCCGGCGTTCTGCTTATTGATGTCCGCAATTACCTCGTTAGTCATGTCGTCTTCCTCGTGGGAGTAAAGAACGGTATTCTCGTTCTTATCGAGAACTAGTCTCATCCCTTTTTCCTTGGCTTTCTTTCCAATCGAAACTTTAGCCTTCGAGATCAGGGGTAACGTCAGCTCATTTTGCTCTTGCTGAATTTCGGCTTGTGACTTGGCAGTCTTCTGTTGAAAGGTATAGATTCGTTCGCTGATTTTTTGATTTTCTTTTGCTCGGGCCGCATCATTCATCGCGGGTGCCTTCAGCTGGAAATCTTCTGTCATCTTTTTAATAGCTGCTTCTTCTGTCTGGAGTTCTTTTCTTCGAGCATTAAAATCTTTCTCAAGTTTTGCTCGTGCTTTCTTTCCTGCCTCAATGGTTTGCAAGGTTTTTTGCATATCAACCAGCCCAATTCTCATTTCTCCGGGAGACTTTGCATTTACCTTTGTGCTGCTGACAAGACTTTGCACAGCAATTACACTGGTACAAGTTAGCGCTAATCCCACATATTTCCAGATCTTCATTTCTCACTCCTTAAAGGCGGCCTAATGCCTGAATTGAATTGATATAAAGTTTAGACTTTATAAGGAAAGAAGCACAATCCCTAGCGAAAAACAAGGCAATCGTTATTTTTTGACCGTACCCATGTTCACCACGTGATACCGATCTACCCCTACAAATGATGGAACACCCGGGCTACTCACGGCTATTGCTCCAAAACGATTTCCTAACTGTGCACACTCGGCTAAAGAAAATCCGTAAACTAGTCCCGCTGCAAACCCAGCCAGAAAACAATCTCCCGCTCCGGTCGGATCGATTTCTCTCATACCGTCTTTTAGCTGCCAAGCAGGATGGTTGATTTCGTGATTGGCTGTCATTATCGTACATCCTTGATTTCCCCGCGTCATCAGAACACAAGTCCTTTTGCGAATTTGATCCAAATTGACCCAGTGCGCCTCGTCTTCGCTTACCTTTAGGAAATCTAACCTACTAAGGTGTGGCGCATAACGTGTCTCTTCGAGTCGCCTATAGGACATGCGACCATTCTGATCAAATTCTCGAATTAGCCCCTGAATATCACAGAGAAGAATTTCCGCTCGTTGGGCCAGCATTTCCAAGGTCTCGGGTAGCACCTCGCCGGCAACACCCCCAGCCAAGGCAACTTTAAATTTCGAATGGGGCAAATCTTCTGGAAAAATCGGTTCGCAGCAATGGACTAGCTTTAGTGTCCTTTCGCCTTCCCGGAAACTTGCCTGAAATTCCGTTGTGGGGGCAGTTTGTGATTGAATTAATGCTTTGTCAAACCGATCTGGGTATTTGAATTCTCGCCCCACCTTGGACACTATTTCGCACTTCATCCCCAAGAACTTCAGAACTGACGAAACATACGAAACCGTTCCACCCAGGGTTTCAACCACCGGCCCCGACTCCAAAACCAAACTATCGTGACAACAATTACCGACCACTAAAATCTCAGACAACTTGAGGTTCTCCCGCTGCAGGAGTTCCTAACCCACACAACTCGATTTTGCCACTAGTTTGCCAAGTCATCCGACGACTTTTTTAGGAACAAGGATACTCAAATAGGAGTCGACTTGAATTAAAGCGAATTCCTAATTTCTCGAATTTTTCAGCTTCTTTTTTTATTATCTGTAGAGCATCCCGACCCATCCAACTCACTTCCGCAAAGTCCGCTAGGTTCTTATCTTCCTTTTCTTCAGCTTCGCCGTCATTTGACCAAGCGAGTCTTGGAAGTATTGAACACAACGCCAGACAAAGCACGACGGCTCTAAAGAACTCCCGCCTAAAGGCGGGAGATTCTTTGCAGGCAGGGACAGCGACCACGTGTCGCTGTACACCTTCATCGACCTCCCCGTAAACGGGGAGGATTGTGCGAGCCATCCTGTTCAGTTTGATCAACATGGAATCAATTATGTTTCGAATGCTTGAATGTGTCTAGGTCTAGCTATGGCAAATTCTTCAAACCTTCTCACCGCCGAGGTCGTAGCCAAACTGAGTGTTGAGGATTTCCTTAAATTGCGAAGCTATTTCCTAAAAACGGAGGTGGTCGGAAATCTAATTGGATATAATACGATATAATCGGGTATAGGTAGTTGTTGGAATTGACAATCGGATATAATCAGATATAATCAGATATAGTTATGGAAGACCGGTTAACTTATAGACTAGATAAGCTTACAGGGAAAGATATCAACTCACTTCTCACTAAAATTACCAAAATCGAAGAATTCAAAGGCTGGTGGAAAGGAACCACTGTGCTTAATCCTCAAGCTCTTAGCAGACTAAAAAAAAGCATCGTCATCACCTCCACAGGCGCTTCAACTCGAATTGAAGGGAGCCATCTGAGTGACAAGGATGTCGATCGATTGCTAAGAGGACTTAGCGTAAGTAAACTCAAAGATCGTGATTCTCAAGAGGTCGTTGGATACGCAGATGTCATCGGTTTGGTCTTTGACTCATATCGCGATATGCATTTCTCAGAGGGATTAATTCTTCAATTACACGGCATGTTGCTAAAATATTCAGAAAAAGACAAACATCGTCGCGGCATTTATAAAAATGCACCTAATCAGGTGGTTGCCTTTGACAAGGAAGGCGGAAAGAAAATTCTTTTTGATCCTACACCGCCAAATCTCACTCAATCCGAGATGCGAGAATTAATTGAATGGACTCAGACCGAGCAAAAGAAGGGTAGTCATCATTCCATTCTAGTAATTGGTCTATTTATATTAGAATTCCTGGCCATCCATCCCTTTCACGATGGCAATGGCCGTATGAGCCGAATCCTAACAAATCTCCTACTAGCCCAGGCTGGCTATACTTACGTGCCCTATGCTTCATTGGAAAAAATTATTGAGGATCACAAAATCGAATATTACCTAGCTTTGCGTAACGGACAGAAAAATATCAAATCTCGCTCGGCAGATGCCAGCCAGTGGTTACACTTTTTTGTAGATTCAATGTTACTCCAAATTGACAT